>NZ_CP035951.1:3197500-3520115 GCF_013376875.1 Acidovorax sp. JMULE5
GCCCAGCGGTTCAACCTGCAGGCGCTTGTCCAGTCCGATCCATGGCGTCTCGTGGTTGTGCACCGTCACAAAGAGGTTCTGCTGATGCAGCACCTTGTTGTGCTTGAGATTGTGCAAAAGCGCATTGGGCACCGCGCCGGTTTCGGCAGTGAGGAATACTGCGGTGCCATCCACGCGCGTGGGCGGACTGACGAACACCGACTCCAGGAAGTCCTTGAGGTCGATTGCGTCGGCACGCAACTTGTCATTCAGCAAGCGGCGCCCTTCCTTCCACGTCATCATCAACGAGAACACGATGCCCCCAATCAGCAGCGGGAACCAGCCGCCCTGGAACAGCTTGAGCAGGTTGGACGCAAAAAACGCCAGGTCCACCACAAAGAAACAGCCGGTGGCCGCAATACAAAGCGCCAGCGGGTAGCCCCAGCCATAGCGGATTACGAAGAAAGTCAGCGTGGTGGTAATCAGCATGTCCAGCGTCACGGCAATGCCGTAAGCCGCCGCCAGGTTGCTGGACGAGCGGAACATCACCACCGCAAGAACGATGGCGGCGAACAGTCCCCAGTTGACCAGCGGCATGTAGATCTGCCCCGTGTCGCGCACGCTGGTGTGCTGGATATTCAGTCGGGGCAGGTAGCCCAACTGAATCACCTGCTTGGTCACGCTGAAGGCGCCGGTGATGAGGGCTTGTGACGCGATCACCGTGGCCATGGTGGCCAGCACCACCAGCGGGATCAGCGCCCAGTCGGGTGCCATCATGTAGAAGGGGTTCTTCACGGCCTCGGGCTCAGCCAGCAGCAGTGCGCCCTGGCCAAAGTAATTGAGCGTGAGCGCCGGCATGGCCACGCCAAACCAAGCCAGGCGAATGGGCCGCTTGCCAAAGTGGCCCAGATCGGCATACAGGGCCTCGGCACCGGTCACGCACAACACCACCGCACCCAGGATGATGAAGCTGGTGCCCGGGTTGGCCCACATGAACCCGACTGCATGGTGCGGGCTCAACGCCCAGAGGATTTCGGGGTGGCCCACGATGTGAGAGACCCCCAGGAGGGCAATGCTGAAAAACCACACCAGCGTGATGGGCCCGAAGAACTTGCCGATCCCGCTGGTCCCGCGCTTTTGTACGGCAAACAGGCAAAACAGCACGACCAGGGTGATGGGAATCACGTACTGCTTGAAGTGGGGCGAGACCACCTCCAGCCCTTCCACCGCCGACAACACCGAAATGGCCGGGGTGATGACTCCGTCACCATAAAACAGCGAGGTGCCGAAAATGCCCACCGCCAGCAGCACGCCGCGCAGCCGGGGTTTGTCCTTCACGGCCTGCGAAGCCAGGGCCAGCATCGCGATCAGCCCGCCTTCGCCATGGTTGTCGGCGCGCAGCACCAGCACCACGTATTTCAGCGAAACGATGACGGTCAGCGTCCAGAAGAAGATCGAAAGAATGCCGTAGATGTTGTCTTGCGTGAACGGCACATGGCCGGACCCGAACACTTCTTTGACGGCATACAGCACGCTGGTGCCGATATCGCCATACACAACACCGATGGCGCCCAGCGTGAGCGCTGCGAGCGATGACTTGGAGCTTTGCACTGACCGCACCCGACACACAAGGGTCGCCGGGTTCCGTTACTTTTGGGAACGCTATTGTGCGCTTGCGCCCGATCAAGCGCCTGGAGGCCACACCCTATGTTGCAACGCAGCAACTCACCCTTGGCAGTCGTGGGCCGACGTGGCAGGCAGCGTCACTTGGCTGGTGGGAGCGCGCCGTAGGCAATTCAGGGAGGAGGCTAGTCGTACACCTCGGCGTCGGGGTTGGTGGCCTCCAGCTCATAGCTGGCTGCCAGCATCGCCAGGCGGCCCACCACGCCATACATATAGAAGCGGTTGGGCGCACTCACCCCCGGGCGCACGCCAGGCTGGGGCATGTGGGTGCTGTGCTCAAAGGCCAGCGGCACGAAGCTGGCGCCCGGTGCATTGAGGTTTTCGTCCACGCCGCGCTCGGCATGCATGCGGTAGAAACCGCCCACCACATAGCGGTCCATCATGTAGACCACAGGCTCGGCCACGGCCTCGTGCACACGCTCTTGGGTCAACACGCCTTCCTGGATGATGAGGTCGTTGACCGGCTGGCCGTCCTTGATGACGGCCATCTTGTTCTTGGTCTTGCGGTTGACCGCGTCCAGCTCCTTGGCATCGCGCACGGTCATGATGCCCATGCCGTAGGTGCCGTTGTTGGCCTTGACGATGACAAACGGCTTTTCGTTGATGCCGTATTCCTTGTACTTGCGGCGCACCTTGGTCAAAAGCGCATCCACCGTGGTCTGCAGCTTGTCCATGCCTTTGTCTTCGGCAAAGTCCACCTCGTCGCACTGGCTGTACATGGGGTTGATGAGCCAGGGGTCGATGCCCAGCATCTTGCCAAAACGCTTGGCCACCTCTTCGTAGTTCTTGAAGTGGGTGCTCTTGCGACGCACGCTCCAGCCCGCGTGCAGCGGGGGCAGCAGGTACTGCTCGTGGATGTCTTCCAGGATGCCGGGGGCGCCGGCCGAGAGATCGTTGTTGAGCAAGATGGTGCAGGGGTCAAAGTCCTTGAGGCCCAGGCGGCGCTTGGTGCGGACCACGGGCTCCAGCGTCACCGTGTCACCGTTGGGCAGCTCGATCAGCGTGGGCTTCTTGATTTCGGGGCTGATGGAGCCCACGCGCACGTTGAGCCCGGCCATGTTGAAGATGCGCTGCAGCTGCACCACGTTGGCCAGGTAGAACGTATTACGCGTGTGGTTCTCCGGGATGATCAGCAGGTTGCGTGCCTCGGGGCAGATCTTCTCGATGGCAGCCATGGCGGCCTGCACGGCCAGGGGCAGCATCTCCTTGGTGAGGTTGTTCCAGCCGCCGGGGAACAGGTTGGTGTCCACGGGCGCGAGCTTGAAGCCGGCATTGCGGATGTCCACCGAGGTATAGAACGGCGGCGTGTGCTCCATCCATTCCAGCCGGAACCAGCGTTCGATGGCGGGCATCGAGTCGAGAACACGCTGTTCGAGTTCGTTGATCGGCCCAGTCAGGGCCGTGATGAGATGCGGAACCATGGGGAGCCCTCAGAGGAGACGGGAACGATTGCAATCCATTGTAGGGTTGGGGCGTGACCGGGCCTTCGCAAGCCCGCCGGGCGGATTTTTCGGGCAGCCCCGCTCAGCGCCGCCAAAACGCCGGGGTGAGCAAGGCCATGAAGCTCAGAATCTCCAGCCGCCCCAGCAGCATGGCCAGGGAGCACACCCAGATCTGAAAATCGGTCAGCACGGCGTAGTTGGACGCAGGCCCCACGCTGCCCAGGCCCGGTCCCGCACAGTTCACGCTGGCCAACACCACGGAAAAAGCCGTCACCGGGTCCAGATCGGTCAACAGCATGACCATGCTGAGCCCGAAGATGGTGCCGCCATAGACCAGCATGAAGGCCAACACCGAAAAGATCACTCGGTTGTCCACCACGGCATCGCCCAGCCGCACGGGCTGCACCGCGCGCGGATGCACCAGCCGGTTCATCTCGCGGCGCGCCTGCTTGACGAGAATGAGCATGCGCACCATCTTGATCCCGCCGCCCGTCGATCCGGCACTGGTGGCCACGCCCGACAGCAGCAGCATGAACACGGGCGCAAACACCGGCCAGGCGAGGTAGTCCACCGTGGCATAGCCGGTGGTGGTGGCCAGCGACACCAGGTTGAACATGCCGTGGCGCAATGCCTCCAGCGGCGCATACACACCCTTGGCCCACAACAGCAGCGCCACCACCAGCCCGCCGCCGATCAGCGCAAACAGCGTGGCCCGCAGCTCCGGGTCGCGCCAGAAACCACCCCAGTGGCCCTTGCGAAACGCCACGAAGTACAACGCAAAATTGCAGCTGGCCACCAGCATGAAGAAGATGCAGATCGCCTCCAGAAGCGGCGACTGGAAGTAGCCAAAGCTCAGGTCGTGCGAAGACAGCCCGCCCAGGCTCACGGTGGTGAACATGTGCATCAGCGCATCCAATGGCGCCATGCCAGCCGCCCAATAGGCCAGTCCACACAGCAAGGAAAACAGCGCGTACACCCCCCACAACCCCTTGGCCGTACCGGTCATGCGCGGCGTGAGCTTGGTGTCCTTCAGCGGCCCCGCTGCTTCGGCCTTGAACAGCTGGCTGCCCCCCACCCCCAGCAGCGGGAGCACGGCCACGGCCAGGATCAGGATGCCCATGCCACCCATCCACTGCAAAAAGGTGCGCCACACATTCACCGACACCGGCAAGGCATCCAGGCCCGCGAGCACGGTGGAGCCCGTGGTAGTCAGCCCCGACACAGCCTCGAAGTAGGCATGCGTGAACGACAGCGGCTGCCCGGTGTAGTGCCCCGCCAGCATCAGAGGCAGCGCGGCCGAAAGGGGCAGCAGCATCCACACCAGCGAGACCAGCATCACGCCATGGCGCGGTTGCAGCTCTTGCCGAAACAACCGCAGCCGCCACCAAAGCCACGCCCCCGCCAGCATCGTGGCCCCCATGGACAACGGGTACACAAACCAGACACCATCGCCCGTCCACAAAGACACCGCCAGCGGCAGCCCCATGGCCAGCGCAAAGATCATGATCAGGATGCCCAGCACCCGCAAAACGGGAAACATGTCCGTCATGGTGATATCGCCAAGCCTGGGGTCGGGTCAGAAAAAGGTCGCGCTCACGCGGAAGAGCTTTTCCACGTCACGTACCCGCCGCTTGTTGGGCAGGAAGAACACCACATGGTCGTTGCTCTCGATCACCGTCGCGCTGCGCGGGATGATGACCTCGGGCTCGCGTGGGTGGCCCGGGACAGGGTCGGAGGCATCAGGCAGCCCGCGCACGATCAGGCCGATGTGCACGTCGCGCGGCAGCTGCAGCTCGCTGACCTTGCGGCCCACCACGCGCGAGCTTTTGCGGTCGCCGCGCGCCACGATCTCCAGCGCCTCGGCCACGCCACGGCGCAGACTGTGCACGGCCTGCACATCGCCCTGGCGCACATAGGCCAGGAGCTCGCCCAGCATGGCCTGTGCGGGCGACAGCGCAATGTCGATCTGCGTGCCGTGCATCAGGTCGGCATAGCTGCGGCGATTGATGAGCGCCAGCACGCGGCTGGCGCCCATGCGCTTGGCCAGCAGGCACGACATGATGTTGTCCTCGTCATCGTCGGTGAGCGCGAGGAAGAGGTCCACCTCCTCGATGCTTTCATCACCCAGCAGGTCTTCATCGGTGGTATCGCCCTGCAGCACCAGCACGTCCGATGGCAGCGCCGACGCCAGTGCCACGCAGCGCTCGGCATGGTCTTCAATGATCTTGATGTGAAAGCGCCCTGGCGTCTGCGCCAGTTGCCGCGCCAGGCGCAAGCCCACCCCACCGCCGCCCGCAATCATGATGCGGCGCACTGGCTGGGCCTGCTGCGAGGCAGGGCGGTGCAAGGCCGCCAGCACCTGGGCAATGTGCTCATGCGCCGCCAGCACAAACACCTCGTCGCCCGGCTCGATACGGGTGGCGCCGTCGCAGGCGATGAAGCGATCGGGCTCGTCGGCAAAACGGCGGTAGATGGCCACCATGCGCATCGCCATCTCGGGCGCACGCTCGCGCAGCTCGCCAATCGTGGGGCCCACCATGGGCGCGCCGGGCCGGGCCCGGCCCGACACCAGGCAGGCGCGGCCGCCGGCAAACTCGCGCACCTGCATGGCCTCTGGGTATTCGATCAGCTTGCCGATGTAGCGGGTCAGGGACTCTTCGGGGCAGATGATGCGGTCCACGCCAAAGCCATCAGGGCCGGTCAGCCGCTCATCCAGCGTGAATCCGTTGGAACGCACCCGCGCGATGCGCTTGGGGATGTTGAACACCAGCTGCGCCACCTTGCAACACACCAGGTTGGTCTCGTCCTGTGCAGCGCAGGCGATCAGCAGATCCGTGTCCTCGGCGCCCGCCTCGGCCAACACGGCCGGTTCGATGCCATTGCCCACCACACCGCGCAGGTCAAAGCGCGACTCCAGGTCGCGCAGGCGGGCGGCATCGGTGTCGATGACGGTGATGTCATTGCGCTCGGACACCAGGCTGTCTGCCACGCTCTGGCCCACACGGCCTGCGCCGAGGATGATGATTTTCATAAGAAATTGGGCCTTAGCGCTTTACAGGAAAGCGCTAGCAGCTATGAAATAAGGAGCAAATCACCCCCGCACCTCACCCTCGCCCAGCACCACGTACTTGAGTGAGGTCAGCCCTTCGATGCCCACCGGCCCACGCGCATGGAACTTGTCGGTGCTGATGCCGATTTCGGCGCCCAGGCCGTACTCAAAACCATCGGCAAACCGCGTGCTGGCGTTCACCATCACGCTGGCCGAATCCACCTCGCGCAGGAACTGCTGGGCGTGCATGTGGTCACGCGTCAGGATGGCATCGGTGTGGTGGCTCGAATAGTGGTTGATGTGGGCAATGGCCTCGTCCACACCGGCCACCACCTTCACGCTGATGATCGGGGCCAGGTATTCCTCGCTCCAGTCCTGCTCGGTGGCGGGCACGAGTTGGGCACCAGGCACCGAGGCCAGGATGGCCAGCGACTCAGGGCAACCGCGCATCTCCACGCCCTTGGCGGCGTACACAGCGCCGATCTGGGGCAGGAATTCGGCCGCCACGCCGCGCGCCACCAGCAGGCCTTCGCTCGCGTTGCAGGGGCTGTATTTGTTGGTCTTGGCGTTGTCGGCCACCTTCACCGCCATGGCGATGTCGCAGGGGTCGTCCACATAGGTGTGGCAGTTGCCGTCCAGGTGCTTGATCACGGGCACCTTGGCATCGCGGCTGATGCGCTCGATCAGCCCCTTGCCGCCGCGCGGGATGATCACGTCCACAAACTGCGGCATGGCAATCAGCTGGCCCACGGCCTCGCGGTCCGTGGTCTGCACCAACTGCACGCCGTGCTCCGGCAGGCCCGCCTCCGCCAGTGCCTGCTGCACCAGCTTGGCCAGCGCCTTGTTCGAATCAATCGCCTCGGAGCCACCACGCAGGATGCAGGCGTTGCCGCTCTTGATCGACAGCGACGCGGCCTCGATGGTCACATTGGGGCGACTCTCGTAGATCATGCCGAACACGCCAATCGGCACGCGCATCTGGCCCACGCGGATGCCGCTGGGCTGCTGCTTCATGCCCAGGATCTCGCCAATGATGTCGGGCATGGTGGCCAGCTGTTCGCAGCCTTCTGCACAAGTCTCCAGCACCTTGGGGCTGAGCTTGAGGCGGTCCACCATGGGCTCGGCCAGCCCCGCAGCGCTGGCGCGCTCCAGGTCGCGTGCGTTGTCCACCTGCAGCGCGTCCACGTTGTCGCGCAGCAGCCGGGCCAGGGCCTTGAGTGCTTTGTTTTTGATAGCTGCTGGCGCTTTCGCCATCAGCGCAGAGGCCGTTTTTGCCTGGAGACCGAGGGTGTGGGTGTATTCAGCGACGTTGAGGGCGTTCATTGAGCGATTTTGCCGCAGTTGGCTTTACCCTTGCAGCCTTGCCCGACTCACCACCCCGCTTGGCCATGACCGACACCGCCCACACCCAACTCGCCACCCTGTCCCAGGCCCTGCAGGCCTTTGAACGCGGCGACCACACCGCCACCACCCTGAGCACCCTGGCCCGCCAGCAAACCACCCTGCTCGCCGCCCTGCCCCCGCGCTACGGCGAGGTGCTGCTCAACCTGCTGGACCGGCTGGAATCCAGCGCACTGTTTTCAGAGGAAAGCTGCTCGTTCAGCCAGAAGGATCTGGTGGCGAATCTGCAAATGTGGATGGACAAGGCGCGGGGCGTGGTCGGACAGGGATGAGGGCTAAAACGCCTGCACTTGCTACCAACGCAGCCCCGCCCGGAGATCGTCAGGTCGCACCGCCCGGGAACGGCAGCTCGGTCGCGTGAAGCAGCCTCATGTGCGGTCGGCTTGCCGCAAGGGCTCCCATCTGTTTGCCAAACGCCGCAGACGCAGGGACCGCAAAGTGCTGCTTCAGAGCACTTTCGGACTCCCACTCCTCGACAAACACCAGGAGGTTGGGACGATCAGGGTCTTCATAGAACGCATGCGAAATGCAGCCCGGTTCGGCACGGGATCGCTCCACATGCTCTTTGGCGATCTGCCGGGCCTGCTGCATGTGCTGCGGTGCGACTTGCACGCTACCAAAAACGACAATCATCTAGCTCTTCTCCGATGCGCCTGACCCAAGCCGACGCGCTGGGGTCAATGTTTCGCGGGTCCCGGCGAACCGCGTCGTCCAAAAGGACGCCCGAGAATCTTACACAGCGAGGGCGCAACAGGGCGCTGCCATCACCGCGCCGCCTGCGTCAGCCGGCACATCTGAAACGCCAGCCGATGCAGCGCCTGCCAGCCGTCAGTCGGCCAGTCGGGTACCTTCAGCCCTTTCACAATGCCGTCCACCGTGTGGGCCGATTGCAGCAACCTCGCCAGCGCCGCGTCGCTGGCCCTGGGCAGGATGCGTTCATACAGCTTTTCCTTGGCGCCCCACACCCGGTTTTCGCGCAGGGCCATGGGCAGAGGGCGGCCGGCGTTCATGGCGTCTTTCACGCGCTTCAAGGCACGGATGTCTTCGGCCAGCGCCCAGTGCACCAGCACTTCGGCCTCGCCCTCGGCCTGCAGGCCGTCGAGCATGCGCTGCACGCGGGCGGTATGGCCTGAGAGCACAGATTCAGAGAGCTTGAAGACGTCGTAGCGCGCCACGTTGAGCACAGCGGCTTCGACCTGTGCCTGTGTCAGCTCGCCGGGGGGGTGGAGCAATGCGAGCTTCTGGATCTCCTGGTGGGCGGCGAGCAGATTGCCCTCCACCCGGTCGGCAAAAAACTGCAGCGTGCGCTGGCCTTCCTCGCCCGCCACCACGCGCTGGCCCTGGGCGGCCAGGCGCTGGGCGATCCACTGCGGCAGCATGCCGCGCTCGATGGGGTCGATCTGGATCGAGGTGCCGCTGGATTCCAGCGCCGCAAACCATGCGCCCGTGCGTGTGGCCTTGTCAAGGCGCGGCAACATCACCAGCGTGAGCGTGCTGTCGTTGCCCTTGGCGGATTCAGCAATCTGCTGCAGCGCCACGCCACCATCCTTGCCGGGCTTGCCCGAGGGGATGCGGATCTCGACGATCTGCTTGTCGGCAAACAGGCTCAAGCTGCCGCCTGCAGCCAGCACGGCGCTCCAGTCAAAGTGAGCGCCTGCTACCGTGTACGAGGTGCGTTCGGTATAGCCCTGAGCACGGGCCGTGGCGCGGATGGCGTCTGCCGCCTCCTGCTGCAGCAGGGGCTCGTCGCCATGCAACACGTAAAGCGGCGACAGGCCCCGTTGAAGATGCGGTGAGAGTTGGGCCAGGGCGACTTGCATGCGGCAAAGTTTATCGCCTGGGCAGGCCCGGCACTGTGCACATTGCCAGCAAATGCCCTCACAGTGCACAAGAGAGACCGCGAACTAATCAGCTGCAGTGCTATTCACTGGCGCCCAAAGCCCCGAGAATTCCCCCGGGGCGCGTACACGCGCCCGTACCGACATCGACTGCCTTCCCAGAAAGCCCCCGCACCATGCCACCCAACGCCCTGCGCAGCGCCCAGCCCACCAGCCTGATCGGCGCCCCCACCGACATCGGCGCCGGGGCGCGCGGCGCCTCCATGGGGCCCGAGGCCCTGCGCGTGGCGGGCCTGCAGGCAGCGCTGGAGTCGCACGGACTGCAGGTGTTTGACCGGGGCAACTTGAGTGGCCCCGCCAACCCCTGGCAGCCTCCCGTGAACGGTTACCGACACCTGCCCGAGGTGGTGGAGTGGAACCAGCGGGTGTTTGACGCCGTGTATGCCGAGTTGCAACTGGGGCACCTGCCCATCCTGCTGGGTGGCGACCACTGCCTGGGCCTGGGCAGCATCAGCGCCGTGGCCCGCCATTGCGCAGAAATGGGCAAAAAACTGCGGGTGCTGTGGCTGGATGCCCATGCCGACTTCAACACCAGTGCACTCACGCCCAGCGGCAATGTGCATGGCATGCCCGTGGCCTGCCTGTGCGGGTTCGGCCCCGAGGCGCTGACCGGGCTGGCCCGCATGCCGGGCGGTGGCGCGGCGCTCCGCCCGTCGCAGATCCGGCAGATCGGCATCCGCAGCGTGGACGCAGGCGAAAAGCGCTTTGTGCATGAGCAGGGCCTGGAGGTGTTCGACATGCGCTACATCGACGAGGTGGGCATGCGCCAGACCATGCAGCAGGCGCTGGCCGGACTGGATGCACACACCCACCTGCATGTGAGCTTTGATGTGGACTTTCTGGACCCCGACATCGCGCCCGGCGTGGGCACCACGGTGCCGGGAGGCCCCACCTACCGCGAGGCGCAGTTGTGCATGGAGATGATTGCCGACAGCGGGCGCCTGGCCTCGCTGGACATTGTGGAACTCAACCCCGCGCTCGATGTGCGCAACCGCACGGCGGTGCTGGCGGTGGACCTGGTGGAGTCGCTGTTTGGCAAAAGTACGCTCATGCGAACATCCCCCTGAGCGCCTGCGCCTCGCCCATCACGAACGCCCGGCAAGGCGCTGTCGCTGCCTGCTGCTCTGCGCTACCGCCAAGAGGCCACAGCCCCACGCCTGGGCTCAGCGCTTGGCCGCTGCCAGGCGGCGCATAAGCTGCTGCACCAGGTCGGTCCGCATGTTGCGGTAGAGCAGTGCTTCCTCAGCCTCCTTGGCGAGGGCGATGGTCTCGTTGTAGCTGATGTCGCGCTGCTGCAGCAGTTCGGTCTCGGGAATCAGTTCGGCACCTGCCGGGGTACGCAGCCGGAACCTTATGCGCAGGCGCAGCTGCAGTTCGCGCACCTGGCCCGAGGCATTGAGCCCCACCACGGCGCGCTCCTGCTGCTCCTGCAGCAAATCCAGAATGGCATCGGCCGTGGGCATGGCCGCCGGGTCGCGCAGCAGCTGCAGCTTGCCGCCCGAACCCTCCAGCGTGCGCTGCAACTCCCGCGCGAGGGGCGAGCCTGCAGGTGCTGCGATGTAGAGCGAGTCAAACCCGAACTCGGGCACGCCCCGCAGCCGAAATCCGCAAGCGGACAGCAGGGCCACGGGCGCGAGGGAGAGCAGTGTGCGCTTGTTCATGGGGGCTATACCACCACGTTCACGAGGCGGCCAGGCACCACAATGACGCGCTTGGGCGCAGCGCCTGCAGCCTGGGCCACAAACGCCTCGCTGGCCAGGGCAATGCGTTCGATCTCGGCCTTGTCGGCCTGTGCGGGCACATGGATGGAGCCGCGCAGCTTGCCGTTGACCTGCAGCATGAGCTCGATCTCGTCCTGCACCAGCGCGTTCGCATCGACCTGGGGCCAGGGTGCATCCAGCAGGTCGCCCAGTTCGGCCGCGTAACCCAGGCCGCTCCAGAGGCTGTGCGCAATGTGGGGGGTGGCCGGGTACAGGCAGCGCAGCAGGATGCCAAAGCCTTCGATCAGCGCCACCTGAGCACCAGCCGAGTCGGTGGCCTTGAAGTCTTCGAGCGCGTTGATCATCTTCATCGCGCCGGAGACCACGGTGTTGTACTGCATGCGCTGGTAGTCGTAGTCCACCTGCTTGAGCACGGTGTGGATCTCCAGGCGCAGGGCCTTGGCCTCTTTGCTGAATTCCACATCTTTCAGGCTGCTGGCGCTTGCCACGCTTGCGCTGGCAGCTCCCATATCCATAGCAGACAGCTTGAGGCCGAAGTTCCACACCCGGCGCAGGAAGCGATAGCTGCCTTCCACTGCGGCGTCGTTCCACTCCAGCGTGGCCTCGGGCGGGGCGGTGAACATGGTGTACAGGCGGGCGGTGTCGGCGCCGTACTTCTCGATCAGGTCCTGCGGGTCCACGCCGTTGTTCTTGGACTTGGACATGGTGCCCACGCCCTCGTAGTCGATGGGCGTGCCCACGGGCAACATACCGTCGCCGCTGGTGGCTTCGTTCTTCAGCTTGGCGCCGATGATCTTGCCGCCTTCGTCCAGCACGTGCTCCACGTCGTGCGGCCAGAAGTAGTCCTTGCCGCCCTTGGCGGTGCGGCGGCTGTAGATGTGGTTGAGCACCATGCCCTGCGTGAGCAGCTTGGTGAAGGGCTCATCGACCTTGACCAGGCCCAGGTCGCGCATGACCTTGGTCCAGAAGCGGGCGTACAGCAAGTGCAGGATGGCGTGTTCGATACCGCCGATGTACTGGTCCATCGGCATCCAGTAGTCGGCACCGCCCGCCACCATCGCGTCGGCATTCTTGGGGTCGCAGTACCGCATGAAGTACCACGAGCTATCCACGAACGTGTCCATGGTGTCCGTCTCGCGGCGGGCAGGCTTGCCGCACACGGGGCAGGTCACGCCCGCGTGGAAGCCTTCGTGCTTGTGCAGCGGGTTGCCCGAGCCATCGGGGATGCAGTCTTGCGGCAGCACCACGGGCAGGTCTTTTTCGGGCACGGGCACCGCGCCATGTTCGTCGCAGTGGATGATGGGGATCGGAGTGCCCCAGTAGCGCTGGCGGCTCACGCCCCAGTCGCGCAGGCGCCAGGTCGTCTTCTTCTCGCCCAGGCCCTTTTGCTCCAGCGCATGGGCCACGGCGTTCACGGCTTCCTTGTACGACAGGCCGCTGAAGCTGTCGGAGTTGATGGTCACGCCGCGTTGCTTGTCGCCGTACCAGTCGTTCCATTGGTGGTAGTCGAAGTGTTCGCCATCGACCAGCACCACCTGCTTGATCTCGATGCCGTACTTGAGGGCGAACGCGAAGTCGCGCTCGTCGTGCGCGGGCACGCCCATCACGGCACCGTCGCCATAGCCCATCAACACGTAGTTGCCGACCCAGACCTCGACCTTTTCGTCGGTGAGCGGGTGGGTGACGAACAGGCCCGTGGGCACGCCCTTCTTCTCTTGCGTGGCCAGCTCGGCCTCGGTCGTGCCGCCGCTCTTGCACTCTTCGATGAAGGCTTTCAGTGCAGGGTTGGTTTTGGCGGCATGGGTGGCCAGCGGGTGCTCGGGCGCCACGGCGCAGAAGGTCACGCCCATGATGGTGTCGGCGCGCGTGGTGAACACGTACATCTTGCCGTCGCCGATCAGCGCGTCGTCGTCACCCGCAATGTCGTGGGTAAACGCAAAGCGCACGCCCTCAGACTTGCCGATCCAGTTCTCCTGCATCAGCTTCACGCGCTCGGGCCAGCCGGGCAGCTTGTCGCCGGTCACAAAATCGAGCAGCTCTTCGGCGTAGTCGGTGATCTTGAGGTAGTAGCCAGGGATCTCGCGCTTTTCGACCACCGCACCCGTGCGCCAGCCCTTGCCGTCAATCACCTGCTCGTTGGCCAGCACGGTCTGGTCCACCGGGTCCCAGTTCACGACCTGGGTCTTGCGGTAAGCGATGCCCTTTTCCAGCATCTTCAAAAACAGCCACTGGTTCCACTTGTAGTAAGTGGGGTCGCAGGTGGCCACTTCGCGGCTCCAGTCGATGGCCAGGCCCATGGCCTGCATCTGCTTTTTCATGTACGCGATGTTTTCGTACGTCCACTTGGCAGGGGGCACACCATTCTTCAGCGCCGCGTTTTCAGCGGGCAGGCCGAAGGCGTCCCAGCCCATGGGCATCAGCACGTTGTGGCCGTTCATGCGCAGGTAGCGCGTGAGCATGTCGTTGATGGTGTAGTTGCGCACGTGGCCCATGTGCAGCTTGCCGCTGGGATACGGCAGCATCGAGCAGGCGTAGAACTTCTTCTTGTTGGCGTCTTCCGTCACGCGGTAGGCATCGGTGGCGGTCCAGTGGCCGCGGGCGGCGCGCTCGACGTCTTGGGGAGAGTATTTGTCTTGCATGGGGGCTCGGGGGTGAGAGGGAGGTGCAGCCGCAGGGCTGCGCTGCGCAGATTTTAGGCTGTCAGGCCCCGCCTTCCGCGCCTGCCGCCGCCAGCGGCCTGCGCAGACCGGTCGGCACGGCGGCACACGGCGGTTTCAGGGGGCCTTGGCAGGGGCAGACGGCGCGCCTGCAGCCGGTGGCTCGGCAACAAAGCCGATGCGCTGCAGCCCGGCCAGATGCGCTGCGCCCATGACCTCGACCACGCGCCCATAGGGCACTGCGGCGTCGGCGCGCAGCTGGATTTCGGTGTCGGGCCGTTCGGCGCCGATGCGGCGCAGGCGCTCAGCCAACGCGCTCTGCGACAGCGGCTGGTCGTCCAGAAAGGCTTGGCCCGACGCATCGACCACAAGGGTAACGAACTGCGGCGCACTACCGGGCGTGGCGCCCTCGGAGCGTGGCAGGTCGAGCCGGATGGAACTGGCCAGCAGCGGTGCCGTGAGGATGAAGATGACCACCAGCACCAGCATCACATCGACCAGCGGCGTCATGTTGATGTCGCTCATGGGCTGTGGCCCGGTGGTGCGTTCGAGTCTGCCGAAACTCATGCCCCCACGCTCCCCGCTGCGCGTGGTTCGCTGCCCCCCATGGGGGCGGACCCGCCTTGGGGCGGCCCGGCGGCGGGTCGGCTCGCATTGCTCAGACCTTCTGTGGTGCCTGCCAAACTCTGGAGGGCCGCCGTATCAATGACAAGTTCGCGCAGGTCGCGCGCAAACCCTTCCAGGTCCGCCTCGATGCGGCCGATCAGCCGCCCAAACACGTTGTAGGCCAGCACGGCGGGGATGGCCACGGCCAGCCCGGCCGCCGTCATGACAAGGGCCTCGCCCACGGGGCCGGAGACGCGGTCGATGGTGATCTGGCCCGCGCCCGCCATGGCCGTCAGCGCATGGTAGATGCCCCACACGGTGCCCAGCAGCCCCACGAACGGCGCGGTGGAGCCCACCGTGGCCAGCAGCACCTGGCCAAACTGCAGGCGCCCCAGCACGCCATGCAGGGCATCGCGCAGCACCCGAGTCAACCGCTGAGACAGGCTGCCCGCGCTGGCCAATGAGGCCGGGGCATCGGGCAGAGAATGATTTGCTATTGAATTTGCAGCAACCACCAGAGGCAAGACCAGCGCAGCGCGGTCAAAAGACTGCAAACGTTGTGCTGCAACCTCCATGGATGGCGCCTGCCAGAACGCCGCCGTGCAGCGGGCCACATCGGCACTGGCCTGGCGCATGAGCCGCAGCTTCCAGACGATGACCACCCAGCTGGCCACCGACATGGCCAACAGCACAAGTGCCGTGCCCTGCGTGACGGCGTCGCCCTGGCGCCACCAGTGGAGTGCGTCCATCACTACCCCGTTATGTGGCGCATCGCCCGCAGCTGGCGCGCTCTAAGCCAGTGCCACCGTGGAACTGGCTTTGCCAGGCCACGGGTGGCGTCTCCCTGCAGGGGGAAGATGCGAAGCATCTCAGGGGGTATCTCATTGCAGACCGAGCACGTCGAACATGTCGAACATGCCCGTCTTGTGCCCAGCGAGGAAACGCACCGCCCGCAGGCTGCCCTGTGCGTAGGTCGAGCGGCTGGAAGACTTGTGCGTGATCTCGATGCGCTCGCCGATGCCCGCGAACAGCACGGTGTGATCGCCCACGATGTCACCACCCCGGATGGTGGCAAAACCGATGCTCGACGGATCGCGCTCACCAGTGACACCTTCGCGGGCGTAAACGCCACATTCCTTGAGGTCGCGCCCCATCGCGTCAGCAATCACCTCGCCCATCTTGAGCGCGGTGCCCGAGGGCGCATCCACCTTGTGGCGATGGTGGGCTTCGATGATCTCGATGTCGTAGCCCGTGGCCATCGCCTTGGCCGCCATCTGCAGCAGCTTGAGGGTGACGTTCACGCCCACGCTCATGTTGGGCGCCATGACGATGGCGGTGCGCTGGGCAAAGACGGCAATCTCGGCCTTCTGCGCATCGGTGAAGCCCGTGGTACCCACCACGGCTTTTACCCCGAGTTCGCAGCACACGGCCAGGTGGACCAGGGTGCCCTCAGGGCGTGTGAAATCAATCAGAACGTCGGCGTTTTTCAGGCCCGCAGCAATGTCGGCCGTGATGGCAACACCGCTGGCATGGCCCAGAAACGCGGTGGCATCCGAACCGATGCCGGGGCTGGACGGCACGTCCAGCGCGCCTGCCAGCACACAGTCATCACTGGCGCGAAGGGCCTCGATCAGCATGCGGCCCATGCGACCGGATGCACCGGCGACGGCAACACGGAGGGGGCGCGAGGGCGTGGATGCGGGGGCAGGCGAAGGGGTCCCTGTCATGAGTGTCCTGTACGTTGTCGTTGGCTTTGAAGTGAGGCGGGCATCGATCTACCCGTTCCCCCACCGGCCAGATCGCGAAAATCAGCGTGCTGGCGCTTCCAGCGGCGGGTAGCTGACAGAGGCAGGCTCCAGCGGGGGCGCTGTCGGGGAGGAAGATGGCCGTTGCGACGCAGGGTAGCGGGCCAGTTGCTCCGGTGTGGCCTCCAGCACGCGCACCTTGCTTTTGGAACCACGCGAGCCCAGTGTGGCCACGAACTCGGTCTCTGTGGGCATGGGGTCGCCTTCGGAGCGGTCCAGCCCATCGCCCTTGAAATACACGGTCAGCTTGCGGGTCTGGGCTTCTTCACCGGGGCGCTTGAGCGTGAACACGTATTCCCAGCGGTCTGCATGGAACAAGCTGGTGACCAGCGGCGTACCGAGGATTTCACGCACCTGCTGGCGGCTCATGCCGGGCTGGAGCGCCTCGACCTGCTCGCGCGACACAAAATTGCCCTGCACCACATCGATTTTGTAGGGAGTGACAATGCTGGCAATGCGGGTACTGGCACCATCCAGGCTACTGCAACCGGCCAGGGCGGCCACGCTGGCACCGACCAAAAGGACCAGGCCCAGGCGGGCGCTGAAACGGGCTTTGACGGGCATGGGTAAAAGGGCTGAGGATATGATCGCCCCATTGTAGCGGCAGGCCTTCTGACCTTGAGGCCGAGGCCCGCATCCCGAAAGACCATGCCATGACCAACATCGACGAACTCAAAAGCACGGGACTCAAGGCCACGCTGCCCCGCCTGAAGATTCTGGAGATCTTCCAGAAAGGCGAGCAACGCCATATGACGGCCGAAGATGTGTTCCGCGTGCTGCTGGAAGAGCGTTCGGACATTGGCCTGGCCACGGTCTACCGCGTGCTCACGCAGTTCGAGCAGGCCAGCATCCTGATCCGCAGCAATTTCGAGAGCGGCAAGGCGGTGTACGAACTCAACGAAGGGCAGCACCACGACCACTTCATCTGCACGTCGTGCGGCAAGGTGGAGGAGTTCTACGACCCCGAGATTGAAAAACGCCAGCAGGCCGTGGCCAAGGCCAAGGGCTGGCTGGTGCAGGACCACACCATGGCCCTGTATGGCCAGTGCGCGGCCTGCGCTAGTAAATAAGCCCCCTGAGTCGCCTTCGGCGCCATCCCCCCGAGGGGGGACGCACCCGGTGGCCCGGCTAAGCCGGTTCCACGGGTGCGCTGGCCCTGGGCGCGCGCCAGTTTTTAACCATATAGGCAAAAATTGGCTCCAGCGCTTATTTGACAAGCGCTGATAGCTATCAAATACGAAGCAAATTACACGCCAGTGTCGCGCTCCATGGCGCGGCGATGGCGCTCCACAAATTCCTGGTAGGTATCAATGCCGCGCAGTTGCAAGATGGTGTTGCGCACGGCCGCTTCGACCAGCACGGCGATGTTGCGGCCGGCCACCACCTGAATCACGACCTTGAGCACAGGCACGCCCAGTACGTCTTGCGTGAGTGGCTCGTAGGGCAGGCGCTCGTAGTCGCGCTCCAGGGTCTCCTTGCGCACAAGGTGCACGATGAGTTTGAGGCGCATCTTGCGGCGGACCGCCGTCTCGCCAAAGATGGCACGGATATCGAGCAGACCGATGCCGCGCACTTCCAGCAGGTTCTGCAGCAGATCGGGGCACTTGCCCTCGATGGTGGTCTGGTTGATGCGGAACAGGTCCACCGCATCGTCGGCCACCAGGCCGTTGCCGCGCGAGATCAGCTCCAGGCCCAGCTCGCTTTTCCCCAGGCCAGATTCGCCGGTGATCAGCACCCCCAGGCCGAGAATGTCCATGAACACGCCGTGCATGGTGGTGCGGTCGGCAAAGTGCTTGGACAGGTAGGCACGCAGCACGTCGATCACAAACGCCGAGGACTCGTGCGTGGAGAACATCGGGATCTGCGCGCGCTCGCACATCGACACCAATGCATCGGGGGCGGTCTGGTCGTCGGCCAGCACCAGCACGGGCGGCTCCAGCGTCACGATGCGGGCAATGCGACGCTTGCAATCGTCGGGAGACGCGCTGCTCAGATAGGCAATCTCGCGCTCGCCCAGGATCTGGACGCGGTAGGGATGGATGTAATTGAGGTAGCCGACCAGATCGGCCCCGGAGCGCGCGGACCGCACGGCCACTTCGTCAAAGCGCCGCTCGGAAGCGCCCAGCCCGGCCACCCACTCCCACTTCAGGGGGCCGCGAAATTCCTCAAACAGAACATCGGCGCTGACAACATTGGGCTTCACGGCGAATCAGCGAAAGTGCGCAGCGCCAGACAGGCTCAAGCCGTTTGCGTGGACTGCCAGCCGGCAATCATGCCGTGCAGTTCGGCAGCATCGGTGCAGGCCTTGAGCCTTTCACGCAGGGCCGAATCGCTGAGCAGTTCGGCAATCTCGGAGAGGATTTCGAGGTGCTTCTGTGTGGCGGCTTCAGGCACCAGCAGAAAAATCAGCAGACCCACAGGCAATTCGTCTGGCGCATCGAACCCGATGGGGTTCAGCAGCTGGAACACGGCAGCCATCGGTGCCTTGAGGCCCTTGATGCGCCCGTGGGGAATGGCCACGCCATGGCCCAGTCCGGTGGAGCCCAGGCGTTCACGCGCAAAGAGACTGTCGGTGATCAACGCGCGCGAGAGACCGTGCTGGCTCTCGAACAGCAGACCCGCTTCTTCAAAAGCACGCTTCTTGCTGGTGGCGTCAACGCTCACAAGCACTTGAGCGGAGGGCAGGATGGAGGCGAGTCGGTTCATGGTCAAGGGTAACAATTATGCACATATTGGCGAAAACCCTGAGCGCGGCGCTGTGGGCAACAAAAAAACCGCCCGAAAGGGGCGGCTGCTGTGCCAGGCTCAGGGCTGGCGCATCAAGCGTGCAGTTCGCGCTTGGCGGCTTCGTGGTGGTGGTCCTGCAGGCGATCCTTGTGGCGCACCACCTGACGGTCCATCTTGTCGACCAGTTCATCCACGGCAGCATACAGGTCGGCGTGGGAGCTTTCGGCAAACAGGTCGTTGCCCTTCACATGGATATTGCATTCCGCTCGCTGCCGCTTTTCCTTCTCCTTTTGCTTCTCTACCGTCAGCAGTACCTTGACGTCGACAACTTGGTCAAAATGGCGGGTGATCCGGTCCAGCTTGGTGGTGACGTAGTTGCGCAAGGCTGGGGTAACTTCGAGGTGGTGACCGCTGATCGTCAGGTTCATAAATAAGTCTCCTGTAACACTCTCTGTGGAAGAAGCGCCGCCCTGGATCAGAGGAGCGGCCCGGCGAACTTGGATGCATCCCGTTGACGTGAAGTCACTATGCCCCCGCCCTTCCTGAAAAGCAATCCCATTCCGCCCCGACCCGCTGGGTTATGCCCGCCAAGGTGCCAAGCCCCCAAAAAGCGCGCACAATGGCTGAGTTGCCGGGGAGCACACGCCCCGCCAGTCGGCAGTTGCTCAGCGTGCCGAAGGCGCTGCACCATGCAGCGTCAACCGCCCTGCCACCACCATCGACAGCAGGCTCGCGGCAATACCCACCAGCGCCGCCATCCAGTAGTTCTGCACCAGTCCCTGCGCGTCGCGGCTGATCAGCATCCCGCCCACCAAAGACGCCGCCCCCATGGCCGCAGACTGCACCGATGCGTTCAAGGTCATGAAGGTACCGCGCAGCGGTGCCTGCGCCGCAGAGGCCACGATGGCCATGCCGGGAATCATCCGGCCGCTCACAAAGGCAAACATCAGGGTGGACACCGCCAGAACGCCCCACAGCGGCAGCCCCTGCACCAGCGTGATGCCCAACAGGCAGGGCGCCGCAGCCAGGGCCAGCCAGCGAAAGGTTCGCACCTTGCCGCGCAGGTCCGTCAACCGGCCAAACAGGCGCGCGGTGAACAGGGTCGCGACACCTCCACACAGGTAGGCCACCGGAATCTGGTCGGCCCGCACACCGGCATTGGTCTGCATGTAGATGGTGATGTAGGGAATCACCGTAAAACCTGTAAACATGAGCAACGCGGAGAACAGGAACGCCCAGCGATGGTTCGGGTCGACAAGCACTTGTCCGATGCCGCCCAGCGCCGTTCGTCCGCTGGCCGCCTGCACATGGGCCGTCATCGCCGGCATGGTGCGCGCCGCCAGCACGGCCAGCAGCCCCACCATCGCGGCAATCGCAATGAATGGCATGTTCCAGCCGCCCACCTCGGCAAGGATCAGCCCCAGCGGAACACCGGCCACGGTCGATACCGAGAACGAGGTCATCACGATGCCCATCGCACGGCCGCGCCGCTCGAACGGGATCACGTCAGCCACGATGGTTTGCGACAGGGCCGACAAGACACCCCCGAATGCCCCCGCCAAAACGCGCGCCACCATGAGCGTGCCGTAGGTGGGCGCCACGCCACAGGCCAGTGTGGCCAGCCCAAACAGGACGTAGAGGACCAGCAGCAGCCGCTTGCGCCCGAACCGGTCAATGTACGTAGACGCCAGCAAACCCGAAGCCCCGGCCGACAGCGTATACGCCGACACCAGCAGCCCGAACTGCGCGTCGCTGATGGAAAACAGCTGCGTGAACCGGGGCCCCAGCGGCATCATGATCATGAAGTCAAGGATGTGGGTGAACTGAATGCCTGCCAGGGTAAGCAGCAGCCAAAGTTCGCGGCGGGGAGTAAGCGCAGAGGTGGAGGGCACAGGGGGCGCGGCCAAAGGTGGCGCTGTCAGATTCAGGGCCACACAGTGTGCCGCAAGCTCACCGAGCGCGCAGGTCCGCACTGGAGCCCTCGTGCACGCCGGTACATGCCCCTGCCGAGCCCCCACCGAGCCCTTGCCGCAGACACGCGTCAGACCCGCGCGTAAAATCCAAAGGTTGCGCGCACGCACTTGAAGACTTCACCAGCTCCCGCGCTTCACTCCCCGTTTTGCGGCCTGCCTGCAGCGCACATCGATCGCCCACACCGACACCATGACCCAGCCCAGCTCCAACGCCCTGCACACCTCCGCCCTGACATCGCTGCCCCTGCTGGCACGCGGCAAGGTGCGCGACAACTACGCCGTGGGCGACGACCGCATCCTGATGGTGGCCAGCGACCGCCTCTCGGCCTTCGACGTGATCATGGGTGAGCCCATTCCGGGCAAGGGCGAGCTGCTCACGCAGATGGCGCTGTTCTGGTTCGACAAGCTCGGGGACATCTGCCCCAACCACCTCACGGGCGACGCGCCCGAAAGTGTGGTGTCGCCGGAAGAAGCTCCGCAGATCCGTGGCCGTTCAATGCTCGTGCAGCGGCTGCAGCCCATCCCCGTCGAAGCCGTGGTGCGCGGCTACCTGGCCGGCAGCGGCTGGAAGGAATACCAGGAATCACGCGCGGTGTGCGGCGTGCCCCTGCCGGAAGGCCTGACCAACGCCGCCAAACTGCCCGAACCGATCTACACCCCAGCCGCCAAGGCCGCTGCGGGCGAGCACGATGAAAACATCACGTTCGAGCGCACGGTGGAGATGATTGGCCTCGACCTGGCCACCCGCATCCGCGACCTGAGCATCGCGATCTACAAGGCCGCGGCCGAGATCGCGCTGACCAAGGGCATGATCATTGCCGACACCAAGTTCGAGTTTGGCCTGGCGCCCGATGGCACGCTGGTGCTGATGGACGAAGTGCTCACGCCCGACAGCTCGCGCTATTGGCCGGTGGAAGGCTACGAAACCGCCCTGGCAGCCGGCCAGAACCCACCGAGCTACGACAAGCAGTTCGTGCGCGACTGGCTGGAGCAAGCCCAGGTGAACGGCAAGCCCTGGGACAAGACCGCGCCCGCCCCCCGTCTGCCGCGCGAAGTTATCGAAAAGACCGCCGCCAAGTACCGCGAGGCGCTGGAGCGTTTGGTCGGTTAAACGGCGACCTGCTTAAAAAACACAAAAGGCTCCCAACCGGGAGCCTTTTCTTTTCTGACCATCGCACGAAGCAGTCGCAACTGGCACGGTACAGGCCAGCGGCCGCCGTGCAAGGGCCGCCCCGCCGCACTGGCGGTGTCCCCCTTCCAGGGGGAAGGCGCAAAGCGCCTCAGGGGGTAGCCTGTTCTAGCTCAGCACCACGCTAGACAAACGGCGGCGGTAAGTAGCCACCACCGGGTCGTCGGGCGGGATCTGGCCGTCGGCCACCTTCGCCTTGGGCGCCTCGATGATTTCGAGGATGGCCACATACGTCTTGCGGGCGATCTCCTCGCCCCAGGCCTTGTCGCGCATGAGGATTTCGAGCAGTTCGTCCATCGCGTCCGTCCAGCGTTGGTCGGCCATGAGCCAGCGGGCACGGGCGTAGCGGGTGTCAAAGTCGCGTTTGTTGGCGGCAATTTTTGCATCAAAATCGGCCCCAACGCTTTCCCCATAAGCACTAGAAGCTACAAAATCAAGAGCATCCATCCAGGCTTTGAGTGCACCCAGCTTGCGCGATGTGGCCGCCTTGGCGATCACGGGGGCAAAGGCCACCTTGGCGTCGTCCTCGCGACGCAACTGCAGCAGCAGCTTGACGTAGTCGAAGCGCGCGTCGTCATTGGAAGGATCGGTCACCACGGCGTGCTGCAGCTTCTCCAGCGCGGTACTGGTGTCGCCTTCAGCCAGGGCGTCCTGGGCTTCTTCTTCCTCAATTTCCGCCACCAGTTCTTCGGCGGTGGGGATGTGCTTGTCCAGAAAGGCGCGCACCTGGCCTTCGGGCAGGGCGCCCATGAAGCCATCCACGGGCTGGCCGTTCATGAGCAGCACGCAGGTGGGGATGCTGCGGATGCCGAACATGCCCGCCAGCTGCTGCTCCTGGTCCGAGTCGATCTTGACCAGCTTGAAGCGGCCCGCGTAGTCGGTCTCCAGCTTCTCCAGCACCGGCCCCAGCGACTTGCAGGGGCCACACCAGGGCGCCCAGAAGTCCACCAGCACGGGCACGTTCATCGAGGCAGCAACCACCTCGGCTTCAAAATTTTCTACGGTGACGTCAATCATGGTGGTGGGGAGGCCAGGGGCCTGTGGAGCGGTTTGCGCGCTATTTTGGCCCATCGAAACAGCCCCATGCCGGGAAGGGAGGCGCAAAAAGTAAAATCGCGGGTTCCACCTACAGCGGCAGAGCAGGCGCAACCTGCCCGCCAGCGCCCTCCACACCATGAAACCCATCCAGATCGGCGTGGTCATGGGTTCCAGCAGCGACTGGGACACCATGCAGCATGCAGTGCAGATTCTTGAACAGTTCGGCATCTCGCACGAGGCCCGCGTGGTCTCGGCCCACCGCATGCCCGACGACATGTTTGCCTACGCCGAGGCCGCTGCCGGCCGGGGCCTCAAAGCCATCATCGCGGGCGCCGGTGGCGCCGCCCACCTCCCCGGCATGATTGCCGCCAAGACCACCGTGCCCGTGCTGGGCGTGCCCGTGGCCAGCCGCCACCTGCAGGGTGTGGATTCG
This sequence comes from Acidovorax sp. JMULE5, assembly GCF_013376875.1. Taxonomy (GTDB): domain Bacteria; phylum Pseudomonadota; class Gammaproteobacteria; order Burkholderiales; family Burkholderiaceae_C; genus Acidovorax; species Acidovorax facilis. The sequence goes on from NZ_CP035951.1 coordinate 3,221,102, forward strand.
CTGCACAGCATCGTGCAGATGCCCAAGGGCATCCCCGTGGCCACGTTCGCCATCGGCACGGCGGGCGCTGCCAATGCGGCCCTGTTCGCCGTGGCCCTGCTGGCCAACGAAAGCCCCGAACTGCGCCAGCGCCTGGAAGCATTCCGTGCCGAGCAGACGGAAGTGGCCCGCAACATGACCTTGCCGCCCGCATGAACACGACCCCCACGCTCCACCGCTGCGCGGGTCGCTGCCCCCCGAGGGGGCCGCTTTTTCATCTTGGGGCGGCCCGGCGATGAAAAAATCCACCCATCAACCCCTTCTGCCCGGTAGCACACTGGGCGTGCTGGGCGGCGGCCAGCTGGGCCGCATGTTTGTGCACCAGGCGCAGGCCATGGGCTACTTCACGGCCGTGCTCGACGCCGACCCCACCAGCCCGGCCGGGCTGGTGAGCCACCACCACATCCAGACCGGCTATGAAGATCCGCAAGGCCTGGCCGAGCTGGCCCGCCTGTCGGATGCTGTGACCACCGAGTTCGAAAACGTGCCCGCTACCGCGCTGGCTGCACTGGCTGCGCAACGCCCCGTGTCGCCCGCCGCCAGCGCTGTGTCGGTGGCGCAAGACCGTGCGCGGGAGAAGGCCCACTTCGTGGCCTGCGGCGTGCCCTGTGCGCCGTATGCGGTGATCGAAACGGCGGAGCAACTGGCTGCAGTTTCTTCTGATCTGTTACCAGGCATCCTGAAGACGGCCCGCATGGGCTACGACGGCAAGGGCCAGGTGCGCGTGAAGACGCCCGCCGAGCTGGCCCCTGCCTGGGACTCAGTCGGCAAGGTGCCCTGCGTGCTGGAGAAGATGCTGCCGCTGGCGCTGGAATGCTCGGTGATCGTGGCGCGCGGCGCCGACGGTGGCACCGTGCACCTGCCCGTACAGCGCAACCTGCACCGCGACGGGATTCTGGCGGTGACGGAGGTTTTTGAACAAAATCTGCCTCCAGCGCTTGCCCAGCAAGCGGTAGCAGCTGCAGTTTCGATAGCAAATGGTTTGCAATACGTCGGCGTGCTCTGCGTGGAGTTCTTTGTGCTGCAGGACGGCAGCCTGGTGGTGAACGAGATCGCCCCGCGCCCACACAACAGCGGCCACTACAGCCAGAACGCCTGCGACGTGTCGCAGTTCGAGCTGCAGGTGCGCACCATGGCCCGCCTGCCGCTCACGCAGCCGCGCCAGCACAGCCCCGCCGTGATGCTCAACCTGCTGGGCGACCTGTGGTTTGCACACGGCGACGCCGCGCAGACGCCCCCCTGGGCCGAGGTGCTGGCCCTGCCCGGCACGCACCTGCACCTGTATGGCAAGCGCGACGCCAAGCGCGGCCGCAAGATGGGGCACCTCAACATCACCGCAGCCACCCCCGAAGCAGCACGTGCCACTGCCCTGAAGGCGGCGGCCCTGCTGGGCATTGCGCAGTTCTGACCATGATTCTTGACGGCACCCAGCCCGCATCCATCGCCGCCGCAGCGCGGGCCGTGCGCAGCGGCGCGCTGCTCGGCCTGCCCACTGAGACGGTGTACGGCCTGGCGGCCGACGCCAGCAGCGATGCCGCCGTGGCGCAGATCTTTGCGGCCAAGGGACGCCCCAGCGACCACCCCCTGATCGTGCATGTGGCCAATGCCGAGGGCATTGCGCACTTCGCCAGCGAGGTGCCGGGCTTTGCGCAGAAGCTGGTCGATGCCTTCTGGCCCGGCCCGCTCACGCTCATCCTGCCGCGCCTGCCCGGCGTGGCCAGCGCCGCCACGGGCGGGCAGGACAGCGTGGGACTGCGCTGCCCCGCCCACCCCGTGGCCCATGCCCTGCTGCTGGCCTGCGCCGCACCCGGCGACAGCGACGCCCAGGGCGGCCCTCCCGTGTGGGGCGTGGCCGCCCCCAGCGCCAACCGCTTTGGCCGCGTGAGCCCCACCACCGCCCGGCACGTGCAGGACGAGCTGGGCGCCGAGCTGCTGGTGCTCGACGGAGGCCCGTGCGAAGTGGGCATCGAAAGCACCATCGTGGACTGCACGCGCGGCGTGCCCGTGCTGCTGCGCCCCGGCGCCATCACGCGCGAGCAAATCCGGGCGGCCTGCGGCATTGCGCCGCTGTCCAAGGACGACATGCCCGCGCTCACGCCCCGCGCCTCGGGCACGCTCGAAGCGCACTACGCGCCCGCCGCCAAGGTGCGACTGATGGACGCCAAGGCGCTGCAGACCGGCCTGGACCTGCTGGGCGCCGACGCCGCCCACATCGCGGTGTATGCCCGTGCTGCGCTGCGCACCCAATCGTCCAAGCTCGTCATGCGCCGCATGCCCGACGACGCCACCGCCACGGCCCAGCAGCTGTTCGCGGTGCTGCGCGGCTTTGACGACGATGGCGTGAAACTGATCTGGATCGAGACCCCGCCCACCAGCCCCGAGTGGGAAGGTGTGCGCGACCGCCTGCAGCGTGCGTCTGCAGCGTGATTCCGGCCGCGCCAGACGGCTTTACATGCGTTGACGTTGCACCGCTAAACTACCCCCCACTTTTCTGGAGAAATACATGGCAGCAAATTGGATGCGCCGCACCGTACTGGTCGCCGCATGTGCGTCGGCCGCGTTGCTCGCGGCCTGCGGTTCCAGCACCACCGAATCGGCCATCGCGCCCGAGCGCTTCATCGCGTTTGGCGATGCCAACAGCGATGTGGGGCAAAAAGGAACGCGCTATACCGTCAACGACGGCAGTGTGAACAACTGGACCCTGCAGGTGGCCGCCAACTACGGCAAGCCCCTTGCGGCCGCCTCTGCGGGTGGCAAGAGCTATGCCGTAGGCAATGCCCGCGTGAAGACCAAGCCCGACGCGGCTGGCAACGCCAGCACCGCCACCATTACCGAGCAGATCGACACCTTCCTGGCCAGTGGCAGCTTTGGCGCCAGTGACGTGGTGTTTCTGAGCGGCGGCATCAGCGACGTGATCGCCGGCATGGCCGCCGTGCAGGCCGGCACCCAGACCGAGGCCGCCATGGTGGCCGCAGCCCGCCAGGCGGGTGAAGACATGGCCGCGCAGGTGCGTCGCCTGGTCGCCGCAGGCGCCAAGTATGTGGTCGTGACGGGAACCTACGACCTGAGCAAGACCCCCTGGGCCAAGACCATTGGCCGCGAAGCCCTGTTGGCCGACGCCAGCAGCCGCTTCAACGACGGCCTGCTCGTGGGCATCGTGGACCTGGGTGCCAACGTACTGTATGTGGACCTGGCCTACTACGTGAACCTGTACACCGGCGTACCCGCCAACTACGGTTTCAACAACGCCACCACGGCCGTGTGCACCTCGGTGGATGCCACCAACGGCATCGGCATCGGCGCAGGACAGGTCAACTCTGCCCTGTGCACCGCCTCCACGCTGCTGCCGGGCGCCAGCCAGACCTCCTACGTGTTTGCGGACCCGGTGTACCTCACGCCCTCGGCGCAGCGCCAGTTCGGCACCTACGCTTACGACCGCCTGCGCGCCCGCTGGTAAGGGGCTGCTGACTCGCCCCCAGCCGCCGCTGAGCCTGCTGCTGTGCAGGGGCAGCGGCCCACAAAAAAAGCCGACCCTTGGGTCGGCTTTTTGCTGTACGGCATGCCACGGCATGCCGACCGGCTTACTTGACCATGTCGAACACAGCGCGCGCCTGGGCGTGGCAGAACGGGGGTTCATAGGTGCCATGGTAGGCGCCGTAGTAGGTGGCAAACGCGGCCGATGCGGGGTCGGTGGGGGCCTGGCCACCCGGGCCAAAGGTGGCCTGGATGGCGGCATCGACGTCGACCGAGGTCACGTTGGTCAGGCCCCGGCTGTCGAAGTCGGCCTTCATCACGCGCTGGTGAATGGCTGGCGGCACTGTGGGGTCACCCGCGCCGCCGCACAGCAGCACGCGGGCCTTGGGGCTCCAGCCCAGCAGGTCGTTCTTCTTGGCCGCCAGGTACAGCGGGTGGGTGGTGCTGGTCTGCGAGCCCGTGATGAAGGCGGACTGGAACAGCGCGTCGCGCGCCTGGTTGGGCGTGCCTGCGGGCAGGGTGCCCGAGGTGAGCAGCGTGGTGTAGGTCATCGTGGGGTTGGGCAGCAGGTTTTCGATGTAGCCCGAGTACGGTGCCTTGAAGACCTGCTTGACGTCCGTGTAAACGTCGCCATAGACCTTCTGCCAGGCCGTCACCAGATACGGCACGAAGAACTGCACCCCGGCAATCGCATCCGGAATGCGCAGCGAGCCCGACAGGTTGTACGGGCCCGCCAGGTGGGCACCAGCAACCACATTGAATTCGCTGCCGTAGTCGCGTTCCGCAGCGCGGTGCGCGGCCATCGACGAATGCCCGCCCTGCGAGTAGCCCGTGAACATGACCTTGCCCGACAGATTGGCCCCCACGGTGCCCGCTGCGTTGCGTGCGGCACGCACCGAGTCGATGACCGTGGTGGCTTCCGAATCGGCATGCAGGTAGGGGTGGTAGCTGTAGCCCGACTTGGCAAAGCCCAGGTAGTCGGTGGCCACCACCGCATAGCCCTGGGCGGCGTACATGGCGGCGAGCAGGAAGGTTTCGCTGTCCTGCGGGTTGGCCAGGGTGCGGGGCTTTTGCACATCGGTGCCCTTGGCGTAGGCAATCAGCGGTGCGGCCGTGCTGCAGCTGCCAGCGGGCACCAGCATCACGCCCGAGGCGTTGGTGTTCTCTCCGGCCTTGGCGCCGACGGTGGCGTAGTTGAGCGCCACCACCTTGACATCACACTTCGCCTTGCCCGTGATGGCCTGCAGACCGCTGCTGGAGGTGCCTGCGTCGATCTGCGCGGCCGTCAGCGTGGTCATCACGGCAGGGGGGTCGATCAGCGAACCACGGTCTGGATCGTCAGAGCCACCGCAGGCGACAAGCAGCACCGCAGCAGCGGCAACACAGGTAAGGCGGAAATACTTCATGGATGGATACCTCAGGTCAAGAAACAACGACGCATCGTGCGCGCACCTGCACTGCACCATCCATAGGGGATAACGCGGACCGAACCAGCGGGCAGACGCCTAGGTGACAGCAGCCCGCCAGCAGTGGCTGCTCAACGATGGCCACGCGCCCCGTAGACCAGCTTCATCCCCAGGATCGTCCCCGCCAGTGCGAGCGTGATGGCGTTGGCCACCACGATGGGCCACGCCGCCAGGACGACGCCATACACCAGCCACAGCGCCACCCCCGCCGTGAACACGCTGTACATGCCCAGAGAGATGCCCCGGACATCGCGGGTGCGGAAGGTGTGCAGGGCCTGCGGAACGAAGCTGCAGGTGGTCAGGAAGGCGGCAACGTAGCCGATCAGCTCGGTGGTGGACATGGGGGGAGGCGGGTGACTGCGCGGCGGATGGCTGCGCGAGTGCGCATTATTCACTGGTCGCGCGCGGTCCAGTCGATCAGGCTGTCGAGCACGGGCCGCGCAGCGCCGGCATTGGCATGGTTGACCACGGCCACCAGCACATACCGCCGCCCGCTGGCCGCGTGCACGTAACCGGCCACGGCCATCACATCGCGCAGGCTGCCCGTCTTGAGGTGGGCCGTGCCCGCACGGCTCTGGCTGCGACGCAGCGTGCCGTCCACCCCGGAGATGGGCAGCGACGCCACCAGCTCCGGCATCACGGGCGATACCCAGGCCACCTGCAGCATGCGCGCTAGTGCCTGGGCCGTCAGGCGGGCATCGCGGCTCAGGCCTGCGCCGTTGTCGGCCTGGGGCGGCTCGGCGTCGCCGATGCGTGCAAGCCACCACTGGCGCAGGGCCTCGCGGGCACCGTCGAAGGTGGCCACGCCGTTCTTTTGCAGTGCCAGCGTCAGGAACACCTGCTGCGCCATGACGTTGTTGCTGTACTTGTTCACGTCGCGCACGACCTCGGCCAAGGCTGGCGACGTGACCACAAACGCGGGTTTGAGGCCCGCAGGCACCTTGCCTTCGCGCACGCTGCCCGTGAGCTTGCCGCCCAGTTCGCGCCACATGCCCTCCACGGCCTTCGCCGCAAAGCCGCGCGGGTCGGCGGCGGCCACGGGCCACACCCGCTCCCCGCAGGACGCGGGGTACACGCCCTGAAAGCTCACCTTGGCAGGGTCGGCCAGCTCCGCCCGCAAGGCACCACGCCAGTCGCCACACTCGGTGCCCGGCGCGGCCAGCGCCACGGTGGCCTGGCGCTGCACACCCGCCAATGGCGGGTCGTACTGGATGCGCGCAAGGCCTGCGGCGGCATCCGGCACAAAGGTCATCACCGACGATTTGTAGTTGAGCAGCAGCGCGTCGGGCGCGGCGTTGTAGGGGCGCAGGGGCTCGCCATCAAATCGCGCTGGATCGTGGTCGGGCACCTCAAAGGCGGTGCGGTCGAGCACGATGTCGCCCACGATGACCTGGATGCCCTGGCCCTGCAGGCGGCGCATCAGCAGCCACAGCCGCTCCATGACCAGCTTGGGGTCTCCCTGGCCCTGGATGTAGACGTTGCCCCGCAGGCTGCCGTCCTGCACCGTGCCCTGCAGATAGACCGGGGTGTTCCACACATAGGCGGGGCCCAGTTGCTCCAGCGCAGCGTAAGTAGTCACCAGCTTCATCACCGATGCCGGGTTCACCGGCAACTGCGCACGGTGCGCCAGGCGCACAGGCGAAGTCTTGCCGCCCTGGGCATCCAGCACCATCACCGACAGGGCCTCGCGCGGCAACCTGGCGCGGGCCAGGGCGGCTTCGACCTCGGGCGGCAGCGGGGTTGCGGGCGCCGCCGCCTGGGCCTGGGCCGTGTCAACAGCCCCCACCAGAGCCAACCAGGCCACAACAACACCCAGGGCCCCACGCAGCGCAGCGCGGCGCCAAAAAACAGGAAGCAAAAGCATGGAGCGAGTCTATCGCCCGGCAGGAAGCCCACCTGGGTCGCGCCGGCGTCCAGATCCGCTGCAAGCGCCGCCGCCCCCACCCACCGATAATCCCCCGATGCGTTTTTCTCCTCGTGCCATCGGCCTGCTGGCGGCAGTCGTGACGGTCACCATCTGGACGGGTTTCATCGTCATTGCCCGCGCATCGGCCCAGCGCACACTCACCCCGTTCGACATTGCGCTGCTGCGCATCGTGGGCGCCAGCCTGGTCCTGCTGCCCTGGGGCTGGTGGATGGTGCGGCAGCGCACCACAGCACTGGGCTCTGCGGCCCCGCCCTCCAGCCTGGCAGGTATCTCGCCTCTGCCGCTGCGCACCACGGTGCTGCTGGGCAGCTTTGGTGGTCTGCTTTACGCCATGCTGGCCTATGCGGGGTTCTTCCACGCGCCCGCCACCCATGCGGCGGTGCTCATGCCGGGCAGCCTGCCGCTGTGGACAGCACTGCTCGCCGCCGTGCTGCTGCGCGACCACATCACCCCGCTGCGCGCGGCAGGCCTGGCGCTGATCGTGGCAGGCGACCTGCTGGTGGGCGGGCGCAGCCTGCTGGCAGCGTTTTCGGGCGGTGATGTGTGGAAGGGCGACGTGCTGTTCATGCTGGCCGCCTCGTGCTGGGCCACCTACAGCGTGCTGGCCCGGCGCCACGCCGTGGACGCCGTGCAGGCCACCATCGCCATCACCGCGTTTGCCTGCCTGGTCTATGTGCCCAGCTACGCGCTGCTGATTGCGCTGGGAGCCGTCACCAGCCACCTGGCCATTGCGCCGTGGAGCGAGATCGTCTTTCACATGGCGTTCCAAGGTGGCGGGTCGGTGGTGATCTCGGGCATTGGCTTCACCCGCATGATCCAGCACTATGGCCCGGTGCGCTCCACCATGATCACGGCCCTGGTGCCCGGCCTCTCGGCCATCGGCGCGGTGATTTTTCTGGACGAGCCGATGTACTGGAACCTCGTCGCGGGCCTGCTGCTGGTGACTGCCGGTATCCTGCTGGGCGTGCTGCGCAAGAGCCAGGCGGGCATGGCCGCCATCCCGTCCACGCCCGCCTCTGGCCGCACCGCCCCCTGACCCCTTTTGCCGCGCAAACCCCTTGGCCCCATGAATCTGCTCGCCTTCGACACCAGCACCGACACCCTCTCCATCGCCGTACAGCACGGGGATGCCGTGTGGCAGCACACGGGCCCTGGGGGCGCGCAAGCGTCGGCCACCCTGATCCCGACAGTGCGCAGCCTGATGGCACAGGCGGGCCTGTCGTTCGACACGCTGGAGGCCATTGTTTTTGGCCGGGGCCCAGGCTCCTTCACCGGCCTGCGCACCGCCTGCGCCGTGGCCCAGGGGCTGGCGTTTGGCGCGCGCGGGGGCCAGGGTGTGCCGGTGCTGCCCGTGGACACCCTGCTGGCCGTGGCCGAGGAAGCGCGCCACGCGCACGGCTGCACGCAGGTGGTGGCGGTGCTGGACGCGCGCATGGACGAGGTCTACTACGCGCGCTGCGAATGGGTCGCCGCCCAGGGCCGCTGGCACACCGAGGCCGACTTTGGCCTGGGCGCACCGGAATCCGTGCTTGCCCCCGCAGGGTGGACGGTGGCGGGCAATGCGCGCACGCCCTATGGCGAGCGGCTGGCGCCCACGGCTGCCCACATGGCCGCGCTGCCCACAGCCACGGCGCTGCTGCGCCTGGCACCGGCCTTGCTGGCAGCGGGCGAAGGTGTGCCGGCCAGCGATGCGCTGCCGCGCTACATCCGCGATAAAGTGGCACAAACCACCGCCGAGCGGGCTGCGCTGCGCGCCGCCCAGGCGGTGCCCGCTCCTCTGTGAATCCTTTCTGCCAGACCCCATGAGCGCCCTGCCCACCCCGTCTGCCGGCGCGCCCGAGGCGCGCTTTGAAGCCCTCACGCTCGCGCGGCTGGATGCCGTGCTGGCGGTGGAACAACGTGCCTATTCGCACCCCTGGACACGCGGCAACTTCACCGATGCCATGGCATCGGGCTACCAGGCACAGGTGCTGATGGCGGACGAACACCTGCTCGGCTACTTCGTGGCCATGATGGGGGTGGACGAGGTGCACCTGCTCAACATCACCGTCACCCCCGAGTTCCAGCGCCAGGGCTGGGCGCGGGTGCTGCTGGACGCGCTGGCCCTGTGGTCACGCGGGCGCAGCGCCCAGTGGCTGTGGCTGGAGGTGCGCGTGAGCAACCTGCGCGCCCAGCACATCTACCAGACACACGGGTTCCGACGCGTGGGCGAACGCAAGCGCTACTACCCCGCCGACCTGGGCCAGCGCGAAGATGCCGTGGTCATGAGCCTGGCACTGTGAGCAACACCTTCAACGGGCCCTTTTTTCCATGAGCCTTCACCTCGATGCGCGCCAGCGCGCCATGCTGCAAGAAATGGGCGTCACCGTGTGGGTGCAGCCGGAGGCACCTGCAGCCCGCACCACAGCCATGGCCCCCGCAGCCGCCATGGCGGCACCCGCCCCAGCCGCCCGCATGGCGCCGGCACCCGCCATAGCCAGCCCCCCTGCTGCCCGAGCGCCCCAGCCAGCGGCCCCGCGTGCACCCGCGCCGGCGCCTGCGGTAGAGAACGCAGGCGCAGCACCGACCATCCCCAGCTTGCGGCTGCATGCGCCCCAGGTGCTTTACCCCAGCGCCGACCCATCGCAGACCCCGGCCGGGCTGGGTGGAGGCTGGCTAATCGTGACCGAGAGCCTGACGCCGGGCGAGCCGCTGGGTGGCGACGCAGGCCGGCTGCTGGACAACATGCTGCGCGCCATGCAGCTGCACAAGCACCCCCGTGTGTTCCTTGCTGCGCTGGAGCGCACTGCAGCCGGCGCAGAGACCGGTGGCGACAGCAACATCCCCGCCGCGCTGGCCGACGCCGTGGCTGAGTTACAACCCGCCCTGGTCCTGGTGCTGGGCCATGTGGCGGCGCGGGCGGCGCTGGGGCGCACCGAGCCGCTGGGCCGCCTGCGCGCGGGCCCGCACCAGCTGGCGGAATGCCCGGCCGTGGTGACCTACGACCCCGCGTTTCTCTTGCGCTCGCAAGACGTCAAGGCCGCCGCCTGGGCCGACCTGTGCCGGGCGCTGGCCATCGTGCGCCAGGCTTCGCCCGGCTGACCGCTGAGGGCGCGGGCATTTGCAACGACTCCACTGCAGCCGCAGTGCCATAATCCGCCGCCTGTCCATTTTTTTACGGAGAAAGCTCCTTGGAAACCTACCCGAGTTGGTAGCTTTCAGCTCCCCGGCCTGCCGCTGTGGGGTTGAAAGCACCCGATCCCCACACCGCAGATGCCATACAACAAGGGAGTGAGCCCATGCTCAACATCTTCACGCTCGCCAATGGCCGGCTGTTCCAGGAAGAAATTGAATCGCTGGAAGAGCTGACCAAGTTCCAGCCGATCTGGGTGGACCTGGAAGCCCCCACGCTCGAAGAAAAACGCTGGATCAAGCAGCACTACGGCCTGTCCATCCCCGAGGATGCGATGGACGAAGACATCGAGGAATCCGCCCGCTTCTACGAAGAGGACAACGGCGAGCTGCACATCCGCAGCGACTTCTTGATTGACGACGACGAAGACCCCCGCTCGGTGCGCGTGGCCTTCATCCTGAACCAGCACAACGCCAACCTCAAGAGCCGGGGCGTGCTGTTTTCTATCCACGACGAAGACGTGCCGGTGTTCCGCCTGCTGCGCATGCGCGCACGCCGCGCGCCGGGCCTCATCGAGGACGCCAAGGAAGTTCTGCTCAAGCTGTTCGATGCCGACGCCGAGTATTCGGCCGACACGCTCGAAAACATCTACGACGAGCTGGAGAAAGTCAGCAAGCAAGTGCTGGCCGGCGACGTGACCGACGCCCTTGCTGGCGAGGTGCTGGGCGCCATTGCCCGCCAGGAAGACTTGAACGGCCGCATCCGCCGCAACGTGATGGACACCCGCCGCGCGGTGAGCTTCATGATGCGCAGCAAGATGCTCAACTCCGAGCAGTTCGAGGAAGCCCGCCAGATCCTGCGCGACATCGAGTCGCTGGACAACCACACGGCGTTCCTGTTCGACAAGATCAACTTCCTGATGGACGCCACGGTCGGTTTCATCAACATCAACCAGAACAAGATTATCAAGATCTTCTCGGTGGCCAGCGTGGCGCTGCTGCCGCCCACGCTGATTGCGAGCGTGTACGGCATGAACTTCAAGTTCATGCCCGAGCTGGACTGGTCGCTGGGCTACCCGTATGCGCTTGCGCTGATGGTGGCCAGTGCGCTCGGGCCCATGTGGTATTTCCGCAAGCGCGGCTGGCTTAAATAGGCTTCCCCCTATGGCGCTGCGCGCCTTCCCCCTGAGGGGGACGCCTCCAGCGGCCCGGCAAAGCCGGTTCCGCGGTGGCGTTGGTATTTGGGGCGCGCCGGTTTCACGGCGTGGTGGTGGAACTGCTCGCCGCTGGTTACGACTTCCCCGGCTCACGCTCCGCCCGTTCGGGCTGAGCTTGTCGAAGCCTGGGCAAGGCGGGTCATCGCTTCGTCGGTTACTTCAATGCAGGAAATGAGCCAAATTGACCTCTAGCGCTTACCCATCAAGCGCTAGCAGCTATTAATTTCATAGTTTCTGCAAAAACGCCAGCACCATGTGCTCGGCATAGCGGCTGGCTACGGTCGTGACGAAGTGGGGGAAGTCCACATGCGCGGTGTCGTCGGCGCGGTCAGAGATGGTGCGCACAGCGGCGAAGGGGATGCCGTAGTCGTGGCACACCTGGGCGACGGCGGCGCCTTCCATTTCTACGGCCAGCACATTGTGGCCAGCGTCGTGCAACGTGGTGCGCAGACGGTGGGCTTCATCGGCGGCAGAAACAAAGCGGTCCCCGCTGGCAACCAGGCCGTGGTGCGCGCGGTGCAGGGCATCTTTCGGTGTGCTCTGCGGCACATATTCCAAGCCAAATTGGCCTCTAGCGCTTGATACACAATCGTTAGCAGCTTCCAAAAGCATAGCGGACAATGCTGCATCACAGACCAGGCGGCTGCGTGCGTAGCCCGGCACTTCCCAGCGGGGGAACAGGGGAGAGGCGTCCATGTCGTGTTGGAGGTAGTCCTGCGCTACCACCACGTCGCCCACATTCACGCCATCGCCCACACCGCCCGCAACCCCGGTGAAGACGATGCGCGCCACACCGAACCGCTCAATGAGCGCCGTGGCCGTGGTGGCCGCCGCCACCTTGCCGATACCCGACAGCGCCAACACCACCGGGCGGCCCTGCAGATCACCCAGCCAGAAAGCCCGGCCTGCGTGCATCACCCGCTGAGGGTGCAAGAGGTGATCAACCAGCGAGCTTTGCTCTTCGGGCAAGGCGCTGAGGATGGCGGTGGTCATGGCCTACGAAACCGACACGACCCATACCAGCGGACGCCGTGGAACTGGCTTCGCCAGGCCGCCGGCGTCGTACCCCTTTCCGGCGCGAGCCGAGAGAAGGGGGAAGCCGCGAAGCGGCTCAGGGGGATGGTCATTTTTTGTCGCGCAGCTCGCGGCGCAGGATCTTGCCCACGGGGGTCTTGGGCAGCTCGGTGCGGAACTCGATGACCTTGGGCTGCTTGTAGCCCGTGAGTTCAGCGCGGCAGAACTCCTTGACCTGCGCTTCGGTAAGCGCGGGGTCTTTCTTGACGATCACGAGCTTGACGGCTTCGCCAGTCTTCTCGTCGGGCACGCCCACCACGGCGCATTCGAGCACGCCGGGGCAGTTGGCCACGACCTCTTCCACCTCGTTGGGGTAGACGTTGAAGCCGCTGACCAGCACCATGTCCTTCTTGCGATCCACGATCTTGAAGAAGCCGCGCTCGTCCATGACACCGATGTCGCCGGACTTGAAGAAGCCGTCGTCGGTCATGACCTTGGCGGTCTCGTCGGGGCGCTGCCAGTACCCGGCCATCACCTGCGGGCCCTTGATCGCGATCTCGCCGGGCTGGCCGAGGGTGGTGACTTCCTTACCGTCGTCGTCGATCAGCTTCATCAGGGTGCCGGGGAGCGGCACGCCAATGGTGCCCGTGAACTCCTTGGCGGTCACGGGGTTGCAGCTGACCGAGGGGCTGGTCTCCGACAGGCCGTAGCCTTCGCAGATGGGGCAGCCGGTCTTCTCCAGCCACAGTTTGGCCACAGCGCCCTGCACGGCCATGCCCCCGCCTACCGAGACCTTGAGGTTCTTCCAGTTGACGGTATTGAAGTCGGGGTGGTTGGCCAGGCCGTTGAACAGCGTGTTCACGGCCGGGAAGCTGTGGAAGGTGTGCTTGGACAGTTCCTTGAGCACGGCAGGCAGGTCGCGCGGGTTGGGGATCAGGATGGTCTTGCCGCCCGTGCGCATGCTCAGCATCATGTTCACGGTGAACGCGAAGATGTGGTACAGCGGCAGCGCGCAGATGCTGGTCTGCTGTTCGCCTGCGGGCACCTTCTTCATCACGGGGTCGTTCCACGCCTCGGACTGCAGCACGTTGGCGATCACGTTGCGGTGCAGCAGCACGGCGCCCTTGCTCACACCCGTGGTGCCGCCGGTGTATTGCAGCAGCGATGTCCATTCACGCCACCCGTGGTGCCGCCGGTGTATTGCAGCAGCGCGATGTCGTCAGGCTTGATGTCGGGCTTCTTGAGCGTGCCGCGCGTGCCCTGGGCCACCGCGTCATTGAAGCGCACGGCACCCGGCAGGTTGTAGGCGGGCACCATCTTCTTGACGTTGCGCACCACATAGTTGACGAGCGCGCCCTTGAGCAGGCCCAACTGGTCGCCCATGGCGCACAGCACCACGTGCTTGACGGGCGTGTTCGCAATGCAGCTTTGCAGCGTGGTGGCGAAGTTTTCGATGATGACGATGGCCTTGGCGCCCGAGTCCTTGAGCTGATGCTCCAGTTCGCGCGGCGTGTACAGCGGGTTCACATTGACCACCACAAAACCTGCGCGCAGGATGGCGGCCACCGTGACGGGATACTGCGGCACGTTGGGCATCATGATGGCCACACGGTCGCCCTTGACCAGGCCCAGGCCCTGCAGGTAGGCCGCAAACGCACTGCTCAGGGAGTCGGTCTGGGCATAGGTCACTTCCTTGCCCATGAAGCTGTAGGCCACGCGGCCAGCGTACTTGGTGAACGCCTCGTCCATGAGGGCCACGAGCGACGGGTATTGCGTGGTGTCGATGTCTGCGGGGACGCCTTGCGGATAGGCAGTCAGCCAGGGGCGATGGGTCATTGTTGTCTCCTGATAAGTTTTATTGAGGTCGTGAAAACCGTGCTGCGCTTAACAGCACGGTCGTGCTTTTTTCGCGGTGGAATTATGCCCGTCACCCCTTGAGCGCGGAAAGAACTTCGTCGAGCATTTTCTTGGCGTCGCCAAACAGCATGCGATTGTTGTCCTTGTAGAACAGAGGGTTGTCCACCCCCGCATAGCCCGACGCCATGGAGCGCTTCATCACGATCGAGGTCTTGGCCTTCCACACTTCGAGCACCGGCATGCCGGCGATGGGGCTGGACGGATCGTCCAGCGCGCTCGGGTTCACGATGTCGTTGGCGCCGATGACCATGGCCACGTCGGCATTCGGGAAGTCCTCGTTGATCTCGTCCATCTCCATCACGATGTCGTAGGGCACCTTGGCCTCGGCCAGCAGCACGTTCATGTGGCCGGGCATGCGGCCTGCCACCGGGTGGATGGCAAAGCGCACATCCACGCCTTTTTCGCGCAGGGTCTTGGTGATCTCGTACACCGTGTGCTGGGCCTGGGCCACAGCCATGCCGTAGCCGGGCACGATGATCACACTCTTGGCATCGCGCAGCAGCTCGGCCGTCTCGGCGGAGCTGACGGGTACGGCCTCGCCCTGCGGCTCGGTTGCCTCGCCTTTTTTGGCGGGAGTTCCAGCGCCCGAGCCAAAGCCGCCCGCAATCACGCTGATGAAGTTGCGGTTCATCGCGTTGCACATGATGTAGGACAGGATGGCGCCCGAGGAGCCCACGAGCGCGCCCGTGACGATGAGCAGGTCGTTGGACAGCATGAAGCCCGTGGCCGCCGCCGCCCAGCCCGAGTAGCTGTTGAGCATGGACACCACCACCGGCATGTCGGCACCACCAATGGCCATCACCATGTGAATGCCGAACAGCAGTGCGATCGCCGTCATCACCATCAGCGGCACCATGCCTTGTTCAATGGTCTCGGCGCGCAAGAACTCGCGTCCAAACCAGATCACGATCAGCAGCGCAGCCAGGTTCATCCAGTGGCGGCCGGGCAGCAACAGTGGCTTGCCACCGATCTTGCCGTTGAGCTTGCCAAAGGCGATCAGTGATCCGCTGAACGTGATGGCGCCGATCAGGATGCCGACATAGATCTCCACCTCGTGGATGATCTTCTCCGCACCTTGCAGCTGGATCGAGGTATCCACATAGCTGGCAAACCCCACCAGGCAGGCCGCAAGACCCACCAGACTGTGCATGAGCGCGACCAGCTCCGGCATCTGCGTCATCTTGACGACCTTGGCCGCATACAGGCCAATGCCGCCGCCAATGACCAGTGCACCGACGATCCAGGCCACCCCTGCGGGGCTGACGCGCGGGCCGAACACCGTGGCCAGCACGGCCAGGCCCATGCCGACCATGCCGAACAGGTTGCCCCGGCGCGAGGTCTCGGGGTTGGAGAGCCCGCCCAGGCTCAGGATGAACAAAATGGCCGCGCCCAGGTAGGCCACGGTAGCGAGACTTTGGGACATGTTCTGTGCTCCTCGTTGTTCTTGTCGTTATCGGATTACTTGCGGAACATGGCGAGCATGCGGCGCGTGACCGCAAAGCCACCGAACATGTTGACGGCCGTGAGCACCAGGGCGGCAAAGGCAAGCCACAGGATGAGCCCATCCGGGCGCCCATTGATACCCGCATCGGGCGGCGCAATCTGCACCAGCGCGCCGATGGCGATGATGCTGGAGATGGCGTTGGTCACGCTCATCAGCGGCGTGTGCAGAGCGGGCGTGACGTTCCACACCACCATGTAGCCGATGAAGCAAGCCAGCACGAACACCGTGAAGTGCCCCAGGAATGCCACAGGCGCATAGGCACCGATGGCCCAGAACAGCACGGCCAGCACGGCAAAAACAATGGTCAGCGTCTTGGCGGACATGGGGGCACCGGGGCCATGGCTGGATTTCTTGGCAGCCACGGGTGCCGCTGCCGCCTTGGGAGCGGGCGCTGGCGCCTGCTTGAGCGGCGGTGCGGGCCAGGTGATGGCACCATCCTTGACCACGGTAAGGCCCCGGATCGCGTCATCCTCCATGTTGACCACGGCCACGCCGTTCTTGGCCTTGCACAGCTCTTCTGTCAGGCGCAGCAGGTTGGTGGAATACAGGGTGGACGACTGCTTGGCCAGGCGCGAAGCCAGGTCGGTGTAG
Source organism: Acidovorax sp. JMULE5 (assembly GCF_013376875.1). Taxonomy (GTDB): domain Bacteria; phylum Pseudomonadota; class Gammaproteobacteria; order Burkholderiales; family Burkholderiaceae_C; genus Acidovorax; species Acidovorax facilis. The sequence continues at coordinate 3,237,362 of NZ_CP035951.1, forward strand.
CCGACGATGGTCACACCATGGCGCACCACGGCCTGGCCGGGCACCGTCAGCTCACAGTTGCCGCCTTGCTCGGCGGCCATGTCCACGATCACGCTGCCGGGCTTCATGCTCTGCACCATCTCGGCCGTGATGAGCTTGGGCGCGGGCTTGCCAGGGATCAGCGCGGTGGTGATGATGATGTCGGCGTCTTTCGCCTGCTCCGCGTACATCTTGCGCTGCGCGGCCTGGAAGCCCTCACTCATGACCTTGGCGTAACCGCCGCCGCCCGAGCCTTCTTCCTCGTAGTCCACCTTGACAAACTCACCGCCCAGCGACTTGACTTGGTCGGCCACCTCGGCACGTGTGTCGTTGGCGCGCACGATGGCGCCCAGATTGGCCGCCGTGCCAATGGCCGCAAGACCCGCCACGCCAGCACCTGCAATGAACACCTTGGCGGGCGGCACCTTGCCCGCCGCCGTGATCTGGCCGTTGAAGAAGCGGCCAAAGGCGTTGGCCGCCTCAATGACGGCGCGGTAGCCGCTGACGCCTGCGGTGGAGGTGAGCGCGTCCATCTTCTGCGCGCGGGAGAGCGTACGTGGCAGGCAGTCGATGGCGAGCACCGTGGCCTTCTTCGCGGCCAACTGCTGCATCAGTTCCGGGTTCTGGGCGGGCCAGATGAAATCGATGAGCGTCGAACCCTCGCGCATCAGCGCCACTTCGTCGCTGCTGGGCGGGCGCACCTTGAAGACGATATCGGATGCAGCCCACAGCGCGGCAGCGTCGCCCACGATCTGAGCCCCGGCGGCGCGGTAGGCGTCATCGCTGAAATTGGCGCCATCCCCAGCCCCCGACTCCACCGTGACCGCGAAGCCCAGCTTGATCAGCTTTTCCACCACATCGGGCACTGTGGCCACGCGCTTTTCACCGGGGAAGGTCTCCCTGGGCACGCCGATACGCTGCGGCTGCGGGACGGGGGTTGTCTGCATTAGAGGTCTCCTCGAGTTTCGTAATCGTTATGCAAGGCCGCCAGGCAGGGGAGAACTGGCGAGCTAGGGTCTGGATGTGGGCGTGGGGAACGGGAAAGGCGGAATGGCCAGGTGGCCGTCCACCATGCCGGCGCTCAGGCGTACAGCCTGGGCCAGGTCATAGGCCCACTGCTGGAAGGGCAGACCTGCGACCAGGAACTCTTCGTTGTTGCGCGGTCGGACGCTGATCAGCCGCTGGTCCACCAGGGCATCCACCGCCACCCAGACACCCGCTTCGGTGACGTAGCGGTAGCTCACATGCGCATAGGGGGTGCTCAGCGCGATCTGGCGGCTGGCCATCCATTGGCCCAGATCGGGTCGGTTCTTTTCAAGCCACTTGGGGCTGCTCGCCCAAAGCTTGAAGCGCAGGCAGTCGGCGCGCACGGGGCTGCCATCCGCGGGATCTTTGACCACGACGTCCTGTTGCGGCGGGCAGTACCCCACCCCTTGCGGAGACCCGCGCAGATCGCCGGTGCGGTTGGTCTGCACGCGCACCGCAGCCAGCCATTCGCCTTGTGCACCCCGCAGCGCCACCGCACGCGTCTGGAGCGGGGTACGGCCTGCGGGGCTGGATGTGGCTTCTTCGGAGGTTCCCAGGTCCTGCCACGCCCCCGGCGGCAACACCAGACGGGCGCGACCCACGGGATATTCGGACTTGGGAGGAACGGTCAGGGGCGCGCACGCCACCGTGAACACCGTCACAGCCAACACAGGCAGGAGAGGCAACAGCCGCCGGAACTTTGAAATTGTCAGAGTCATAGAGAAAGGTTCATACGAATTCGCCTTCAATCATCCCACGGCACCCGAGTCCGTCCATCGACGGCTTCTGCCATGCAACAACCAGCTCGGTGTAGCTGGTGAGAAATGTGTTGAAAGCGCCCTGGTATCGGACACTTCTTGCGGCGCTGCCGGTGGGCAAGCTGACCGCGAGCTTACATGAAGAAGATCTTGTCGCTGTCACCTTTGTCTGCTGTAGAGGGAACTCCCCAGTCTCTGCATGCAGACAGGCAAAAAAAAGCCTGGCAGCACAACGCAGCCAGGCTGGGCAGTGGCCCCGCAGGGCCTCATGCCAACGATCAGTTCACCACTTGGGCCAGCGTACCCGCAGCGTACTGGGCTGCCACAACCTGGAGGCTCAGGCCCTTGATCTTGCTGCCCTGGCCTTCGCAGCCGAACTCCAGGTAACGCTGCTTGCAGACCTGCTTGGCGGCTTCGCGGGCAGGCTTGAGCCATTCGCGGGCGTCGAACTTGTCGGGGTTCTCAGCCAGGAACTTGCGCACCGCGCCGGTCATGGCCAGGCGGATGTCGGTGTCGATGTTGATCTTGCGCACGCCGTGCTTGATGGCTTCCTGGATTTCCTCGACCGGCACGCCGTAGGTTTCCTTCATCTTGCCGCCGTACTGGTTGATGATGGCCAGCAACTCGGCGGGCACCGACGAGGAACCGTGCATCACCAGGTGGGTGTTGGGGATGCGCTGGTGGATTTCCTTGACGCGGCTGATGGCCAGGATGTCGCCCGTGGGCTTGCGGCTGAACTTGTAGGCGCCGTGGCTGGTGCCGATGGCAATGGCCAGGGCGTCCAGTTGCGTGGCCTTGACGAACACGGCGGCTTCTTCAGGGTCGGTCAGCATCTGGCTGTGGTCGAGCTTGCCTTCAGCGCCAATACCGTCTTCTTCACCGGCTTCGCCGGTTTCCAGGTTGCCCAGGCAGCCCAGTTCGCCTTCGACCGTGACGCCCACCTTGTGCGCCATGTCCACCACCTTGCGGGTCACTTCCACGTTGTACTCGAACGAGGAAGGCGTCTTGCCGTCTTCCATCAGCGAGCCGTCCATCATCACCGAGCCAAAGCCCAGGTCGATGGCGCCCTGGCAGACCTTGGGCGAAGTGCCGTGGTCCTGGTGCATGACGAGCGGAATGTGCGGGAAGGCCTCGACCGCTGCCTGGATGAGGTGCTTGATGAAGGGCTCACCCGCATATTTGCGGGCACCGGCGCTGGCCTGCAGGATGACCGGGGCGCCCACTTCGTCGGCGGCGGCCATGACGGCCTGGACCTGCTCCAGGTTGTTGACGTTGAAGGCAGGGATGCCATAGCTGTTGGCAGCGGCATGGTCGAGCAGTTCGCGCATCGAAACGAGGGGCATGGTCGTAGGGTCCGTTGAAGGTTGGGGAAGGCGCTGTAAGCCGGGCTTGGCGGTGGTAACCGCTTGGTAACTCGCAATTTTAACCGGGGGGCGTGACCGCCGAAGGGGGCAAATCCAACCGAAAACAGGTGGTAAAGGGCGGGGCGGCAGGCGCTGGCCCGAAATAGCCACCATGGATGTCTGCGACACGCCGCAGGATCTCGTGGCCCAGATGCAGGCTGTCCGAGGGGTTTCTCGGCCCCGGAGCGAAAGATGCATCGCCCTGGCGCCGCGCGCCGTCGTCGCACACCTGCAGCCATGCACCCGCCCCGTCAGAGGCACCTACCTGCACGGCGATGTGCGTGCCGTCTGGTGTGTGTTTGAGCGCGTTTTCCACCAGATTGCGCGCCGCGACGTCCAGCAGCAGCGCATGCCCAGACACCCACAGCGCCTGTGGCGCCGACAGTGCAATGTCGTTGCCCCGCTGCCAGGCCGCCTGGGCATAGTCGGCACACACCTGGCGCGCCACTGCGCACAAATCCACCGGCGCCTTGGCCTCATGCAATTCGGCCCGGCTCGCGCGCGCCAGGGCCAGCAGCTGGTTGAGCACATGCCCTGCACGCAGGGCATCCTGACCAATGCGGGCGATGGCCTGCGCCCTGGCGGCCGCATCCAGCTCGCCGCCCAAAGCACTGGCCTGCAGCGCAATGGAGGACAGGGGCGTGCGCAGTTCGTGCGCGACCTCATTGGCCAGCCGGCGCTCGCGCACCATCGCCGCCTGCTGGCGGTCCAACAGGGTGTTGATCGATGCGACCACGGACTCGAACTCGTTCCAGGCATGGCGTGACGCCAGCCGCTGGGTGCTGGCGGGGTCGAGCGCAGCCACGTCGGCCGACAGGGCATACAGCGGGCGCAGACCGCGCCACAGCGCAAGCCCGAGGGCCAGGGACACCACGGGCAGCAACCACAGGCCAGGCTCGATCATCTGCTCGGCAATGTCCTGGGCCAGCTCGTCGCGCTCGCGCAGCTCCAGCAGCACCATGACCTTGTGCGTGCGTGCCGCGTCCCACTGGGAAAAACTGCGCCACACCACGCCCTTCGCCCCCAGCGCCATGTTGGCGAACCCCTCGGCGGCGCTGAAAGCAGGCACGGGCGCCGTACCGCTGTGATGGAGCAGACGCCCCTGCGCATCCCACTGGACGACGCTGAGCGATTGCTGGTAGTCGTGCGACTTGAGCCAGGGTGTGGCGACCCGCTGGGTGACGTGGGGCCCCTCGGCAGCCTCGTTCGCACGCAGGTTCAGCAACAGGGCGGCCACGCTGGCCAGGTGCCCGTCGGTCAGTTCATCCGCCTCGTGCACCCCCGTCTGGTAGCCCATGAACACAAAGCTGCCCCACACCAGCACCAGCGCGCCCAGGGACCACAGCAGCAGCTGCCGGGTCAGCGACGGCCTGCGCGCACTCCCCCCGGGCGTTGCGGCAGCAGCGCTCATGCGGCCGCCTCCTGGGGCATGAAGTAGCCCACACCGCGCATGGTCTGGATACATGCGCTGCCCAGCTTGCGCCGCAGGTGGTGGATGTGAACCTCCACCGCATTGCTCTCGATGGCAGCATCCCAGCTGTACAGGCGCTCTTCGATCTGCTGGCGCGAGAGCACCCGCCCCCGCGCCTCCAGCAACACCAGCAGCACCGAAAACTCCCGGGGCGACATCTCCACCAGCTTGCCGCCCTGGTGCACGGTGCGCGCCGCAGGGTCCATCTCGATATCGCCATGGCGGATGGTGGGCGACGCGCGCCCGGCGGCCCGGCGCAGCAGGGCGCGCAAGCGCGCATCCAGCTCGTCCATGTCAAAAGGCTTGGCCAGGTAGTCATCCGCCCCCTGGTCCAGCCCCGCAATGCGCTGGTGGACCTGGTCGCGGGCGGTAACGATGAGCACAGGGGTGGAGGGATCGGGCAAAACCTGCGCAGAAGCCGCCCCCCCCGGCGCTGGGCTGAGGCGCAGCCGCCGCAGCAGATCGCCGCCATCACCGTCGGCCAACCCCAGATCGAGCAGCACGGCATCAAAGCGCTCCGCGCGCAACGCCCCCCAGGCACTGGCCACGCCATCACACACATCCACCGCATAGCCGCGTTGCTGCAGGTTCGTGCGCAGGCCTGTGGCAATGCCGGCATCGTCTTCGACAACGAGTATTCGCATACAGCGATTGTCGCCGGGCGCGGCAACCTGCGCAGGGTCATTAAGGCGGCGTTAAGTGGAGCGCCCTATGGTCAGTGGAATGCTGCCCACGCCTTCCTCGCCCCGCCGCTTCGCCCACGACCACCGTACCTTGCTCCTGTGGACCCTGGGCATCCTGATCGCCATAGTGGCATGGGACGCTGGCGGGCAAGACATCCCCCTGGCCCGCGCGTTTGGCTCGGCCAACGGGTTCCCACTGCGAGAACAATGGTTCTTCGTGCAGGTGCTCCACGAAGGGGCCCGCCGCCTGGGATGGCTGCTGGTGCTACTGCTGGCGCTGGGCGTGTGGTGGCCCTGGGGGGTGCTGCGGCGTCTGGATGTGGGTGAGCGCCTGCAGATGGCCATCAGTGCCTTGCTGGCGCTGGCGGCCGTGAGCGTGGGCAAGAACCTCAGCACCACCAGCTGCCCCTGGGACCTGGCGGAGTTCGGCGGTGTGGCGCGGTATGCCTCCCACTGGGCGCTGGGCGTGGTCGATGGCGGCGGTGGGCGGTGCTTTCCGGCGGGCCATGCCTCGGCGGGTTTTGCCTTCGTGGGGGGCTACTTCGCGCTGCGCCACAAGGCACCGGCTGCCGCGCGCTGGTGGCTGGCTGCGGCGGTGCTGGCAGGCTTGGTGCTGGGTGGAGCCCAACAGGTGCGGGGCGCGCACTTCATGAGCCACACGCTGTGGACGGGCTGGCTCTGCTGGACGGTGGGCTGGCTGTGCGACCTGGGAGCGTTGGCATTGCGCCCACGCCTGGCGGCGTTGTCTCTCGCCAACGACCCGCCGCACGCGGCCAGCTAACGATTCAGAACCTGGCTATTCAGCTCGCCACGCAGATCTTCAGCATATTGGTCCCGCCCGGCGCACCCATGGGTTCGCCGCAGGTGATGGCGTAGACATCGCCCTTTTGCACGATGTTGCGGTTCTTGAGGTGGCGCTCGGCCTGCTCAAGGGCCGTATCGCGGTCAGCACTGGTGTCCATGAGCAGAGGGCGAACGTTGCGGTACATGGCCATCTTGCGCTGCGTGGTCACCTTGGGCGTGAGCGCATAGATGGGGATGCGGATGCTGTGGCGGCTCATCCACAGCGCCGTGGCACCGCTGTCGGTCATGGCCACGATGGCCTTGGCGCCCAGGTGGTGGGCGGTGAACAGTGCGCCCATGGCAATGGACTGGTCGATGCGGCCAAAGGTCTGCCCGGTGAAGTCCGCGTCCAGGTGATGGTCTTCCGCCGCCTCGGCCGCTGCGCAGATGGTGGCCATTTCTTCCACGGTTTCGAGCGGGTAGCGGCCTGCGGCCGTCTCGGCGCTCAGCATCACGGCGTCGGTGCCGTCCAGCACGGCGTTGGCCACGTCACTCACCTCGGCGCGCGTGGGCACGGGGTTGGTGATCATGCTTTCCATCATCTGCGTGGCGGTGATGACGACCTTGTCCAGCTCGCGCGCCATGCGGATCATCTTCTTTTGCAGCGCGGGCACGGCCGCGTTGCCCACTTCCACCGCCAGGTCGCCGCGCGCCACCATGATCCCGTCGCTCACGCGCAGGATGGCTTCCAGGTGGGGGATGGCCTCGGCCCGCTCGATCTTGGCGATCAGGCCCGGCTTGTGGCGGTACTCGGACGCGGCCACGTTGCACAGCTGGCGCGCCATTTCCATGTCGGTCGCGTTCTTGGGAAAGCTCACCGCCACGTAGTCGGCCTGAAAACTCATCGCCGTGCGGATGTCTTCCATGTCCTTGGCCGTGAGGGCCGGTGCCGTCAGGCCGCCACCCTTCTTGTTGATGCCCTTGTTGTTGGACAGCTCGCCGCCCACCTTGACCGTGGTGTGCACTTCTTCGCCGCGCACCGCATCCACGGTGAGAACAATCAACCCGTCATTGAGCAGCAGCAGGTCGCCCGCCTTCACATCGCGCGGCAGTTCCTTGTAGTCCAGGCCCACGCCTTCGATGTCGCCCAGCTCCGTGCGCGACGCATCGAGCACAAACTTGGCACCCGATTCCAGTTGCACCTTGCCCTCGGCAAACTTGCCCACGCGGATCTTGGGGCCCTGCAGGTCGGCCATGATGGCCACCTCGCGGCCCGCGCGCTGGGCGGCGGCACGCACGGTGGCGGCGCGGTCGATATGGTCCTGCGCCTTGCCGTGGCTGAAGTTCAGCCGCACCACGTTCACCCCTGCTCGGATCATGGCCTCCAGCAGTGCCGGGTCGCTGGATGCGGGGCCCAAGGTGGCAACAATTTTGGTGGCGCGGCGGGTAGGCATGGGTTTGTCTCTTTCTCTCGTTTGTATGGCGGATGTAATCGAGTTTCAATTCTCACACGAAGCGGTTACAGGCGAGTTACCCCTTGCATCCGCCCTGCGGTCCAAAAGCCCCATCAGAGCAACGGAGATGACAACAGATGCGCCAGCACATGCGCCAGGATCGCCGCCTCCAGCCCGTGGCGCGCGTAGAGCCAGCCTGCCACCAGGCCAAAGGCCGTGTTGCCCACCAGCACAAACACCACGACGGGCACCGTCAATGCGCCCGCCAGCGCCTGCGCGGCAGGCAGATGCCCCAGCGCAAACAGCAGCGCACTGAGCAGCACCGCCACAGCCACCAGCCCCTTGCCCGGCTGGCCCTGCCCGCGCTGCACCACGCGCCAGCCCAGCCACAGCAGCAGGGTCATCACACCCCAGCGCACCAGCAGCTCTTCGGTGATGCCGCCATACAGCAGCTTGACCACCAGCGGCATGGCGCTGGCAGGGTCCAACGGCTGGAGCGCTGCGGGCGCCACCTGGGACAGCACCCACAACCACGCGGCCCCCACCACACCGCCCAAGATCCCAGGCAGGGACTGGACACGCAGCGCGGGGCCGATGGGCTGGCCGGCCAGCCAGGAAGACACCACTGGCGCCCGCAAGCCCACGCGAGGTGCCAGCCACACGCCCACAGCCACCGCAAGCGCCAGCAGCACCGCCGTCTGCAGCCCGCTGAGCAGCACCACCGCCCAGAGCGGCAGCGGTAGCAGGGCCTCGTTGGCCCTCAGAGGTGGAAGCAGCGCCCAGACCACCGCCACCACGCCGGGCATGCCCAGCAACCACAGCGCGCCACCCAGTCGCCACTTCGCGGGTTGCCTCGGGGCATCCGCCGGATCCACCAACACAGCGTTTTCCTCGGCCATGGCTTTGCCCGCGTTCAGGCGCGCATCAGGGCTTCGATCTCGTCGGCCTTCACGGGCACGCCGCGCGTGATCAGTTCACAGCCCGTGTCCGTGACGATGGCATCGTCTTCAATGCGGATGCCGATGTTGTGAAACTGCTCGGGCACGCCCTCGGCGGGGCGCACATAGATGCCGGGCTCGATGGTCAGCACCATGCCCGGGCGCAACACACGGCTGGGGCGATTGGTAATCGTCTCGCCCGAAAGGGGGTCCTTGCGCTCGCTCACCTGGCCCACCTCGCCCGGCTCCACATAGCTGCCACAGTCGTGCACGTCCATGCCCAGCCAGTGGCTGGTGCGGTGCATGTAGAACTGGAAGTAAGCGCGCTTGTCGATCACGTCCTGCGCTGTGCCCACCTTGTTCTTGTCGAGCAGGCCCAGGTCCAGCATGCCTTGCGCCAGCACGGCCACCGTGGCGTCGTGCGGGTCGTTGAAGCGTGCGCCCGCCTTGGTGGCGGCCACGGCGGCATCCTGGCTGGCCAGCACCAGGTCATACAGCGCACGCTGCGGGCCGGTGAATGTGCCGTTGGCGGGGAAGGTGCGCGTGATGTCGCTGGCATAGCTGCCCAGCTCGCAACCCGCGTCGATCAGCACCAGCTCGCCATCGCACACGGGCGCGGTATCGGCCCGGTAGTGCAGCACGCAGGCATTGGCGCCCGCCGCCACGATGGAGCTATAGGCCGGGTATTGCGAGCCCGCCTCGCGCCCCCCCCCCCCCCCCCCCCCCCCCCCCCCCCCCCCCCCCCCCCCCCCCCCGCCCCCGCCGCCCCCCCCCCGGGTATTGCGAGCCCGCCTCGCGAAACGCGTGCAGCAACTCGGCATCGAGGTGGTATTCGCGCACATCCTCCCCGGCACGCAGCATGCGGGCCGAGCGCTGCATGGCGCGGATGTGGGCCTCTGCGCTGATGGCGCTGGCGCGGCGCATGATGTCCTGCTCATGCGCGTCCTTGAACAAGCGCATCTCGTCGAGCAGCGTGCACAGGTCCTTCTGCTCTGCGGGGCACAGCGCGCCGTAGCGCACACGGCCGCGCACCACGTTGAGCCAGCCCTCCACCCGCGCCGCCAGGCCGCTGTGTGTGGCAAACGGATACCAGACGCAGCCCGTGTTTTCAAGCAGGCGCGGCAGCTTGGTGTCCAGCTCGGCCATCGAATGCGCGGCGTCCACGCCCAATGCGGCGGGGGCGGCGGCCGGGCCGAGGCGGTAGCCGTCCCAGATCTCGCGTTCCAGGTCCTTAGGTTGGCAAAACAGCGTACTGCGGCCATCATGGGCCAGCACCAGACAGGCACCCGGCTCGGTGAAGCCCGTCAGGTAATAGAAGTAGCTGTCGTGCCGGAACAGAAAGTCGCTATCCCGGTTGCGCGGGCGCTCCAGCGCCGTGGGGATGATGGCGATACCCCCGGGGCCCAGCTGGGCAGCCAGGTGCGCGCGGCGCTGGGCGTAGACAGAGGCAGGCACGGTGGTGTTCATGGCGCGTTGGAAGAAAAGAAGTTGAGTTCGGCCAGCCGTTCGGGCGTGCCCACATCGGTCCAGCGGCCGGTGTAGAGCTGCGCACTGACGCGGCCATTGTCCATTGCACGGCGAAGCAGCGGTGCCAGCGGGGCTTTGATGCCGCTGGGGTTTCCGGGCGGAATGTCGCACCACGGCGCTGCAAACAGCTCGACGCGCAACAGGGCGATGGTGCTGTAGGTGTAGCGTGGCGCGGGGTCGTCGGCGGGCAGGTTCAGCGCCAGCCCGTCTGCCGACAGGCCAAAGTCGCCGCGCGGGTTGTGGGCGGGGTTGGGCACCAGCCACAGGTGGGCCAGGTGGTGGCTGGCTTCAAAGGCCGCCACGGCGGCGCTGTCGAACACGAAGTCGGGGGCAAACACATCACCTGCCGCCAGCCAGAACACGGGGCCCAGCTGGGGCAGCGCGCGCGCGATGCCACCGGCGGTTTCCAGCGCACCGCCAAAGTCCACGCCTTCGCGCGAGTATGAAATTGATAGCTGCTTGCGCTTATCCATCAAGCGCTGGAGGCCAAAAACACCTAAAAAATGGTCGCTGATCTGCGCCCCCAGCCACGCGGTGTTGATCACCACCTGCTCCACACCCGCCTCCTGCAGCGCCGCCAAGTGCCACTGCAGCAGTGGCTGGCCCTGCACCGGCAGCAGAGGCTTGGGGGTGGTGTCGGTCAACGGGCGCATGCGCTCGCCACGGCCGGCGGCCAGCAGCAACGCGGGTACCTGGTGATGGGAGGCGGCACTAGAACTCATGCTGCCACCTCGTTCACAGCACCCCGCTGCAGCGCGTGGCGCTCCACCGTGGTGGGGTCGAACAGGGCCAGGAGCGCGTCCATCAGCGCCCGCGCCTTGCCCGAATGGTCGGCACCAAAGTTGCACACATACACATCCAGCGTCACCGCGCGCTGCTCGGGCCATGTGTGCACGCACAGGTGGGATTCTGCTAGCAAAACAGTAGCAGTTACTCCGCCAGGGCCATGCGTCGTGGCCGGAAATTCATGAAACAACTGCCCCACGGGCTGCAGCCCGGCGGCGTGCACCGCATCGGTACAGGCGCGGCCCAGGGCGGCGGCGTCCAGCAGCCAGGCAGGTGCGCAGCGGCAGCCATGGAGATCGGCGGTGAGGTGCAGTCCTTGCATGGCCCGCACTGTAGTGCATTGCCACCGGGCTTCCGGCTTGCAGCCTGCGAATTCAGGTGGGCGAAAGCCGCCCCGGTAAAATGCCGGGTTTCCCCCGAATCACCCACCCTGAACCCCCCCCCATGGCCAACACCCAGCAATCCCAACAGATGGCAAATGCGATCCGCGCATTGGCCATGGACGCCGTTCAACAAGCCAACTCCGGCCACCCCGGCGCCCCCATGGGCATGGCCGACATGGCCGTGGCGCTGTGGAGCCGCCACCTCAAGCACAACCCTACCAACCCCCAGTGGTTTGACCGCGACCGGTTTGTGCTGTCCAACGGCCACGGTTCGATGCTGCTGTACGCGCTGCTACACCTCACGGGCTACGACCTGCCGATTGGCGAGCTGAAGAACTTCCGCCAGCTGCACAGCAAGACGCCCGGCCACCCCGAAGTGGGCTACACCGCTGGCGTCGAGACCACCACCGGCCCGCTGGGCCAGGGCATCACCAATGCCGTGGGCTTTGCGCTGGCTGAAAAGCTGCTGGCCGCCGAGTTCAACCGCGAAGGCCATGCCGTGGTGGACCACCACACCTACGCCTTCCTGGGCGACGGCTGCCTGATGGAAGGCATCAGCCACGAAGCCGTGTCCCTGGCCGGCGCCTGGAAGCTGAACAAGCTGATCGCCCTGTACGACGACAACGGCATCAGCATCGACGGCCAGGTTGCTCCCTGGTTTGCCGACAACACCCCCCTGCGTTTTGTGGCCAGCGGCTGGAACGTGATTGGCCCCATCGACGGCCACGATGCTGACAAGGTGGCCGCCGCCATCGAAGAAGCCAAGAAGCAGACCGAGCGCCCCACCCTGATCGTGTGCAAGACGCACATCGGCAAGGGCAGCCCCAACCGCGCCAACACCGCCAAGGCCCACGGCGAACCCCTGGGCGCCGAAGAAATCGCGCTGACCCGCGAAGCCCTGGGCTGGGCCAGCGAACCCTTCGTGATCCCCGAAGACGTGTACGCCAGCTGGGACTGCAAGGCCAACGGCCAAGCTTTTGAGGCCGCCTGGAACGAGCGTTTTGCCGCCTACACCGCCGCCTTCCCCGAGCTGGCTGCCGAGCTGACGCGCCGCATGAACGGCGACCTGCCCGCCAACTTTGCCCAGGTGGCCGTGGACACCGTGGTGGCCGCCCACACCAAGGGCGAAACCGTGGCCAGCCGCAAGGCCAGCCAGCTGGCACTGGAAGCCTTCACCGCAGCACTGCCCGAGCTGCTGGGAGGCAGCGCCGACCTGACCGGCTCCAACCTCACCAACACCAAGAGCACGCCCAACCTGCGCTTTGACATGCAGGGCAACGTGGTGAAGAACGAGGCTGGCGTGGGCGGCCGCCACATCAACTACGGCGTGCGCGAATTCGGCATGGCCGCCATCATGAACGGCGTGGCGCTGCACGGTGGCTTCATCCCCTACGGCGGCACCTTCCTCACGTTCAGCGACTACAGCCGCAATGCCATCCGCATGGCCGCGCTGATGAAGCAGCGCGTGATCCATGTGTTCACGCACGACTCCATCGGCCTCGGCGAAGACGGCCCCACGCACCAGTCCATCGAGCATGTGGCCAGCCTGCGCATGATCCCGAACCTGGACGTCTGGCGCCCCGGTGACACGGCCGAAACCGCCGTGGCCTGGAGCGTGGCCCTCTCCAACCGCAACAAGCCCACCGTGCTGGCCCTGTCGCGCCAGAACCTGCCCTACGCGCCCAAGCGCGACCTGGGCGACATCTCGCGCGGCGCCTATGTGCTGTCCGAACCCGCCGACGTGGGCATCAAGAAGAAGCCCGTGGCCGTGATCATCGCCACCGGCTCTGAAGTACAACTGGCCCTCAAGGCCCAGCGCCTGCTGGCCGACAAGAAGATCGGCGTGCGCGTGGTCTCCATGCCCAGCACCACCACCTTCGACCGCGAAGACGCCAAGTACAAGAGCAGCGTGCTGCCCGCCGGCGTGCCCCGCGTGGCCGTGGAAATGGGCGTGACCGACGGCTGGTGGAAATACGGCTGCGCTGCCGTGGTGGGCATCGACACCTACGGTGAATCGGCCCCTGCGCCCGTGCTGTTCAAGCACTTCGGTTTCACCGAAGAAAACGTGGCCGATGCGGTGCTGGTCGCCATCGGCGCCGCACGTCTGAAGCCCGCCAAGAAGGCCCGCTAAAACTTCTCCTGCCCGCTGTGCCCCGCTACCAGCGGGCGCGCGGTGGCAGATTCCCGATTTCGACTTTGCAACTTTGAAGAGGCTCCCTATGACGATCAAGATTGGTATCAACGGCTTCGGCCGCATCGGCCGCAACGTGCTGCGCTCGGCCATCCAGAACTTCAGCGACATCGAAGTCGTGGGCATCAACGACCTGCTGGAGCCCGAGTACCTCGCGTACATGCTGCAGTACGACTCGGTGCATGGCCGCTTCAAGGGCGAAGTCTCGGTCGAGGGCAACACCCTGGTCGTCAACGGCAAGAAGATCCGCCTGACGCAAGAGCGCGACCCCGCCAACCTGAAGTGGAACGAAGTCGGCGCCGACGTGGTGATCGAATCCACCGGCCTGTTCCTGGACAAGGTCACCGCGCAGAAGCACCTGGACGCTGGTGCCAAGAAGGTCATCCTGTCGGCCCCCTCCAAGGACGACACCCCCATGTTCGTGTTCGGCGTGAACCACGACACCTACGCGGGCCAAGCCATCATCTCCAACGCCTCGTGCACCACCAACTGCCTGGCTCCCGTGGCCAAGGTGCTGAACGACAAGTGGGGCATCAAGCGCGGCCTGATGACCACCGTGCACGCCGCCACCGCCACGCAAAAGACCGTGGACGGCCCTTCGAACAAGGACTGGCGCGGCGGCCGTGGCATTCTGGAAAACATCATTCCCTCCAGCACTGGCGCTGCCAAGGCCGTGGGCGTGGTGATCCCTGCGCTGAACAAGAAGCTGACCGGCATGTCCTTCCGCGTACCCACCTCCGACGTGTCGGTGGTGGACCTGACGGTGGAACTGGACAAGGCTGCCACCTACGATGAAATCAAGGCCGAGATGAAGGCCCAGTCCGAAGGCGCCCTGAAGGGCGTTCTGGGCTACACCGAAGATAAGGTGGTGGCCACCGACTTCCGTGGCGACACCCGCACCTCGATCTTTGATGCCGACGCTGGCATTGCCCTGGACGGCACCTTCGTGAAGGTCGTGAGCTGGTACGACAACGAATGGGGCTACTCGAACAAGTGCCTGGAAATGGTGCGCGTGGTATCCAAGTAAGTACGACTTGCGCAAAAGGGGATCAGGCGCCATGCTTGTCCCCGGAACGCAACGGCGGACTCAGGCCTGTTTGCGCAGGTCTTGAAAAGTTTTCCCTTTGAAGATGAAGAAGCGCTAGTAGCAACTACCCTGTTCAAGCCGGTCGCCTGCCAAGGCCACCGGCTTTTTTTTGCCCGCCCTCCGCGCATAGCAGGTACGGAGCACCTGGCATTCAACGGTCACCACCCCCAAGAGCTGCCGCTGCTGAGGCCGCCACAGCCAGCGGCGCAGGCCCCGGCACCTGCCCTGGAGCACTTGCAATGTGCACCGTGCGGGTGGGGAAAGCAAACTCCACGCCCATGGCCTTGAACTCGCGCAGCAGCCCGAGGTTGATGGACTGCTGCAGGTCCATGTACACGTTGAAAGCCGGGTCTTCGACGATATAGACCACCTCGTAGTCGAGCGAACTGGCGCCAAACGCCTTGAAATGCGCGCGGTCAAAACGCAGCTGCGGCTGGGCTTCGATGAGCTTGCGCACCACACCCGGAATGGCCTCAGCCTGCTCGGGGGTGGTGTCATAGGCCACGCCAAACGTGAACACGATGCGCCGCCGCTCCAGCATGCGAAAGTTGCTGATGGTCTGCTTGAGCAGGTCGGTGTTGGACATCACGATCTGCTCGCCCTGCAGGCTGCGGATGCGTGTGGTCTTGAGACCAATCACCTGCACCGTGCCCGACACGTTGCCCACCACGATGAAGTCGCCCACCTCAAACGGCTTGTCCACCGCGATGGCGAGCGAGGCAAACAGGTCTCCCAAGATGTTTTGCACCGCCAGCGCCACCGCAATGCCGCCCACGCCCAGGCTGGCGATGAAGGCCGTGATGTTCACGCCCACATTCGACAAGATGGCCAGCAGCACCACGCTCCACAACAGCGTGCGCAGCCCCCAGGACATCAGCGTGGCCGAGGCACTGACCTGCGTCATGCCACTGGACGAGTGCCGCTCCACATAGCGGCGCACGCCAATGCCAATGGCACGCATGCCCCACAGGCCCATCTGCAGCGCCACGGCCACAAACCACAGCTGGCTCAGGCGACTCTCCCAGCGGCCGGGCAGGTCCAGCAGGCTCGCGCCCACGAGCAGAGCCACCACCAGCATCAGTGTGCGGCTGGTGCCTTCCAGCACATCCACCATGGTCAGCGCCATGCCGCTGTGCGACTGCGTGGCCCACACCTTGGCGCGGCGGGTCAGCAGGTGCAGCACCACAAGGATGGCTGCATAGGTGGCCGTGGTGGCTGCCAGGGCCACGCACAGGCTCCACAACGGCACGCCGGCAAAGGTGGTCTCCTGGACCCAGGTCATAAAGGTGGATGGCTGCATGCGGGGACTCTCCTCTTCGTGGTGCAGTGACGGGATGGGGCGCGCGGGGGCGGGGCTGATACACGGGGTCGACCCGTGACCTCGGCCATGCAGGGCGCTTCAGCCCCGCAATGGCGCGCTGAGGTGCGCAACGTCCTTGATCGAGACCCCGTGGAAGTCAGAGTTCCGCAGTTGATCAGGCAACGGCTAATGCGCCGCTGGTCTGACCCCCGTTTGCAAGTGTTCGTAAGACATGCCCCACAGCAATACAGAGGCAGGGCCTACGCCCCGGTGCCGCGCGGGCCCCAACAATGCATCAACACCAGAACACCCCCTGGCTGCCCGCCCGAAACCTCGGTGCGGCACATCGCACAACCTCCACAGGAGTCCCCCACACCATGCATTCATCCGCACTGATCCGCACCGCCACAGCGGCACTCGCACTGGGCGCACTGGCCGCCTGTTCCTCCACCCCCGCCCCCACCGAGCAAATGGCCGTGAGCCGCACCACCGTGAACCGCGTTGCGGCTGCCCCGGCTGTAGCCACCAGCGCCCCCGTGCAGTTGCAACAAGCGCGCGAGAAGCTCATGCAGGCCGAAAAAGCCATGGCTGAAAAGGACTATGTGGCCGCGCGCCGCCTGGCCGCTGAGGCCGAGGTAGATGCCCGCGTGGCCGAAACCCGCGCCGACGCCGCCAGCAATGCCGCCAACCTGACGCAAGTGCAAGACGGCATCCGAGCGCTGCAAGAAGAAATCAACCGCCGGTCGCCGCGCTAGGCCAGCGCCAGACGTTGAAGCCCTAGCGCCCAACCTGGCTTCGACTCACGCCCAACACCGTTGAGGCCCCGCGATTGACCTCCCCCCATTTCAAGGAACACCTGACCATGCATCGCTTTTTTCACCGAACCACCGCCCTGTGCACCAGCCTGATTGCCGTAGGCCTGCTGGCCGCCTGCGCCAGCACCACCCCATCGCCCGCGCTGGAAGAGGCCCGTACCGCAGTGAGCACCGCTGCAGGAGACCCGGCCGTCAACCAGTACGCGCAGCTCGAACTGAAGCAAGCCACCGACGCACTCGCCAAGGCCGACCGCGTGTGGGCCGATGACCGCGACACGTCCGAGACCAACCACTTGGCATACATCGCCCGCCAACGCGCCGAGATCGCCACCAACGCGGCCCGCGCGCGCCAGCTGGATGCCAACATCCAGCAAGCGGGCAGCGAAGCCGACCGCATCCGCCTGCAGGCCCGCACCCAAGAGGCTGACGCAGCCCGCCTGCGCGCCCAGCAAGCACAACAACAGGCGATGAGCGCAGAGCAACGTGCGGCCCAACAACAGGCCCAGGCCACGGCCGCCATGGCCCAGGCCAACGCCGCACAAGACCGTGTGCGCACCCTCGAAGCACAACTGCGCGAACTCGAGGCCCAGCAAACCGAACGCGGCCTGCTGGTCACCCTGGGCGATGTGCTGTTTGCCTTCAATAAGGCCGAGCTCTCCGCCCAGGCCGGCCCGCGTCTGGACAAGCTGGCCAACTTTCTCAAGCAGTTCCCGGACCGCAAACTGCTGATCGAGGGCTACACCGACAGCGTGGGTAGCGACAGCTACAACCAGGACCTGTCAGACCGCCGCGCCCAAGCCGTGCGCGACGCGCTGGTGCAGCGCGGTGTGGACACCAGCCGCATCACTGTACGCGGCTACGGCAAGGCCCACCCCGTGGCCGACAACGCGTCGCCCGAAGGCCGTGCGATGAATCGCCGCGTGGAGATCGTGATCGCCGATGACAAGGGCAACCTGCGCGGCAGGTAAAGCGACACCCCCTGAGGCGCCACGCGCCTGCCCCCGCTCTCGCACCGCTGCGCGTTGCGGGTAGGGGACGCCGCCATCGCACGCTAGCGAAGCGCAGCCCGTGCGGCTTGGCGGCCCTTGCGCGGCGGCCACTGGCTTGAGCCACGCCGGTTTCTGAGGCCTATATCAATGAACGCGTCAAAGACCGCGCCGCTTACGCCGCGCGGTCTTCAAACGTTTCGGTATCCACTTCGCGCGCGCTCTGGGCGTTGTAGCGGTTGCCCACCACCGTGCGCTCATTGATCAGCGCGCCCAGACGCGCCATGGTGGCCGCATCCAGTCGCACGTTCACGGCACGCAGGTCGTCGTGCAGATGCTCCACGTTCGTGGTTCCTGGGATGGGGATGATGTGCTCACCTTGGTGCAGCAGCCACGCCAGGGCCAGCTGGGCGGGTGTGCAGCCCACATCGCGTGCAATCGCCTGGTAGCCATCGAGCAGCTTCAGGTTGGCCGCATACGCCTCGGGTGCAAAACGCGGCATGGCACAGCGGATGTCCTTGGCGTCCAGCGTGCTCACATCGGTCAAGCCGCCACACAAGAAACCGCGCGCCACCGGGCTGAACGCCACAAAGGCCACGCCAAGCTCGCGGCAGGCGTCCAGCACGGCAATCTCGGGGTTGCGCGTCCACAGCGAATACTCGGTCTGCACCGCCGTGATCGGGAACTCGGCATGCGCGCGGCGCAGCGTGGCAGCAGACACCTCGGAGAGCCCCACAGTGCGAATGTGCCCGCGCCGCACCAGCTCGCCCAGTGCGCCCACGCTTTCCTCAATCGGCACGCTCTTGTCCCAGCGGTGCAGGTAATACAGGTCGATCACATCGGTCTGCAGGCGGCGCAGGCTGTCTTCGCAGGTCTTTCGCAGCGTATCGGGCCGCCCGTCGATCACGCGCACCAGCTTGCCGTCACCCGCCACATCCACCCCCTGCATGCCGCATTTGCTGGCCAGCGTGAAGCGGCTGCGGTGCTGCTTCATCACACGGCCCACCAGGGTTTCGTTGGCTCCAAAGCCATAGAGCGTGGCGGTGTCGAATAGCGTCACGCCCGCATCAAGTGCAGCCAGCAGCACGCGCTCGCCCTGCTCGGCAGACACCGGCGCGCCATAGGCGTGCGACAGGTTCATGCAGCCCAGGCCAATGGCCGAGACGGAGAAAGGTCCAAGGTTTCTTTGTTGCATGCCGCGAGCTTACGGCAAGCGCGGCAATCCAGCGGGTAGCTCGGGCTTGGGCTTGGGCTTGGGTACAGGGCCTAAGATTTTGCGGCCGATGGCCGCTTTGCCCACAGCTCAATGCGCTCACCCGCAGCGCAGGCGGCCACCAACTCCGCAAACCGTGCCTCGCGGTTCGCATCGCGCTTGGCGGATGCGACCCAGTGCAGCATGCTCTTGCGATAGCTGGGTGGCGTGGACTCCTGAAAGAACCGCCACGCGGCCTTGTTGCGCTGGAAGGCGCGCTGCAGCGACGCCGGCAGCTCGACCACTGCCGCCTGCTCGTGGGAATAGATGGCCGACTTGTGCGCCTTTCGGTGGGCAAAGGCCGCGAGCCCAGCAGGGGTCATGCGGCCTGCCGCCTGCAACTGCTCCACCTTGGCGATGTTGACCGCGCTCCAGATGGACGAAGGCTTGCGCGGGGTGAAGCGGATCGAATACGTGTGCTCGTCAATGCGCCGCCGGATGCCATCGATCCAGCCAAAGCACAGGGCTTCGTCCACCGACTCCGACCAGCCCATGCTGGGGCGGCCCGAACCCACCTTGTGAAAGCCCACCAGCAACTCCGGCGCGCTGTCTGCATGGCGCTCCAGCCACTGGCGGAACGCCTTCGGGGTGGCAAAGAATGTGGGCGTGGGCGGCTGTGTCATGGTGCGGGAAACCTCCTTGCTTCGTGCCATCTTCCCGGCGGTTGCCACTGCGGCTGCGCAGGTTAGGCCACCACGGCTTCTTGCGCTTGCTCGGCATGCGGCCCCAGCGGCACCACGCAAAGTGTCACGCCATCCAGAGTGAGCACCAGCCCCAACTGCCCACCCACCTGCACCACACCACCCACCGTGGCCGGTGCATGCGAGGCAGGCGGTGGCGTGGGTTGCACGGAGCCATGCATAGCCAACGCACTCACGGGCGGCTGACGCAGCAGAGCCCAGAGTGCCTGAGGGTCCCGTGATCGCAGCGACTGCAGGTACAGGCGCAGCACTGCAGGGTCGGCGCCGTTGGGTTCATCGCGCCCATCGCCATGGCGGGCGTCGTCGCCTTCCCGAGCCTGCCGAAGGCGCAGCAACGCGCGGCGCAGCTGCTGGCGGCTGGCCGCTTCCGTCCGGCCACTGGCCTGCGCCAGCTCGGCGTGGCTGGCCTCGAACACCGCATGCAGCAGCACCGCAGCGCCCTCCGTGGGCGTCATGCACTCTGCCAGCCGCCGCAGTGCCAGCGTGGCCTGCTGCGCCAGCGCGGCATCGGCCTCCGCCGAGGGTGCAACCGTGCTGGCGGCATCGCCCTGCGCCGTCTGCATCGCTTCGGCCAACCATTGCGCCATCCACTGGCGCCGCCGCAAGCGGTCAATGGCCAGGTTGCGCACCACCGTCAGCAACCAGGCCTGGGCGGCATTGAGCGTTGTGGCGTTGGACTCCAGCGCGCGCACATAGGCGTCCTGCACGGCGTCCTCGGCCTCGACCGGGCCCAACAGGCGCGTGGCGGCACGCAGCAAGGTGCTGCGGCTGGCGTTCACCAACGCCATCAGGTGTTCATCGTTCTGCATCGGGGCATGGTGCCACAGGCTGCCGCAGGCCGCACATCGGCAGGCAATGACACGCAGGGTGTTGTCACTACCTCCGTCACATGGGTTGACGGCGTTCAACAGACCGCAGCGCGAGGGGGCGGCCGGTCAACTTTCCCGGCGCCTTGCCGATAACCAGGGATGCAAATTGCCAGCACCACCTCCACCACCGGCCCGGTCTCTTCGTCCAATGGCAGCAGCGACATCGCCAAGCTGCAAAAGCAGCTGCGCGAGTTGACCGAGCAGCTCAAGGGCGTGGCCAGCTCCGACATGGATGCCAAGGCCAAGCAACAGAAGGCCAAGTTGCTGCAGGCCCAGATCCAGATGGTGCAAGCCCAGATCACGGCGATACAGCGCGCGCAACAGCAAGAGCAGCAACGGGCCCAGGCAGCGAAAGCCGAAGGCGCTGCGGCCAGTGCCGCACAGCAGCAGAAGGCCGTATCCGCAAAGAATCAACCCGCTGGGCTGGGCAACAACGTCGATACCTACGCCTGACAAGAATGGCTTGCTGAGGGGGCGCTCCCAGCCTGCAAGCCCCCGCACCCGGCATGCACCAGCGCCACATTCGCCTGCGGCGTCCGCGACAAGCTCCGCCCGCCATTGCATGGACAATCTCGGCATGTCTGGCGCACCTACTACTACTTCACCCCTCTCTTCCGCCCGCCCCGTCCTGATCGCCGGTGGCGGCATTGGTGGCATGGCCACGGCCCTCACCCTGCACCAAATCGGCGTTCCCTGCGTCGTCTTTGAATCGGTGCCCGAGCTGCAGCCGCTGGGCGTGGGCATCAACCTGCAGCCCAACGCTGTGCGGGAGCTGCACGACCTGGGGTTTGGCAACGAGGTGCTGGACACGATTGGCCTGCAGGCGCGCGAATGGGCGCTGGTGGGCCGCAATGGGAACGAGGTGTACGCCGAGCCACGCGGCCTGCAGGCGGGCTACCACTGGCCGCAGTATTCGGTACACCGGGGGCAGCTGCAGATGATGCTGTTCAACGCCGTGCGAGAACGCCTGGGCGACGACGCCGTGCAACTGGGGCAGCGGGTGGTGGGCTACCGGCAAGATGCCGACGGTGTGACGGCGATCATCGAGACACGCGATGGTGAACGCCGGGAAGTGGACGGATCGCTGCTGATCGCCGCCGATGGCCTGCACTCGGCCGTGCGGGCGCAGATGCACCCCGCGCAGCCGCCCATCCAGTGGGGCGGTGCCATCATGTGGCGCGGCACCACGCCGGGGGTGCCTGTGCGAACGGGCGCTTCGTTTGTGGGCGTGGGCTCGCTGCGGCACCGTGTGGTGTTCTACCCCATCACACCGCCCGACCCGGCCACGGGCTTGGCCACCATCAACTGGATCGCCGAGATCACGGTGGACAACCAGGGCGGCTGGCAGCAGGGCGACTGGAACCGGCGTGTGGAGCTGGAGGAATTCGCTCACCACTTTGATGGCTGGAACTACAGCTGGCTGGACGTGCCCGCGATGCTGCGGGGTGCGAAGGACATTTTTGAATACCCCATGATCGACCGCGACCCCGTGCCCACCTGGGTGGACGGCCGCGTGGCGCTGCTGGGCGACGCGGCGCATGTGATGTACCCCGTGGGCTCCAACGGTGCCAGCCAGGCCATCGTGGATTCGCGCGTGCTGGGCGCACAGCTGATTGCGCAGGGCGTGGGCCCGCAGGCGCTGCGTGCCTATGACGACCAGCTGTGCAAGGACATCTCGGCGCTGGTGCTGCGCAACCGGGGCTCCGGCCCCTTTGGCCTGCTGGGGCTGGTGGACGAACGCTGCGGCGGGGTGTTCGACCACATCGACGACGTGCTGCCGCGCGAAGAGCGCGAAGGCTTCATGGCGCGCTACAAGGCGGCGGCGGGGTTTGCGATCGAGACGCTGAATGCGGCGCCACCCACCATCGCGCCGGGGCAGCGCGTGGCCGCTGGCTGAACAATCGAAGAGGCGCAGTGCGGGCCAGTGGGTCCGCGATGCAGTGCCAACCTGAATGTGCAAGCGCGGAGAAATGTCACGCCCGGCGTGTCTCGTTCGTCATGGCAGTCCTGTCACTCTTTTCAAGGACCTGCCCCCATGGACACGCCAGACACAACCCCCCCATCCTCCGCCCAAGGCGCCGAGCCGCGCACGTCGTACCTGGAAGAAAAGGCCTTCAAGGCCCGCACCCTGCTGGTCTTCGGCACCATCACCGACACCCTGGCCGCCGATGTGGCGCGGCGGCTGATTGCGCTGGATGCCGAGAGCGCCGAGCCCATCGACATGCTGGTGAGCTCGCCCGGCGGGCACCTGGAGTCGGGCGACACGATGCATGACTTGGTGCGCTTCATCACCGCGCCGGTGAACATGATTGGCACTGGCTGGGTGGGCAGCGCGGCCACGCACCTGTACCTGGCCGCGCCGCGCGAGCGGCGGTTCTGCCTGCCCAACACACGCTTTCTGATCCACCAGCCCAGCGGCGGCGCAGGTGGCCCGGCCAGTGACATTGCCATCCAGGCGCGTGAGATCGTGAAAGCCCGCGAGCGCATCGCGCGCACCATAGCCCTGCAGACGGGTAAGCCGCTGGAGGTGGTGCTGGCCGACATCGAGCGCGACCACTGGCTGTCGGCCGAAGAAGCGGTGGACTACGGCCTGGTCTCGCGCATCATCGAGAACAAAGCGGCTTTGAAGGGGTGAAGCAGCACGCCCCTTTAAGCTATTAAATACATAGCTGCTAGCGCTTGATGGATAAGCGCTAGCAGCTTATTTGGCTTGAAATCAGCCTGCGTTGAGCTGCAGCTCCAGGTCGTGCAGCACCTGGTAGCAAGGCAGTACCTGCGCCACGCTGGCGTTGGGCTCGCGGCCTTCCTTGATGGCGGCAAAGAACTCGCGGTCCTGCAGCTCGATGCCGTTCATGCTCACATCGACCTTGCTCACGTCGATCTTTTCTTCCTTGCCATTCACCAGGTCGTCGTAGCGGGCGATGTACGTGGCGGTGTCGCCGATGTAGCGGAAGAAGGTGCCCAGCGGGCCATCGTTGTTGAAGCTGAGCGACAGCGTGCAGATGGCACCGTTGGCGGCCTGGAGCTGAATGCTCATGTCCATCGCAATGCCCAGCGTGGGGTGGATAGGGCCCTGGATGGCATTAGCCTTCACGATGGGGCTGCCGGCCTGGTAGGCGAACAGGTCCACGGTGTGGGCAGCGTGGTGCCACAGCAGGTGGTCCGTCCAGCTGCGCGCCTGGCCCAGCGCGTTCATGTTGGTGCGGCGAAAGAAGTAGGTCTGCACATCCATCTGCTGGATGTTGAACTCGCCCGCCGTGATCTTTTTGTGCACGTACTGGTGGCTGGGGTTGAAGCGGCGGGTGTGGCCGCACATGGCCACCAGGCCGGTCTGCTTTTGCAGGGCAACAACCTTCTCGCCATCGGCCAGGATGTCGCACAGCGGAATCTCGACCTGCACGTGTTTGCCCGCTTCCAGGCAGGCAATGGACTGGCTGGCGTGCATTTGCGTGGGTGTGCACAAAATGACGGCGTCCACCTCCTTGATGGCCAGGCTGTCGGCCAGGTCAGTGGTGACATGCTTGATGCCGTACTTGTCGGCCACTTCCTGGGTCTTGGCGAGGTCGCGGCTGATGAGGGAGACGACTTCGACGCCGTCAATATTCTTGATGCCGTCCAGGTGCTTGATGCCGAAGGCGCCGGCGCCTGCGAGTGCGACTTTGATGGTCATGGTGTGTGTCCTTTTACGTGTTCTCAAGAATCAGATGGCCCACGGCGGTGTTGGACGCGGGCACATGGTAGAAGCGGTGCGCCAGCTTCGGCGGCTTGCCACCGGCCACGTCGGCCATCGCGCCACGCGCGATGAGCCACATCACCAGCTCGATGCCCTCGCTGCCCGCTTCACGCACGTAGTCGATGTGCGGAATGCTGGCGGCGGCCTCGGGGTCATTGATGAGCTTGTCGAGGAAGGCGTTGTCAAACTCTTTGTTGATGAGGCCTGCGCGCGGCCCCTGCAGCTGGTGGCTCATGCCACCCGTGCCCCAGATGTGCACGTTCAGGTCTTCGTCATAGCTCTCCACGGCCTTGCGGATGGCCTGGCCCAGGTTGTAGCAGCGGCGGCCGCTGGGCACGGGGTACTGCACCACGTTGACGGCGAACGGGATCACCGGGCAGGGCCAGGCGCCCTTCACGGGGTCTTGTTCGCCAAACATCAGCGACAGGGGCACGGTCAAGCCGTGGTCCACGGCCATCTTGTTGACGATGGTGAGGTCAAAGTCCTGCTGGATGACCGACTGTGCAATGTGTGCGGCGAGGTCGGGGTGGCCGACCACTTTGGGCACGGGGCGCGGGCCAAAGCCCTCGTCGGCCACTTCGTAATCGGCTGCGGTGCCGATGGCGAACGTGGGGATCAGGTCCAGGCTGAAGGCCGTGGCGTGGTCGTTGTAGACCAGGAAGATCACGTCGGGCTTGTGGTCCTTGATCCATTGCTTGCCAAAGTCATAGCCCGCGAACACGGGCTTCCAGTAGTCCTCGTGGGTCTTGCCCAGGTCCATAGCCGCGCCAATGGCTGGCACATGCGATGTGAACACGGAGGCGGTGATTTTGGCCATCGTCAAATTCCTTTCTTGCCCGCGCTACCTTGCGGCTGGCGGTGGGCCTGAGCGTCGCCATCTTCGCCCACGTAGCGGTTGCCTTCGGCGCTGCGGCCGCCGTTGATCATCATGTTGCGGTATTCCTCTTCGGTCATGCCGGTCATGCTGCCCGCCATCTGCTGAAAGCTCTTGCCGTCGGTCGAGCCGATCTTGGCCAGGAAGTAGATGTTGCCGCCCAGGCGAATGCACCAGTTCAGGTCGCGCGCCAGCACGGCCTGCTTCTGCTCTTCGGTCATCGCCCATTCGTCCAGGTAGGCACGTTCGTTGGCCTTGAAGCGGACGCGGTTCTCGGCCTTCATCAGGCTCATGCAGAACTGGTTGAGCCAGTAGCCTTTGCGGCTTTGCTCCGCATCAAAGATGGTCGTGCCGGGCACGTCCAGGTAGGGTTTATCGAGCGACATGGTGTCAGTCCTCCACGGTGACTTCTTCGGGCCAGTACAGGCGCATGGGGTTGTCCACCAGCAGCTTCTTTTGCAACTCCGGTGTCGTTGCGATGTGCGGGATGAAGTCCACCAGCAGGCCATCATCGGGCATGTGGTCCTTGAGGTTGGGGTGGGGCCAGTCGGTGCCCCAGAGCACACGGTCGGGGAACTCTTCCACCACGCGGCGGGCGAAGGGGATCACGTCGGTGTAGGCGTTCTGCTCGCCATTCAGGGCCTTGGGGCCGGTCACAGAGAGGCGCTCGGGGCAGCTCACCTTGCTCCACACGTTGGGGTGCTGGCGCATGAACTTCAGGAACAGTTCGAACTCCGGCCCATCCACCGGTTTGTTCACATCGGGGCGGCCCATGTGGTCCACCACCACGGTGGTGGGCAGGGCGGTGAAGAAGTCCCACAGCTCGGGCAGGTCCACCGCTTCAAAGTAAATCACCACGTGCCAGTCCAGCTTGTGGATGCGCGCGGCAATCTCCATCAGCTCGTCCTTGGGCGTGAAGTCCACCAGGCGCTTGACGAAATTGAAGCGCACGCCGCGCACACCGGCCGCGTGCATGGCCTGCAGTTCTTCATCGCTGACCGAGCGCTTGACGGTGGCCACGCCACGCGCCTTGCCGCCCGAGTGCACCAGCGCATCGACCATGGCGCGGTTGTCCGCGCCGTGGCAGGTGGCCTGCACCACCACGTTACGGGCAAAACCCAGGTGGTCGCGCAGCGCGTACAGCTGGTGCTTGCTGGCATCGCAGGGCGTGTACTTGCGCTCGGCGGCGTACGGGAACTCGGCCCCGGGGCCGAACACGTGGCAATGCGCGTCCACCGCACCGGCAGGCACCTGGAACCGGGGTTTGCTCGGACCCGCGTACCAGTCGAGCCAGCCAGGGGTTTTTGTGAATTCGCTCATGCGCGTACTCCTTGGTTTTTTTGCAGGCTCGCAGATCAGTCGAGGGACACGTTGGCCTTGCGGATCACGTCGCCAAAGCGCTGGCTCTCGTCCTTGACGAACTGGTTGAACTGGGCGCGGGAGGTGGGGAACTGCTCGTAGCCAAAGGTCTTGAACTTCTCGGCCACTTCGGGGCCGGTCAGGGCCTGTTCGATGTCCTTGCGGATCTTGTCGGCCACGGCAGCGGGCAGGCCGGGCGGCACGGCAATGGCGTTCCAGCCCGTGACGGCAAAGTCCTTGGGGCCACCCGATTCGGCCACGGTGGGCACGTCGGGGAACTCGGCCGAGCGCTGGGGCCCTGCAAACGCCAGCAGGCGCAGCTTGCCCGCGCGGTACAGCGGGCCTGCAGTGGCGGCACTGCCCAGCGCAAAGTCGATCTCGCCGGTGGAGACTGAGGTGTAGAGCTGCGTGGTCTCCTTGAAGATCACATGCTCCATCTGCGTGCCGGTGGCCGATTCGAACAGCTCCGAGCCCAGGTGCACCGGGTTGCCCACCGACCAGCTGCCGTAGTTGAGCTTGCCGGGGCGCGCCTTGGCATCGGCCACGATGTCGCCCACGGTCTTGTACTTGCTGCCCGTGCCCACGGTGAAGAAGAAATGCGTCTTGAACAGCGGCAGCAGCGTGTCGAAGTCCTTGGCCACGTCGTAGGGCAGCTTCTTGAACAGGCTGGGGTAGGCGGCCAGGTGCACGTTGTCCAGGATGAGCAGGTCGTGGCCGTCCTTGGCGCCGCGCTTCCAGGCATCGATGGCGATGAAGCCGTTGCCGCCAGGGCGGTTCTCCACGATCACGCCCGTGCCCCAGGTGCGCGAGAGCTTGTCGGCCACCAGGCGGGCCACGCCGTCGGGGCCGCCACCGACGGGGAAGGGGCTGATGATGCGCACCTGCTTGGTGGGGAACTGCTGCGCGGCAGCGAATTGCGGCGCCAAAGCTGCGGCCGCGGCCACGCCCAATGCCAGGGACAACGTGCGGCGGAGACGGAAAGAGGGAGACACAGAGAACGTCATGGAATACAGAGCAGAAGAAAAACGATAGCTATGAAATTAGTAGCTACTAGCGCTTATTGAATAAGCGCTAGAGGCCAAAAAGACTTGAGACCGGGGTTCAGTCGATGTACCTGAGGCCTGCCTTCTCCAGGCCGGGGCGCATGTTGTACATGTCCAGGCCCAGCACGCCGCTGGCGAGCTTGGCGCGCTTCTCGCCCTCAAAGCTCTCGCGCTTTTGCGCGGCGGCCAGGGTGTCGGCCGCGCGGGCGGCGGGCACACACACCACACCGTCGTCGTCGGCCACGATCACATCGCCCGGCGTGACCAGTGCACCGGCGCACACCACGGGGATGTTGACCGAGCCCAGCGTGGCCTTGATGGTGCCCTTGCTGCTGATCGCGCGGCTCCAGACGGGGAAGTTCATCTCCTGCAGCGTCTTCACGTCGCGCACCCCGGCGTCGATGATGAGCGCGCGGGCGCCACGGGCCTGGAAGCTGGTGGCCAACAGGTCGCCAAAATAGCCGTCGGTGCACTCCGAGGTGACGGCTGCCACCACGATGTCGCCGGGCTGGATCTGCTCGGCCGCCACATGCATCATCCAGTTGTCGCCGGGCTGCAGCAGCACGGTGACGGCTGTGCCGCTGACCTGCTGGCCGCCGTAGATGGGGCGCATGTAGGGCTTGAGCAGGCCCACGCGGCCCATGGCCTCGTGCACGGTAGCCGAGCCGAGGGCAGCCAGGCCGTCAGCGGCTGCGCGGTCGGCACGGGTGATGTTGCGGTAGACAACGCCAAGTTCAAACATGTCAGAGCCCCTTTGCCTTCAGGCGTGAATCGAGTCGGGAGAAAACACGGCGCGTGTTGGCTTCGTAGATCTGGTGCTTGTCTTCGGCACTGAGGATCTTGGACGCCTCGATATAGCGCTTGGTGTCGTCGTAGTAATTGCCGGTGGTGGGGTCGATGCCCCGCACCGCGCCGATCATTTCGCTGGCAAACAGCACGTTCTTCACCGGGATCACGGTGTTGAGCAGGTCGATGCCGGGCTGGTGGTACACGCAGGTGTCGAAGAACACGTTGTTCATCACATGGTCGTCCAGCAGCGGCTTCTTCATCTCCTGCGCCAGGCCCCGGAAGCGGCCCCAGTGGTAAGGCACCGCGCCGCCGCCGTGCGGGATCAAAAACTTGAGCGTGGGGAAGTCCTTGAACAGATCGCCCTGGATCAGCTGCATGAAGGCCGTGGTGTCGGCGTTCAGATAGTGCGCGCCGGTGGTGTGAAAGCACGCGTTGCAGCTGGTGCTCACGTGGATCATGGCGGGCAGGTCGTACTCCACCATCTTTTCGTAGATGGGGTACCAGTGCTTGTCGGTCAGCGGGGGGCTGGTCCAGTGGCCGCCGGAAGGGTCAGGGTTCAGGTTGATGCCCACGGCGCCGTATTCGTGCACGCACTTTTCCAGCTCAGGGATGCAGGTCGCGGGATCGACACCGGGGCTTTGCGGCAGCATGGCCACGGGCACGAAGTGGTCGGGGAACAGCGTGGAGACCCGATAGCACAGCTCGTTGCAGATGGCGGCCCAGGTGCTGGACACATTGAAGTCGCCGATGTGGTGGGCCATGAAGCTGGCGCGCGGGCTGAACAGCGTGATGTCGCTGCCGCGCTCCTTCATCAGCTTGAGCTGGTTGGTCTCGATGGACTCGCGCAGCTCGTCGTCGCTGATGTGCAGGTCTGCCACTTTGGGCATGGCCGCGGGGTCTTTGATGCCGGCGATCTGCGCATTGCGCCAGTTCTCCAGCGCCTTGGGGGCCGTGGTGTAGTGGCCGTGGCAGTCGATGATGAGGCTCATTTTTGGGTGCTCCTGGAAGGTGTTCTTGTGATCGGTCAGGCAGGGGTCATGCCCTGCTTTTGCTTGGCTTCGGCCGCAGCGGGCGAAGCCAGGTAGGCCAGCAGTGCATGCGCGGCATCCACCTGCTGCGACAACGCGCCGATGCCCGCTGAAAACGTGGTGGTGATCTGGATGGCCGGTGGCAGCGGGCCCACGATCTGGATGCCCTGCACATGCAGCAACTCGCTCAGCTGCTGAAAGCCCAGCGCCACCTCGCCCTTGGCCACCAGCGAGCCCACCGGCACCCCGGGAGGCGCCTGCACCATGCGCGGTGCGATCTGTTCGGCAATGCCCCAGCGCTCGAACAGCTTGGCCAGTGCCACGCCGCTGGGGCCGGTGGACAGGCTGATGCTGGGCGCGGCCAGCACGGCCTGGCGCACTGCTTCTTCGGTGCGGATGTCGGGCAACGGTGCGCCTGCAGGCACGGCCACGGCCACGCCGGAGTGCACCCAGTCCACCTTGCTGCCGGGCAGCAGGTGACCCGCAGCCAAAAGCTTGTCGATGGCGTCGGAGGCAAGGATGACGACGTCGAACGCCTCACCGGCCGCCACACGCTTGGCCGCGTCCACGCCGCCCACCGATTCGATGGCGGCCTGCGTGCCCGATTGCTGTGCAAAACCGGCTACCAGATCGGCCAGCACCTGGCGCGTGGCCATCGACGAAATGCCGCGAATTTCTGGGGGGGTCATGCTGTGTCTCCTGCCGGGCTGCGGGTGGCCCGCGCGTTGCGTGCGCTGGGGTTCCATGGCGCTGATTGTGGTCAGCGCAGGGCCAAACAAGAAGGCGGCACCGGCACTACCAGATATATCATTCCGTGATCGTTGACTTGGAGCTATTCAAATAGCAGAGAGCATTCCCCATGGACCTCAAGCAGATCGAATACTTTGTGCGCGTGGCCGAGCTGGGTAGCTTTACCCGGGCTTCGGTGGTGCTGGACATTGCCCAGCCCGCCCTGAGCCGCCAGGTGCGCCTGCTGGAGGTGGAGCTGCGCCAGAACCTGCTGGTGCGCAATGGCCGGGGTGCCACGCCCACCGAGGCGGGCAAGCTGCTGCTGGAGCATGGGCGCGGCATCCTGCACCAGGTGGAGCGCGCCCGCGAAGAACTGGGCCGCGTGCGCGGCGCCCTCGCCGGGCGTGTGGCCATTGGCCTGCCGCCCAGCATTGCCAAGGTGCTGACCGTGCCGCTGACCCGCGCCTTCCGCGTGAAGCTGCCCGATGCGGCGCTGGCCATCAGCGAAGGGCTGTCGGTGGCCATGCGCGAGTCGCTGACCACAGGGCTGCTCGACATTGCGCTGCTCTACAACACGCCCCCTGCGCCGGGCATCGAGATCACTGCTCTGCTGGAGGAAGACCTGTTTCTGGTGCAGCGCCGCGCCGTGGGCCAGAGCGAGGCGGAGGCCGATACCCTGGCCCGCACGCCCCTGCCGCTGGACGAGCTGCCCCGCTTTCCGCTGGTGATCCCCACGCGCCCCAACTCGATCCGCATGCTCGTGGAATCGGAACTGGCCGCGCGCGGCAAACGCCCCCAGATCAGCCTGGAGATCGACGGTGTAGCCGCCATCCTGGACCTGGTGGCCGATGGCGCGGGCTGCGCGGTGCTGCCCATGAATGCGGTCACCACGTCGGGCAAGCCCGAGGTGTTCATTACGCGGCCGATTCTGGGTGCGAGCATGGATGGCGAGGACAGTGCAAGGCTGCGCAGCAAGCTCTTCTTGGCAGTGAGTTCGCAGCGCCCGGCCACGCTCACGCAGCAGGCGATGGCGGAGCTGATTCGCAGCACCTTGCAAGCGTTGTACAGGAGCCCCCCCTGAGGCGCTGCGCGCCCCGGTGCAGCCGCCCGAGGTGGCAGCTCTTCGGGAACGTCCAAGCCTGTACAAGCAGGCTTGGAGCAGAGGCCCATCAAAGGGACCGAGGCGTCAGCCCGCGGCCCCAGGTGATGACAAACTTTCTAACAAGCGATCCGCATAGTCCTGCCAGCGCGCGTCCTGGGGCAGACCTTGAAAGATGCCTTCGCGCGCCAGGTCGGCCACCCACTGCTGCTTGTCGGCAATGGCTGATGCCATCAGCGGCGCCATGCCTGCTTCACCCACAGTGCGGGCCGACTCGCGCATCTCTTCGGCGCGGCGCTGGCCGTGCTGCACCACGCGGCTGAAGAAGTAGCTGCCCTGCTTTTGCCAGTCGATGGACGGAAAGGTCTCGGCCAAGGTGGGCAGCACATGGTCTTCCACGCCGTAGTGGCGGGCCGTTGCATAGCTCTCCATCACCAGCGCCTCCAGCCCCTTGATCATGACGCTGCGGCACATCTTGATGGCACTGGCCACGCCCAGCTGGTCGCTGACCGGCTTGGCGTCCATGCCCCACCCGTGCAACACAGGCGCCAGCGTGGCGGCGTGGGGGCCTCCGAGCAGCATGGGCACGGCGATGCCATAGGGCGGCACCGACGTCATCACCCCCGCCTCGACGTACCGGGCGCCACGCGCATGGATCAACGCGGCGGCCTGCTGCTTGGTGCCGGGGGACGCGGAATTGAGGTCCAGAAAGAACGCGCCAGGCGCAATGTGCAGCGCCACCGCCTCGGCCACCGCCAGCGTGTTGCTAGCCGTCACGGCCGACACGATGAGCTGGCGCCCGGCGCACAGGGCCGCAACGCTGTCGGCCGCAACCGCGCCCGCCACCTGTACGTGGGCGAGCGGCTCGGGGCCCTTCGCAGGGTCGATGAACTTCAGGTCCCATACCGCCAGATCGCTCACACCGGCTTTGCGCAGGCCCGCTGCAAAGATGCGGCCCACCTCGCCGTAGCCGACGATACCCAGGCGGTCCACGCGGTCGACAGGGGGCAGGACTGGGTTCTCTTCGGTCTGCATGGTGCTATCAGGTTTCATTGCTTGGGGATGCCCGCGCGCTCCATCACGGCGCGCCAGCGGTCGATGTCGGCTTTGAGCAGGGCGGCGGCCTGCTCGGGCGTGGAGGTGCGGGGCTCGACGTTGAGCGCGCGCAGCTGATGCTGCACAGCGGGTGTCGCCACGGTGGCCACCACCTCGCGCTGCAGCCGGTCCACCACCGCGCGCGGTGTGCGCGAGGGCACGGCCAGCGCGTTCCATGAAGCGGCCACAAAACCCTTCACGCCCAGCTCCACCGCCGTGGGCGCATCGGGCAACACCACAGAGCGCTGCTCGCCCGTGACCGCCAGAACGCGCAACGCCCCGGCGCGCACCTGCGGCAAGGTGGGGCCCAGAATCTCCACGCCCACATCCACCTGCCGACCCCGCAGCGCGGTGATGAGTGCGGGCGTGCCGTTGAACGGCACCACCTGCGCATCAATGGCCGCGCTGCTTTTGAACAGCTCGGCCGCCAGGTGCTGGGTGCTCCCGATGTTGATGCTGCCGATATTGAGTTGGCCTGGATGGGCCCGCGCATGCGCCAGCAGCTGGGCCAGCGTGCGGTGGGGCGAATCGGCAGGTACCAGCACCGCGATATCGAAGAAACCCAGCGTGCTGACCGGAGCCAAGTCGGCCAGCGTGTCGTAGGGCAGCGACTTGAAAAGGCTTGCGGATACCGCCGTGCCGTTGGACAGCAGGAACAGCGTGTGCCCGTCGGGCTCCGCGCGTGCGACCGCATCGGCAGCCGCCACACCCCCGGCGCCGGGGCGGTTGTCGATGACCACGGGCTGCCCCAGCCGCGCGGCCAGCCCCGTTGCCACGGCGCGTGCAGTGAGGTCACCCACGCCGCCCGCCGCAAAGGGCACCACGATGCGCAGCGCCTTGGTTGGAAATGCGGGCTGCGCACGCACCCGCAGCGCAGTCAGCGCCAGCGAAGCAGCAGCAGCAAAGACACGGCGGCGCTGCATGGTCAGCGCTCCACAGCGGTACATGCCGCCACAGCCGTCGCAACTGACGCGGCCACGCCAGCGGCCGCCGCGCAAGGGCCGCCCCGCCGCGCTGGCGGCGTCCCCCTTGAGGGGGAAGCTGCGAAGCGGCTCAGGGGGGGCTTCATTTAAAACCTCAAAACGAAGATCACGATGCTCGGGAACGCCACCAGGATCGCGGTGCGTATGAAGTCACTGGCGACAAACGGCAGGATGGCGCGGTAAGTGGCCATGATGGGGACGTCTTTGGCCATGCTGTTGATCACAAACAGGTTCATGCCCACGGGCGGCGTGATGAGGCCCACCTCAACCACGATGAGCACCAGAATGCCGAACCAGATCGCGAACTCTTCGGGAGTGAGGCCAAAGTCCAGCGCAGTGACGATGGGGAAGAACACAGGGATGGTCAGCAGGATCATGGACAACGAATCCATGAAACACCCCAGCACCACATAGATAACCAGGATGGCGACCAGCACCACCATCGGGCTCAGGCCCGACCCGGCCACCATCTGCGCGGCCTCCTGGGGCAGTTGCGACAGCGCCAGGAAGGTGTTGTAGACACCCGCGCCCAGCACGATCATGAAGATCATGCCCGTGGACACGGCTGTGCCCATCACGGCGCCGACCAGAGTCTTGCGGTTCAGCCCACCCGATAGCCAGGCTGCCACGCCCGTGCCAAAGGCCCCCACGGCAGCGCCTTCGGTGGGTGTGAAGAATCCGAGGTAGATGCCGCCCACCACGGCAATGAAGATCAGCAGCACCGGCCAGACCTTGGCAGTGGCTTTCCAGCGCTCCGCCATGGGCATCGGGGGCACGGTGCCCATCTCCTGGGGCCGCCACCGGGCGTAGAGTGCGATCACGATGACATAGCCGATGGCCGCCATGATGCCGGGCACAAAAGCGGCCAGGAAGAGCTTGGCAATGTTCTGCTCGGTCAGGATGGCGTAGATCACCAGCACCACCGAAGGCGGTATCAGAATGCCCAGCGTCCCCCCCGCCGCCAGCGTGGCAGTAGAGATGCCGCCTGCGTAGCCTGCCTTCTTCAGCTCAGGCAGCGCCACCTGACCCATGGTGGCCGCCGTGGCCAGCGATGAGCCGCAGATGGCACCAAAACCCGCGCAGGCGCCCACGGCCGCCATGGCCACGCCGCCCTTGCGGTGGCCAATCCACGCCTCCGCCGCTTTGAACAGCGCCTGCGACAAGCCACCCAGCGCCGCAAACTGGCCCATGAGCAGAAACAGCGGAATGACCGACAGCGAGTAGCTGGAGAACGTGCTGAAGGTGACCTGCTTGAGCTGGTTGAGCACCGGCGCCGTGGTGCCGTAGATCAGCCACGCACCCACCAGGCCGCAGACCAGCATGGCCAGGCCAATGGGGATGCGCACAAAGATGAGCAACAGCAGGATCGGGAACGACCAGGCTGCGAGTTCGACGCCGCTCATCAGTGCACCCCCGCTTCGGTGGTCCAGCCTTCGGGCTCCTTGCCGATGCCCAACAGCGTAGCGGTGCGCGCCAGGTAGGCGAGGCAGCCGATGACGGCGCCCACCAGGCAGGCGGCATAGGCCCACCACAGGGGCATCTGCAGGATGAAGGTGGTTTCCATGTATTGCTTCTTCTCGACCATGCCTTCGTAGAGCTTCCAGGTCATCAGCAGCCAGACCGCCAGCATCAGCAGGTCGCTGACCAGCAGCACCGCACGCTTTGCCCAGGCGGGCAGGTGCGTGTACAGCAGGTCCACCGTGGCATGGCCGCCCTTGAGATACGTCCAGGGCAGAAAGAACAGCACGGCAACACCCGTGCCCATCTCCACCAGTTCAAAATCGCCCGGCACCGGCCCCAGGCCCAGGCCGATCAGCGCCCGGCCCGTGATGCTGGCCACGATCATGAGGGTGAGCGCGACCAGCACGATGCCGCCCACGATGGCGGCCCAACGGGACAGCCGGTAGATAAATGCAATCATGCGGAGTTGTTCCTGCAGAGGTCCAGAAAAGGGGCGGCACACACAGCCGCGCCAGCAGCGCCCTTGGCGCCGTAGAGACAAAGCAACAAGCAGGCAGCCAGGGCAGGCCACCTTTCGCAACCAGGGCCGGCCCGCCGAGCCACCGGCTTACTTGCTGTGCTTGGCAATCAGTGCGCGGGCTTCAGCAGCGAGCTTGGCGCCATCAAAGCCCTTGGATTTGGACTCGGCGACCCAGTCCGTCTCCACCGCAGCGGCCGTGCGGCGCCAGCGCTGCGTCTCGGCCACATCCAGAGCCACGATGTTGTTCTTGGCGCGCTCGGCAATCTGGCGGCCCACCTTGTCGCCCTCGTCCATGGCACGACCGAACATGGCAGCGGCCTCAATGCCGGAGTTCTTGTCGATCACAGCCTTGAGATCGGGTGGCAGCTTGTCATAGCTGGCCTTGTTCATCGAGAACGCAAAAGTCTGCGTGTACAGGCCTTCCTTGCCAGCAAAGGTCGTGTGGTTGCGCACCAGCTCGGTCACCTTCAGCGAGGGCGTCACCTCCCAGGGGATGGTGGTGCCGTCAATCACGCCTTTGGACAGGGCCTCGGTCACAGCGGGAACGGGCATGCCCACAGGCGTGGCGCCCAGCTTGGTGAGCATGTTGTTGATGATGCGCGAGCCCCCACGCACCTTCATGCCGCGCAGGCTTTCCAGGCCGGTGACCGGCGCCTTGGTATGGAACAGGCCGGGGCCATGCGTGTGCACGGCGATGAGCTTGACGTCCTTGAACTCGTCGGCGGCGAACTTCTCGACGTATTCCTGGATGGCGCGCGAAGACGCTTCAGCGCTGCCGCTCATGAAGGGCAGCTCGAACACTTCGGTCTTGGGGAAACGGCCGGGGGTGTAGCCCAGCACCGTCCAGGTGAAGTCCACCACGCCATCGCGCGCTTGGTCAAACAGCTGTGGCGGCGCGCCGCCCAGTTGCATGGCGTGGAACAGTTGCACCTTGATCTTGCCGCCCGAGTCGGCCTCGACCTTCTGGGCCCAGGGCACCAGGGCCTTGGCCGGGATGGTGGCCTGGGGTGGGAGCATCTGGTGCAGCCGCAAGGTCACAGTCTGCGCCATGGCACTGCCAGCCACCGTTGCCAGGGCCGCCGCCCCCAGGGCCGTCAATGCGGCGCGTCGCTTGAAGAAGTTCATTTTTGTCTCCGGTCTCGATTTATCTGCACATCTGCGAGGCCACACCCCAGGGCCGCAGAGAACCTGCGGCATGGAGAGGGACACTGTCCCGCCCCCACTGTGCATGCAGTCGCATCCACATGCCAGTTCTATGACGGACTTTCAGCTATGCCGTAACGTTATGAAACCGGTGAAACCCGCAGACCCTGCAACCCTCGCGCTTTGTGGGTTGTCCGTCACCCCCGCCGGATGAGCGTGAGGGCGGGCATGTCGGCATGCACCTGCCCACCGGCCTGGCCCGATAAGGCTGCACGCAGGTTGCGCTGCGCGAGGCGCGAATGCTCGCGCATGATCGCCTCGGCCCGTGCGCCCTCGTGGTGCTCAATGGCGTCCAGCAGCTGGCGATGCTGGTCTTGGGCCACCACCAGCAAATCGCGCGCCTGCGGCGAATGGGTCTGCACCATCACAAAGGCCGAGGGCGACGCAAACGGCAAGCCCTTGACCCGCTCCAGCTCCCGCGCCACCACATCGCTGCCCACCATGCGGCCCAGCAGCAGGTGAAAACGTGCATTCAGCTCCACATAGCGCGAGAAACCCACGTCGTCCAGCGTGGAAGGGGCCAAGGTGGTGTCGATGGCATCCAGGCAGGCATGGGCGTCGGCCAGCACGGCAGCATCCACCCCGCGCTCGGCCGCCAGGCGCGCGGCCAACCCCTCCAGCGTGCCGCGCAGCGCGATGGCGTCGGCCACATCGGTTTCGGAAAAGGTGCGCACGGCGTACCCGCCCCCGGGCAGCAGCTGCAGCAGGCCCTCCTGCTCCAGCCGCATGAGCGCCGCGCGGATGGGCGTGCGCGACACCCCCAGCTTCTCGACGATGGCCAGTTCGGCAATGCGCGCGCCGCCCGGCAACTCGCCCGCCAGGATCATTTCACGCAGGCGCAGCTGCGCCTTCACCGACTGCGAAGCGCCACCTTCGGCAGCGTCGCCCGGGGCGGAATCCGCCAGGAGGGGCTCAGAGAGGTTCATGTGGAGTGTGTGGAGTGGTGATCAGAAAAAACCATGAAACCAAGGTTCGGGCCAGCCCGACAGCCCATTAATGTATACAAACAAGAACAAACTCAACTAGGAATTTCTGAAAATACCTTCAAAAACAATGACATATGCGATATTCCCATTCGCGATAGCTGATTTTCAGCGATTGAATGTATACATCGAACGGCCTTTTTTGCACAATCCGCTTCACAACACCAAAGCGCTGAAGGCGGCCTGCGGGCCAGGCCAACAACATCCCACCACCCCACGGAGAGAGACAAGCATGTTTCCCAAAAACGCCTGGTACGTAGCCTGCACCCCTCACGAGCTTGCCGACAAGCCCCTGGGCCGCACCATCTGCGGCGAGAAGATCGTCTTCTACCGCCCCGCGCCCGACCAGGTCGCCGCGCTGGACGACTTCTGCCCCCACCGTGGCGCACCCCTGTCGCTGGGCACGGTGTGTGAAGGCCACCTGCAATGCGGCTACCACGGCCTCAGGGTGGAATGCACGGGCAAGTCGGTCTCCATGCCCGGCCAGCGCGTGCAAGGGTTTCCCAAGGCGCGCAGCTTTCCGGTGGTGGAGCGCTACGGCTTCATCTGGGTGTGGCCCGGTGACGCGGCGCAGGCCGACCCCGCCACCATCCACCACCTGCCCTGGGCCAACAACCCCGAATGGGCCTATGGCGGCGGGCTGTACCACATCGCCTGCGACTACCGCCTGATGATCGACAACCTGATGGACCTGACGCACGAGACCTATGTGCATTCCACCAGCATCGGCCAGAAGGAAATCGACGAGGTGCCCTGCAAGACCCGCGTGGAGGGTGACGAGGTCATCACCAGCCGCTTCATGGAAGGCATTGAAGCCCCTCCGTTCTGGAAGATGGCGCTGCGCATGAACGGCCTGCCCGACGACCAGCCGGTGGACCGCTGGCAGATCTGCCACTTCACACCGCCCAGCCATGTGCTGATCGAGGTGGGCGTGGCGCTGGCGGGCAACGGCGGCTATGACGCCCCGGCGGACAAGAAGGCATCGAGCATCGTGGTGGACTTCATCACGCCCGAGACCGAGACTTCGATCCACTACTTCTGGGGCATGGCGCGCAACTTCAAGCCGCAAGACCCCTCGCTCACCACGCAGATCCGCGAGGGCCAGGGCAACATCTTTGCCGAAGACCAGGACATGCTGGAGCAGCAGCAGCAAAACCTGCTGCGCTACCCCGACCGCAAGCTGCTCATGCTGAACATCGACGCAGGCGGGGTGCAGTCGCGCAAGATCCTGGACCGCATCATCGCGGCCGAGCAGGCCGCCGCTGCACCCCAGGCGGTGGCCGCATGACCGCGCAGGAAACGATCCAGGTCCGCGTCGTCAAAAAGCAGGCCGAGGCCGAAGGCATTGCCAGCTTCGAGTTGGCGCGCGTGGACGGCGCCCCGCTGCCCCCGTTCAGCGCGGGCTCGCACATCGATGTGCATCTGCCCGGAGGTTTGACGCGGCAGTATTCGCTGTGCAACGCCTCGCACGAATCGCACCGCTACCGCATTGCCGTGCTGCGCGATCCGGCGTCGCGTGGCGGCTCGGTCGCCATGCACGACAGCGTGCACCAGGGCGATGTGATCACCATCAGCACACCCCGCAACCACTTTGCGCTGCACCCCGCGCAGCGCACGGTGCTGCTGGCCGGTGGCATTGGCGTCACGCCGCTGCTGTGCATGGCCGACCGGCTGGCGCGCACGGGCGCCGACTTTGCGCTGCACTACTGCACACGCTCTGCCGAACGCACGGCGTTTGCTGCCGAAATTGCCGCATCGGCCATGGCACCGCGTGTGCATTTCCATTTCGATGCGGGCCCGGCCGAACAGAAGCTGGACATTGCCGCCGTGCTGGCCGCGCCCGGGCCCGACAAGCGCCTGTATGTATGTGGACCGGCAGGCTTCATCGACCATGTGGTGAACAGTGCCAAGGCCCTTGGCTGGGCGCAGGACCACATCCACCTCGAATACTTTGGCGCCCCTGCGCAGGACACCTCGGGCGATCAGGGCTTTGACGTGCGCATTGCCAGCACGGGCAAGGTCTACGCGATTGCGCCCGAGGTGTCGGTGGTGGAAGCCCTGCGCAAGGAGGGCATCGACATCCTGACCTCGTGCGAGCAGGGCGTGTGTGGCACCTGCCTCACGCGCGTGCTGGAGGGCGAGGTGGACCACCGCGACATGTACCTGACGGACGAAGAAAAGGCAGCCAACGAGCAGTTCATGCCCTGCTGCTCGCGCGCGCACAGCAAGCTGCTCGTGTTGGATTTGTGAAGTTGAACACCCCCTGAGTCGCCTGCGGCGGCGTCCCCCGCGTGGGGCTCGCGAGGGTTTGGCTGAAAACTCCTGAATTGATAGCTGCTAGCGCTTATCCATCAAGCGCTAGCAGCCAATTTCACTCAAAACTCACTCTTCCACGGCCGTGCGGATCGTGTCGCGGCCGTGCCGGTCTTTGACGCGGCCCAGGTCGGTGTCGAGCGCGCGGGCCAGTTTGTCCACAGCGCCGATGAAGGCGTTGGCCATCTTGTCGGCTTCGTCGGTCACAGTGACGGGCTGGCGGCCGGTCACGCGGGCCTCGATGCGGCAGCGTTTGTCATTGGCGCCGGACTTGCCCGCATCCAGATCTGACAGAAACACCTCCAGCCGCGTGATGTGGTCCTGAAAGCGCGTGAGGCGGCTCTTGGACTCGTCCGTGATCCACTGCGCGAGCGACTCGCCGCCGTGGATGTGGTCGTCGGTGTTGACTTGTACTTGCATCAGAGTTCCTTTCAGATGACGTTGCTCAGGGGTCCATGATGGCACCGCAGGCCTTGACCCCGGTAAACACATGTCAAAACATCCTCACAACTTGTCCAGCGCCACGGCGGGCGACCAGTCGCTGCCAACGGGCAAGGCGCGAGCCTCTGCCACGCACTGCTGCAGGCGCAGCGCCGCCGCATCCCCAGGCACGCGTGCCAGCACCTGCGCCAGATAGCCGCTGGCGCCATCCCAATCGCGCGCGTGGAAGGCACTGAGCGCGGCCAGGCTGGCATCCCGCACAGCGACATCGTCACACGGTGTGAACACACGCACGGGCTCGGTTTTTCCCTTCACGACCACATCATCGAGCGCGCGCAGAGCCACCGAGGAAGGCAGCTGCGCGGCGGTGGCGGCAGAGAGCAGGATGCCAGTGCCAAAGGCCTTGTTGGCGCCCTCCAGCCGTGCGGCCAGGTTCACCGCATCGCCAATCGCGGTGTACGAAAAGCGCTGCTCCGACCCCACGTTGCCCACCACCACCCGCCCCGTGTGCAGGCCAATGCGCATGTGGATGGGCGGCAGGCCCCGCGCACGCAGGTCGGCCACCAGCACCTGCATGGCCTGCTGCATGGAGATGGCCGCAGTCACCGCGTGCTCGGCGTGCTGCGGGTCGTCGAGCGGCGCCCCCCAAAAGGCCATCACCGCGTCGCCGATGAACTTGTCCACCGTGCCACCCGTGGCGTGCACGATGGGCGTCATGGCGTTGAAATACGCGGTGAGCACTTCCACCGTCTGCTCGGCACTCAGCTGCTCCGATAGCGTGGTGAAGTTGGCCAGGTCGGTGAACATGAGCGTGACCTCGCGCGCCTCTCCGCCCAGGCGCATCAGCTCGGGCTGCGCAATGAGGCGCGAGACCACGGCGGGCGGCACATACTGCGCAAACATCGCCCGCGTCTGGCGCGCGCGCCGGCGCACAAAGGCATAACCCGCCAGCGCCGCTGCACCGTAGACCGCCACTGCCGCCGCAGCAGGCAGCAAGGGCGGCCACCACAGCTGAAAACGCCCGAACAGCCACCATGAGGCCCCCGCTATCGCCGCCACCAGCGCCGCCGCCAGCGCTGCGGCGCCCGCCGGGTGCAGCCTGCGGTTGCCCCATAGCAGCAAGGGGACCAGCAGCGCCACGAGGGCCAGCGTCCAGCCTTCGGGCACGCTGCGCAGCCCGCCGCCGGTGAGGTAGTTGTCCACCAGCGTAGCCTGCAGTTCCACACCGGGAAACAGGCGCTCGCCCCCTGCGGTGCCAAACGGTGAATTGAACAGGTCGGCCTGCGACCGCGACAACTCGGTCGCGGTGCGCGCCGAGCGCCCCACCAGCACGATCTTGTTCTTGAAGAAGCCCGCTGGCAGCAGGCCCGGCTCCAGCGCCTGGTAGTAAGAGCGCGTGTCAAACGTGCCGCGCGGGCCCCGGTAGCCGATCCAGTCGAAGTGGCGCAGCACCGGCAGCTTGCCGCGCGCCTCGGCCGCGCGCTGGGCCAGCCGCAGGGCAAAACCCTCGCGCGCCACGGGCACACGGCGCACCACAAAGTCATCGTCGGGCTCCACCCCGGCATCGCCCGCATCGGCTCCAGCGTCCAGAAACCGCTGCAGTGGCATCACGTCCAGCCACAGCGCAGCGTTGCTGCTGTCGATCTTTTCACGGGTGGCGGC
The DNA here is from genome assembly GCF_013376875.1 of Acidovorax sp. JMULE5. Lineage (GTDB taxonomy): Bacteria > Pseudomonadota > Gammaproteobacteria > Burkholderiales > Burkholderiaceae_C > Acidovorax > Acidovorax facilis. The sequence goes on from NZ_CP035951.1 coordinate 3,279,108, forward strand.
CAGCACCACGGGGCCGGTCTCTGCGATGGCCTGCGCCAGTGCGGCATCTTCGGCTTCGGTTGATGGGTCGGCGAACACAATGTCCAGGCCCACGGCGGCGGCACCCTCGTCGTGCAAACGCTGCAAAAGCGCTGCATGCACGCTGCGCGGGAAGGGCCAGGTGTGTTGCAGCTCTTGAAACGTGGGTTCGTCGATCGCCAGGATCACCACGGGCAGCGCCGTGCGCTGCGGCGCAGTCCAGGCCGTGAGCACGTCGAAGGTCTTGAACTCCAGCGCGTGCCAGGTGCGGCTGAACGTGGCCGCCCCCACCAGCAGCAGCGCCAGCGCGCAGGCTGCCAGCGCGTAGATCTGTTGCTGGCGCCGGACCGCTGGTGATGCGGAATCAGAAGCGGTAGCGCGCGTCCAGAACATACCGGGTCTTTCTGCGGTCCGACTTCGGCGCCCACAGGTTCAATGCGGCCACGCCCACCACCCAGTGTTTGTCCTGCGATTCCCAGAAACCCATCAGGTCCAGGCCCCAGCCGGGTGCCATGCGCGTGAGGTTTTCCTTGTCTTCAAAACGCTCCGACCGGTACACCGCTCGGCCGCTGACATAAAACCGCTGCGGGCTGACCCAGGTGGCGCCCAGCACCGCGGTGTGGCGCGGAATGTAGGGGATGCGCCCTGCCGGCCCCTCCGTGTCGTAGATATGGCTTTCGCTTCCCTGGTAGAGGTACTTGGCGTAGCCCGACCAGCGCCGGTTGAACATGTGGTTGACACCGGCACCCAGTGTCTTGAGGGTGCCAGCGTCGAAGCTGGGCGTGTCTTCCAGCAGATCGGTGGTGGAGAGGTTGACCAGCTGGACGTTGCGCATTTCTTCCAGGAACGGCAGGCTGGGGGTGCGCAGGTCTACGCCCACACGGTACCGGGGTTGCGCACACGCAGATGGTCTGCACGCGGGGTGCGCAGGTCTACGCCCACGGTACCGGGGTTGCGCACACGCAGATGGTCTGCACGCAGGCTCAGGAACGTATTGGCTCCCAGTTCCATGCCCAGTTGCGCCACGGTGCGCTTGTGGCGGCCACCAGCTTCCACCAGCCGGTCTTCCACGGGAATGCCTGCCGTTTCCACGCTGGTAAGGGTGGAAACGCTGAGTGGCCGCAGCCAGTCCTGGTAGGCCATGCGCACGGTGGTGCCTGCGGCGGGTTGCCACACCATGCCTACGCGGGGGGTGACGACGCGCTCCATTTCTGCGCGGCCAGCAGCTTCTTCGGTAAGTACATCAAGGTTCGCCAAGTAGTATCTGGTGAGGCCATCGACGCGGTGGCGAATCTGTTGAATCCCCAGTGCGGCATCCAGATTCAACGCAGCGTCCAGCTGCTGGGTGGTCGCCAGAGTAAGGCCGGTGTACCGCCGGTCAATCCGGTTGTAGCCCAACGCAATCAAATAGTCCGTGTAAAGCCCCACGCCGGGGATGTCGGCCGCCACCACGGTTTCGCCTGCCAACACATTGTTCTGCCGCTCACGTACGTGCTCCAGCGAAAGGCTCCAACGACTGCCCGGTGCCGTGTCCACAGTGTGGCGCAATTGCAGATCGGTCAACTGTTTGCGTGGTGCAGTGCTGAAGCCCGTCACCGTCACCAAAGGTGGGTCAATATACGCCGTGGGGTAACGCAGATACTCGTTGTTTTCCACACTGCGGCCCAGCTTGATCCATGTCTGCTCCGTCGGCCCCCAGCGGTACGCTAGGCCCAAAGCGCCTTGGCTGTTCGTGTTGTCAATGGACGTCTCAAACAGGTTCTGGCTCCGCATACGGGCCTCGAACTGGTTCACATAGGCAAAGAGATTGATGCGCTCCGTGGGCTGCATGCCAACACCTGCAGTCACGGCGCGCCCGGTCAAATCGCCATAACCGCCCCGCACCGCCGGGGCCTGGTTGTTCAGCAGATCAAACGGCAGCTCGCTCACGCTGACCGACTGCGCCTTGAAGAACCAGGAAGTGGGCACATAGCTGTTGTTCATGCCATTGAGCGTGATGGCGGGGGCACGCGACCGCGCATCCTCTTTGTCCAGCGTCACCCCCACCGCCCCATGCGCCCCCGGTTGCTGCAGCAGCGACGAATAGCGCTGGCTCGCACCAAACGCCATCGGGTCCGTGAGAAAACCCTGGAACAGCGCCGAGTTCTTGTTGAACTCTCCCGCATACCGGTCCGCCAGGAACAGGTGGCTGCCGCCCCAGTAGGGATAGAAGCTCTGTTGCGCCAGTTCCAGCGCCCAGTCTTCCATGCCAAAGAAGGCCATGGAGGCACCCAGGTTGGCGCTGCCTTTCTGGTCGTTGGCGACCTGGTTGAGCGACTTGAGGTAGGGCATGCGTTGCACCGCTGCGCGCGCAGCCTCCACCGCTTCGCCAGGCTGGAACAGGTCGGTGTGGATCTGTGCCAGCAGCATGTAGGGCACGGGGTCCTTGTCGTCCAGGCTGCTGGCCTGGCGCAGCGTGGCCAGTGCGTCCTGGTGGCGGCCGAGCTGGTAGTACGCCACGGCCGTCCAGGTCTTGGCGCGGGCGTAGCGGGGCTCCATCACACCCGCGCGCAAAAAGGCATCCAGCGCGGCCTGAGGGTCGCCCTGCTTGAGGTGCAGCAGTCCCTGGCCGGTGAGTGCCACGTAGTCCGCCGGGTTGTCGCCTAAAGCGGTGGCAAAGGCTTGGCCCGCCTCGGTGAACTGGTTGGTGAAGGTTTCCAGCGTGCCCAGCTCGCCCCAGGCGCCGGGACTATGGGGCGACAGCGCCAGCGCCTGCTGCAGATTGGCGCGGGCGGGGCGGGCGTCTTCGCGTTCGGTGTGGGCACTGCCCAGGCCCTGCCAGCCCCGGGCGTCTTGCGGCGCCAGCTGCGTGGCCTCGGTGTATGCACTCAGCGTGCCGGGGGCATCTCCCCGGCGGCGGGCCAATTCAGCCCGCACCATCGCAAGCTCTGCATGCGCCGTGCCCTGTGCCGGGGCCAGCGTGGCGGTGGCCTCGTCCACGCGGTCGCTCAGCAGTTGCACCCGGGCCAGCTGGGCCACCAGGGCCGGGTGCGCGGGCCAGCGCTGCAGGGCGGTGCGCAGCGTGGTGGCCGCAGCGGCTGCGTCGCCTTCCATGAGCAACACGTCCGACTGCATGAGCCAGACCGGCAATGGGGCGGCCGGTCTGGCCGCCTGGCGGGCCAGCTGTTCGCGTGCAGTGAGGACATCGCCCGCCTGCAGCGCGATGGCGGTTTCCATCACGGCCACCCAAGGTGCGGGGGCGTCGCTGTTTGCTTTCGCCTGTGCCAGCGCGGCGCGCGCGGCGGGTACATCGCGGGCCACCAGCGCGGTGCGCACGGGGGCCAGCGCTTCGGGCACGGGTTCAGCAGAAAGGTGCGGCAGCGGGTCGGCGCGCAGGGCGTTCACCCATTGGATGCGGTCGCGCGGCTGGCTCAGCACCAGCTTGACCGGGGCCTTGCCCACCTCGGCATAGGCAGCCTCGTTGGCGCCCACCGACACCTGCCCCTGGGCATTGGAGAACTCCACCGTGCCCGACAGCACGGTCAGCAAGGTGCGGCCGTCGTCTTCCACGCTGATGTCCCAGTCGGTGCCCCGGATCGCCGCCGTGGCCGCCGGGGTCTCCAGGTTCAGCCGGGAGCCATCGGCGCGGCGCGTCTGCGTCCAGGCCCTGCCCGCGTTGAGCAGCAGCGTGGTCACCGGCTGGGCGGGTGTGGCCACGCCCTTGACCTGCAGCACCGTGTTCTGGTGCAGGCGCAGCTGGGTGTCGTCGGCAAACAGCAGGGCCATCCGCGCGGCTTGCCGGGTGCGCACGAAATCGCCCGTGGCGAGGGCCTGGGCCGGGCTAGCGGGCTGCCAGTCGGCTGCAGCTGCGGCACGCTGGTCGCCCGTGCCCTGCAGGCTGACGATCTCGGCGGCAGCACCTGCGGGCACAGCGGCCTGGGCCAGCAGCGGCCAGGCCAGGGCGGTCAACGTGGCCAGCGCCGTGAGCGCGGGCAGGCAATGCTTCTTGTGGGACATGTCGTGGGCTTTCGGGGAAGGCTGGAGGGGCACCACCTGGCGCAGCCTCCCTGGCGCCCGGCGAGCAGAAATTATGGCCAGCCCACCGCCCCAACCGGCCTCTTGCGAGACACCGCACGGTTGCATTTTCATGAAGAAAGCCACATTTCGTAGCACTGCTTTACCGGCGGCAGGCCTCGCGCAGCCCTGCACGGCCCCTTCCTACAGACGTGGCGCGGGGGCGGTGCTACAAATTGGTAACCCAAGATTGCATTGATCACACGCCCCGCGCGTGTTCCCTGGAGCCCACCACCCATGCCCGCCGCCCCCCGCCTCAAGATTGGCCTGTCCGCCTGCTTTCAACACGCCGACCCCGCCCGCCCGTTGTTCACCGGCAAGACGTTGCAGTACGTCGAGCAGTCCATCGCCCACTGGCTCATGTCGGCCGGTGCCATGGTGGTGATGGTGCCCTGCCCCACGGGCGAGACGGCACGCGGTGACGTGACGCTGGACCACTACGCCGAATGGCTGGACGGCATCGTGATGCACGGTGGCGCCGACGTGTGGCCGGGCAACTATGGCGAGGAGCCCCTGCGCGAAGAGTGGGTGGGCGACCGCGTGCGCGACCTGTACGACCTGGCCGTGGTGAAAGCCTTTGCCCAGGTGGGCAAGCCCATCTTTGGCGTATGCCGGGGCCTGCAGCTCATCAACGTGGCCTTTGGCGGCGCGCTGTACCAGGACATCGAGACCCAGCACCCCGGTGCGCAGCAGCACCGCAACGCCAGCACCTACGACCAGCATTTCCACGACATCCAGATCCTTCCCGACTCGCACCTGGCCAAGCTGTACCCCAACATGCCGCGCGCGCGGGTCAACAGCATCCACCACCAGGGCATCAAACGCGTGGCGCCCGAGTTTGTGGTCGAGGCCCTGAGCGAGCCCGACGGCGTGCCCGAGGCGATTCGCCTCAAGCCCGCGCCAGGGCGCGGCTACATCGCCGCCACGCAATGGCACCCGGAGTTCCACAAGCAGGGTTCAGACACGCTGGACGACACGGCCATCCTGAATGACTTTCTGGCGGCGTGCGAACAGGCCAAGGCCCACCCACGGCCGGTGCTGCGCCCCGCGCCTTCGTTGCGGGAACGGGCGGCGCGGCGGCTGCGCAAGGCGCTGTCACGGCAGCGCGACTGACCCTGCGGGTCAGGCTCCTTCCACAGGCAACACAGCGGCCAAGACATCTTGCAGCTGCGCCCGCAGCCAGCGGTGTGCCGCGTCTTGCTGGTAGCGCACATGCCAGATCAGGTACATGGGCAAACTGGGGCAGGCCACGGGCACCGGCACACCCGCCAGCGCGGCCAACGCGGTGCGCCCCATCAGCGACGGCGCTGTAGTGAGCAGCGAGGTGCCCCGCACAAACGCGGGCAGCGCGGCAAAGCCCGGTACGCGCACCACCAAGCGGCGGCGCACGCCACGTGCTTCCAGTTGCCGGTCCAGTTCCAGCCCCCGGTGCGCCTCGTAAGCCACCGTGGCGTGGTCCGCCGCCAGGTACTCCGCCTCTGAGGCCGGAGCGCTGCGCACGGCCGGGTCATAGAACACGCGGTATTGGTCTTCAAACAGACGCTTCTGCACGATGTCGGTGCCCTCGGGCGGACGGGGGCTGATGACCAGTTGGCACGCGTCAGACCGCAGCAGCTCGGCACTGGGCGCGCCGCTGGGCACGATGCGCAGCGTGACGCCCGGTGCGGCAGTGCGCAGGCGCGCGGCCAGCGCGGGCAAAAGCAGGTCGCGCTGGAAGTCATTGGCGGCGATGGTCAGCTCGGTCTGCCAGGCGCTCGGGTCAAACTCGGCCCCTTGGGCAAACAGCTGCATCTGGTGCAGCATGTCACGCGCGGGTTGGGCCAGGGCCTCGGCCCGGGCGGTGGGCACGATCCCGCGCCCGCGCTTCACAAACAGCGGGTCGCCGGTAATGGCGCGCAGCTTGTCGAGCAGGTGGCTCACGGCCGACTGGGTGACACCCAGGCGATCAGCCGCCGCCGTGATGCTGCCCGTCTCCAGCACGGCCAGCAGCAGCTTCAGCAGGTGTCCGTCCAGCGCTGATCCATCGAAATTGCTCATGCATTCGATGATGTTTTCAGGCTTCATCTTTGGCAATGGCGTCGCGACACTGCGGGCTGACTTACATCAAGCCCCGGAGACTTCCATGCCTTCCCCACTGCCCCCGATCCCCGGCACCACGCCGTTCGATGGCGACCAGGCCCGCAAGGGCTATGCGCTGAACAAGATGTGCTTTTCGTTCAACGACGAGACCAACCGCAAGGCCTTTCTGGCCGACGAAGAGGCGTACATGAAGAAGTACGGCCTGAACGAACAGCAGGCCGCCGCCATCCGCGCCAAGAACGTGTTGCAGCTGATTGCCGCGGGCGGCAACGCCTACTACCTGGCCAAGTTCGCGGGCATCTTCAAGCTGGACATGCAGGACATCGGCGCGCAGCAGACGGGCATGACCAAAGACGAATTCAAGGCCAAGCTCGTGGCCGCAGGCCAATAAGGAGACAAACCCATGGCACAACTCATCGGCGGCCTCGGCACCTCGCACATTCCGGCCATTGGCAACGCCATTCACAAGGGCCTGCAGAACGATCCTTACTGGAAGCCCTTCTTCGACGGCTTTCCGCCCATCCGCCAGTGGCTGGGCGAGAAGAAGCCTGACGTGGTGGTGATGTTCTACAACGACCACGGCCTGAACTTCTTCCTCGACAAGATGCCGACCTTTGCCGTGGGTGCGGCGGCGCAATACAACAACGCCGACGAAGGCTGGGGCATCCCCACGCTGCCGCCCTTTCCGGGCGAGGTGGACTTGTCGTGGCACCTCATCAACACGCTGATCGACCAGGAGTTTGACGTGACCACCTGCCAGGAGATGCTGGTGGACCACGCCTGCACACTGCCGCTCAAGCTCTTCTGGCCCGAGGGCGATTGCCCGGTGTCGGTGGTGCCGGTGTGCATCAACACCGTGCAGTTTCCGCTGCCCTCGGCCAAGCGCTGCTACGCGCTGGGCAAGGCCGTGGGCCAGGCCATCCAGAGCTGGGACAGCGACAAGAAAGTGGCGGTGATTGCGTCGGGCGGCCTCAGCCACCAGCTCGACGGCGAGCGCGCGGGCTTTATCAACAAGGCGTTTGACCTGCAGTTCATCGAGAGCCTGACCACCAACCCCGAATGGGCCACGCAGTTCAGCGTGCACGAGCTGGTGGAAAAGACCGGCACCCAGGGCGTGGAGCTGCTGATGTGGCTGGCCATGCGCGGGGCGCTCGCCACCGCCAGCGCGGGCGTGCGGCGGGTGCACAGCAACTACCACATCCCAATCTCGAACACGGCGACCGCAGTCATGGCACTGGTAACGGTCTGACCTCGTCGATTTCAAGCATTTTTGGCTGCTAGCGCTCATCCATAAAGCGCAAGCAGCTATTAATTCAGGAGTATCCAACTCTCCCCAATTCTCCCCAATTCTCCCCAATTCTCCCCAGGATGGTGTCAGGCATCCGAAATACTGTAAATTCATCCAGTGAATTTACAGTCCAAACTCGCCATCCTGGCCGACGCCGCCAAGTACGACGCTTCGTGTGCGTCGAGCGGCGCTGCGCCGCGCAACTCCGTGGGCGGGCGCGGCATGGGCTCCACGGAAGGCATGGGCATCTGCCACAGCTATGCGCCAGATGGCCGCTGTATCTCGCTGCTCAAGATTCTGCTCACCAACTTCTGCCAGTACGACTGCCTGTACTGCGTGAACCGCGTGACCAGCAACGTGCCCCGCGCGCGCTTCACGGTCGATGAGGTGGTGCGGCTCACGCTGGATTTTTACCGCCGCAATTGCATCGAAGGGCTGTTCCTCTCCAGCGGCATCATCCAGAGCCCCGACTACACCATGGAGCAGGTGGTGGAGGTGGCCCGCGTGCTGCGCGAGGAGCACGACTTTCGCGGCTACATCCATCTGAAGACCATTCCCGATGCAGCGCCGGAGCTGATGGAGCGCGCAGGCCGCTATGCGGACCGGCTGTCCATCAACATCGAACTGCCCACGGCCGAAGGCCTCACGGCCCTGGCGCCAGAAAAAGACAGCGCCGCCATCGACCGATCCATGGCCCGCATGGCCGTGCACATTGGGCAGGCGCGCGCTGCGCGCAAGGAGCAGGCCGCGCAGGCCATCGTGTCCATGCCGCAATCGCGCACCACGCGCCGCGCCAGCGTGCCGCACTTTGCGCCCGGCGGGCAGAGCACGCAGATGATCGTGGGGGCGGATGCGACCAGCGACCGCATCATCCTCGCCACCAGCGCGCGGCTGTATGGCGTGCACCGGCTGCGGCGCGTGTACTACTCGGCCTTCAGCCCCATACCCGACGCGGCCCGCGCCCTGCCGCTGGCCGCGCCGCCCACGGTGCGCGAGCACCGGTTGTACCAGGCCGACTGGCTGATGCGCTTTTACGGTTTCACCCACGACGAGATCGTGCCGACATCTCAGCAGGGCATGCTGGCGCTGGACATGGACCCCAAGCTGGCCTGGGCGCTGGCGCACCGCGAGCGTTTTCCGGTCAACCTCAACACCGCCCCGCGCGAACTGCTGCTGCGCGTGCCGGGCTTTGGCGTGCAGACGGTGGACCGCCTGCTGGCCGCCCGCCGCGTGCGCCGCCTGCGGCATGCGGACCTGGCGCGGCTGCACGTGCCGCTCAAGAAAGTGCTGCCCTTTGTGGAGGCGGCCGACTACCGCCCCGGCCGTGCGCTGGACGCTGCCGACCTCGCCGCGCAGCTGGCGCCGCCGCCGGTGCAGCGCAGCCTGTTCTGAGCTGGAGCGACCCGCATGCAGCGCCACACCATCACGCTGGACCACGCCACCGACTGGCCCGGCTTTCGCACCGCCGCACGCGCCCTGGTGCAAGCCAACGTGCCCCCGCAGGCGGTGGACTGGCGCTGCCCGGCGGATGCCGCTGAAGACCTGTTCGCGCCCGAACCCGCCGCTAGCAACACCCTGCCCAGCCCGGCGCCAGATGCGCCCACGCTGCGCGTGCCGCCCGACTTTGTGCACCTGTGCGAGCAGCTCATCCTGCACCGCGACCCCGCCCGCTTTGCGCTGATGTACCACCTGCTGTGGCGCATGGCACAAGGCGGCAGCGAAGCCGACGCCGCGCGGCACGACCCGCTGGACGCCGACCGCATATTGGCCCACCACATGGTCCGCGCCGTGGCGCGCGACAAACACAAGATGCACGCCTTTGTGCGCTTTCGGCCCGTGGTGGAGCCGGGTGGCGAGACCCTGCACATGGCCTGGTTCGAGCCCGACCACTACATCACCGTGGCCAACGCGGGCTTCTTCATCCGCCGCTTCACGCAGATGCGCTGGGCCATCCTCACACCCGACGCTAGCGTGCGCTGGGACGGCCAACAGCTGCACACCGGCCCGGGCGCGCAGCGCAGCGACGCACCACCGCCCGATGCGGGCGAGGCGCTGTGGCTCACCTACTACCGCCACATCTTCAACCCCGCGCGGCTCAAGCTGGCCATGATGAAAAAGGAGATGCCCACGCGCTACTGGCACAACCTGCCCGAAGCCGCGCTCATCACCGAGCTGGCGCAGACAGCACACGAGCGCAGCGCGAAGATGGTGGAGGCCGAGGCCACCGTGCCGCGCAGGCGCATCGCGGTGCCACCACTGCGTTCGCAACCCACCTCAGAGGCACCATTCACCCCAAGGCTGCCTCACGCATCACCCGGAACTGGGGCGCCGATACCGGCGGTGTCCAGCGCCACGGCAGCACCCTCGGGCGCCACAGGGCGCGCAGCACTGTGAGGCGCAGCACGCGCTGCGCACCGGGCCAGGGCGCACGCGCTGCGCTGTCCCACAGCACCTCGGCCTGCGCTGCAATGTGCAGCAAGCCACCCTCGTCATAGTCCACCACCAGCAAGCCTGCCAGCGGGTGCAATGCCAGGTTGCCCAGGGTGTTGAAGAACTGGTTGCCGGGGTAGTCCGGCAGGCTCAGCACCACGCCGGCCCCCGTGTGCGCCACCTGCACAAAGCCTGCCTCGCCGCCTCGGTGCGATACATCCACGCCTTCGCTGTGCCCGGCACCAGGGCGTGGCGCCGAGGCACTGGCGATGAACAGGGTGTCGGCACGCTGCACGCGCGCGATGGCGGCGGCGTCCAGTCCGGCGCCCAGCCACTGCACCGGGCCCGGAGCGGCCAGCGCAGCGCGCAGGCCTGGCTGCCGCGCCTGGATGTATTTGGGGCAGTTGCCAAAGCTCTGCACCACCTGCACGTCCAGGCCGCTATCGCCAAACGCTGCCACCCGCCCGTTCATGCGGTTGCGCCGCCGCGTGTGCGGCTCCAGCCCCAGCACGCCCACGGCCCCGCCTGGCGCCACGTGTGTGAGCACCGGGTCCTGGGAATCCGGCGCGGTCGCGATCTGCACGCGCTGCGCATCGGGGGTGTGCACAAACCCGGGCGGTCCGGCAAGCATCGTTGCCCACGGCTGGCCTTGTTCATCCAACGTCCCCAGTAGCAAGGTAGGCAGCTTTTCAAACAGCTCACGGTGCTGGTCGGGCATGTGGTCGCGCAGCACCATCGCACCCACGGCCGCCATGCGCTCGCGCACACCCACGCGCGCCTGCAGGGCCTGCTCACCGCGGTGGAAGGCCTCGGGCGGCACCGGCGCCGCCACCGATGCAGCGGCCACGGTGGCTGTCATGCCGCCACCTGCTCGGCAGTGGGCAGCTGGTCGGCCAGCACCGGGTAGCCCGGCAAGGCCTGCATGCGCGCCACCCAGGCCGCAATGTGCGGGTAGGCATCCAGCGGCAGCCCGGCCAGGTGGGCCTGCGAGGTGTAGCTGACCATGGCCACATCGGCCAGGCTGGGCGCGGTGCCCCCGAGCAACCAGGCACGCCCTTGCAGTTCGCCCTCCATGAAGACCAGCAGGCGCTTGCCGGTGGCCTGCGCCACCTCGTTCACGGCGCGGCCGGTCAACGTCGCAAAGCGCGGCCCCCCAATGCCCGGCGCCAGAAAGCCCGCCGCTAGGCTGAACCAGCGCTGCAACTGCGCCTGCCCCACGGCGTCTTGTGGCAGCCAGGCACTGCCGGGGGCGTAGCGCTGCACCAGGTACACCAGGATGCCGTTGCTGTCGCTCAGCACCTGGCCCGCGTCTACCAGCACGGGCACCTGGCCCAGCGGGTTGAGCGCGAGGAACTCCGCGCGCTGGTGTTCGCCGCGCAGCAGGTTCACATCGAGCAGTTCATAGGGCAGGCCGAGCAAGGACAGCATCAGCTCCACACGATGGCAATGGCCCGAGATGGGCATGCGGTACAGCTGGAGCGGGGTGGTAAGGAGCATGGTGAAGCCTCGTCGGGGGTGAGTGAAAAGATGGCTCGACGATAGCTATTGCAAACCGCGATGTGAATAACCAATAACCGCTTTTCATAATTGCGGCATCCGCAATAATTGGTCGCATGGACTACCTCGACACCCTGCGCTGTTTTGTGACCGTGGCCGATGCCGGCGGCTTTGCCGTGGCAGGGCGGCGGCTGGGCTGCTCGGCCACGGCTGTCACGCGTGCCATTGCGGCGCTGGAGGCGCGGCTGGGTGTGCTGCTGTTCCAGCGCAGTACACGTTTGGTGCGGCTGACCGAGGCCGGCGAGCGCTTCTTGCAAGACTGCCGCCCCATCCTGAACGACCTGCACGAGGCCGAGCAGGCAGCCAGCGGTGCACAGGCCGAGGCCCAGGGGCTGCTGTCCATCACCGCGCCGCAGATGTTCGGCATCCAGCATGTGGCGCCCATCGTGCAGGGCTTCTTGCAGGCCCAGCCACGTGTGCAGGTGCGCACGCTGTTCGTCAACCGGCTGGTGCATTTGCTCGATGAAGGCATGGACGTGGCCATCCGCATCGCGCACCTGCCTGACTCCGGCCTCACTGCGGTGCAGGTGGGCGCGCTGCGCCGCCTGGTGGTGGCGTCACCCGCCTACCTGGCGCAACACGGCGAGCCGCGGCACCCCGACGAGCTTGCCGCGCACCGCGCCATCGGCTTCTCATTCGATGCGCGGGCCGTGGCGCCCTGGAAGTTCAAGGACGGCGCCACGGGCCAGCCGCAGTTTGCATGGATCAGCAACAGCAACGAGGTGGACATCGCCGCTGCCGAAGCAGGCCTGGGCCTCACGCGCTGCCTGGCCTACCAGGCCGCCGCCAGCCTGCGCGCGGGGCGGCTGCGCATCGTGCTGGCCGAGCACGAACTACCGCCCGTGCCCGTGCACATCGTCTACCCCGCCGGGCGGCGCGCACCGGCCAAGGTGCGCGCGTTTGTGGAGTTTGCGCGCGAGCGGCTGGCGGCAGAGCCGGTGCTGCGCGGGCGTGGGCTGGTGCGCGGCGGTGCGCAGTGACAGGCCATACTTCGAGTATTTTTGGCCTCTACCGCCTATCTATCAAGCGCTGGCAGCTATCAATTTTGAAATTGTTACGGGGCGGCGTTGTTCAACGGGGACGGGACCGTCGCCCGCTCTTTCTCCGTGACACGGAACACGCCGCACGGAGCGGCGGCCGCATCTGGAATACTTGCGCCCTGTGGACACGAGATGTGCGAATGCGCCCGTCACTCACCCATCCAGCGGCCATCCGCTGGAACCCAGCGAACGCAATGACCCGCCGCACGCCATCCAAGAACGAAAGAAACGAGACAGCACCATGAGCATCTTCGACCGGCTTCTGGGCAGTGTGCGCAAACCGACGGGGAAGCCCGAAGCCCCCCCCTTCCCACCAGCGGCACCCGTGGAACGCCGCCAGCGCAAACGTGTCAACGCCCGCAAGGGCACCACGGTGCTGATCATTGACGACTCGCCGACTGTTGTGGCCGTGCTGCGCAAGGCACTTCGATCTGCAGGCTATGACACCCGCGAGGCGCTCGACGCCGAGCAGGGCCTCGCCCTGATCGCAGAGGAAGCGCCCGAACTGATCTTCCTCGACATCATCCTGCCGGGCATGAACGGGTTCAACGCGCTGCGCGCGATCCGCAAATTGCCCGCTTCGCAGCACATCCCCGTGATCATGATCAGCGGCAACGAGCATGCCACCGAGCAGTTCTACGCCAACCGCATCGGCGCGGACGACTTCATGAAGAAGCCGTTCTCGCGCCACGAGATCTTTGCCCGCATCGAGGCGCTGCTCGACGAGGAGTTCGTCCCCCGGCGCAGAGCGGGTGATGCGGGCCCCACACCGGCGCCTGCGACGGCCCCGTTGTAACGACAACCACGCCGTCCTCACCCAGAGCCTCTCTCAACAGAGGCTGCAGGCGCCTGCTGTGTCGTCTCTCCCTTGGCTCATCAATGCTGATGCCCGTGCGCGCCGTGCACATGCCGGTGCGCAATTTCTTCAGCACTGGCAGCGCGCACTTCGGTGACCTTGCAGCTGAACTTCAGCGCCTGCCCGGCCAGCGGGTGGTTGCCGTCCAGGTGCACTTCGGGGCCCTTGATCTTGACGACGTTGAACAGGGCGGGCTGGCCGTCAGTGCCCATGCCCTGCAGCTGGCCGCCCACCTTCACGCCCGGGGGGAACTCGGTCTTGGGGATGGTGCGCACCAGGCTTTCGTCGCGGGCGCCGAAGGCGTCTTCCACGGCCAGGTCCAGCGCGGTGGTGAAGCCGACGGCCTGGCCTTCGAGGGCGGCTTCGACCTTGGGGAAGATGTTTTCATAGCCGCCGTGCAGGTATGACAGGCTGCCCGCGTCCAGCGGCTTGCCCTGCGGTGTAGTGACCTTGTACGTGATGGTGACGGCGGTGTCTTTGGTGATGGTGGTGGCCATGGTGGTATCTGCTTGCGCTAAAAGCGTGCATTGTCCACGAGGCGCCCGGTGGCCGCCGGGCACCTCGGGGGCGGGGCGCGCCGCCCCGGCTTACGCGCCAGCCGTCGCCTCTGCCGGCCGCTCTTCTTCCGCCTGCCCCGGATACCGCGCAAACCGCCGTGCCTCGGTGCCATGCACCGGGTCCTGGTCGGGCCAAGGCCACCCGCCGAACTGGGTGCGGCGGTAGTCGTTCATGGCCTGCATGATCTCCGCCTGCGTGTTCATCACAAACGGGCCGTACTGCGCCACGGGCTCGCCAATGGGGCGGCCCTGCAGCACCAGGCATTCGACGGCGGTGGTACCAGTGTTGGTCAGGGTCCAGTCCTCGGTGGCCCGCACCTGCAGCGCTGCGTGGCGGTCCACGTCTTGCGGGCCGACGCGCAGGCTGTCGCCCACAAAGAAGTACAGCATGCGCTGCGTGGTCTCACCCTTCGCCGCAGGCAGTGTCCATTCAGCACCGGGCTCCAGGTGCAGCGTCCAGATGGCGACGTCGCCTTCGGGCTGGGAGGCCCAGGATTCGGGCGGCGGCGACAGCGGATCGGGCGCGCCGGGCAGCGCACCGGCCACCACTGTCACCGTGGTGGCGCGGCCTGCAGCGTCGTGGTGCACCAGGCGCGGGATGCGCTCGTTCCACAGCATGGTGAAGTGCGGCGCCACCATCTTGTTCTTCGCGGGCAGGTTCAACCAGATCTGGAACAGCTCCAGAGGGTTGGGCTCCGTAGCGTTGAGCAGCGGAAACATCTCGGAATGCACGATGCCCTTGCCAGCGGTGACCCACTGCACATCGCCGCCACCAAAACGCGCCGCCGCGCCCAGCGAGTCGGAATGGTCGATGAGGCCCTTGCGCACCAGCGTCACCGTCTCAAAACCCCGGTGCGGGTGGCCCGGAAAGCCCGGCACGGTGTCGCCGTGGTACATGCTCCAGCCGTCCTTGCCGCTGAAGTCGCTGCCGATCTGGCGGTCTTCAATCGGCACGGCGGGGCCGAACGCGGCGTTGCCTGCGGGGTAGGCATCGTCGTGGTGGGCGCAGAAAAGAAACGGGTCCATCGTGGGCCACTGCGGACCGAGCAGCTGGGCGCGCACGATGGGCACCAGAGCGGTGCTTGCTGCAGCAGGTGTGGACGACGACATACGGGGGCTCCTCGTGTTGTGCACCGCCACTATCGGGCGGTATGCCAGTGGAATATGGAGCCAATGGTGCCTGAGCAGAAGTGCTGTGGGTGGAACAGTGCGATGCGGCGGGCAGGACAGTGAGGGGCTTTGCGCCGCGTGTTCTGCCCGAAAATTCGAGGGAAATTAGGCTCTAGCGCTTATCTGACAAGCGCTGGTGGCTATGCTTTTGAACGTCCAAACGGCCACTGGCGGCCAGGGGCAGCTGGTGGGGCACTTGAAAGCGGTCGCTCCGCGTTGACATGAGGGGTGACTAAAAAGCGCAGCCTTTTAGGTATCCCCTCCATGGAAGGGGTAGGCGCCATTTGGCCATTTGGCCATTTGATGCGATGCCCTCATGCCTTGATCACTGTGGCGTCAATCTCTACGAGTTGTCCCACGTAGCCCAGTCCGGCAACACCGAGCAGGGTAGCTGGCGGAACTTGGCCCCCAAACCAACCTGCGACCGCTGACCATGCCGCAGTGAGACTTGCTTGATCTCCCATCACGTACACGGCCAATTGTCGAATGTCCTTGACTTGAAATTCGTGTACTGCGAGGAGCCGCTCCAAGTTGCGCAAACACTGCAAGGCTTGTGCGCCCGGGTCTTGTGGGCCTACCAGGTGGCCACGGGAGTCGAGAGGAACCTGGCCAGCCACGAAAAGGCGATTGCCGAGGCGATCCGCGTAGCGGTATTGCGGCGTGGCTGAGAGTCCTGCATTGAGTTCGGCTTCATTCATCGGACATGGTCAAGTTGACTGCGGTTTGAGAACTTGGCTGCAGCCCTCTCAGATACGGAGAG
Source organism: Acidovorax sp. JMULE5 (assembly GCF_013376875.1). Lineage (GTDB taxonomy): Bacteria > Pseudomonadota > Gammaproteobacteria > Burkholderiales > Burkholderiaceae_C > Acidovorax > Acidovorax facilis. The sequence continues at coordinate 3,294,916 of NZ_CP035951.1, forward strand.
CCGTGCAGCGTGGGATTGTTGACGCCCAGGAGTGTGAAGTCATAAGCGAGCACGGGCTGCGCGACGCCAACAGCTGCTCAAGCCTTCACCTCCACCACCTGCTCGAAGCCGCCAAAGATCATGCGTTTGCCATCAAAGGGCATGGGAGGGTTGCCGGGTTGGGACGGGTCCATGCGCGGGTCTTCCATCATCTTCTTCATGCCCGCGTCGCGCGTGGCTTTGTCGGGCCACTCGACCCACGAAAAGGCCACCGTCTCCTCGGCCGTGGCCTGGACCGCGCGGCGGAAATCGGTGACTTTGCCGTCGGGGACGTCGTCGCCCCAACTTTCGATCACACGGATCGCGCCCAGCTCGATGAACATCGCGTCGAAATGGCGCGCGTGCTCAATGAACTTCTGCTTGTTGGCGGTGGGGACCGCGATCACGAAACCATCGATGTAGGACATAGCTTGACTCCTGTGAGGTTGACCATGGGATGCGCCCGGCAGTGGGCACCACGTATTCGTTCGGCGAAAGCGGGCCGGAGCCCGCCCGCCTCCATCACTTGCGCCGATAAGTCGCCTGCATCATCTGCGACCAGCTGCCATCCGGCTGCAGCCCGAACGATGTCAAGGTGCGTTCGTTCGCGTTCACCAGCGTGATCACGTCGCGGTAGCGGGCGGTCTTGCCGTCGTCCTTGAAGCTGGGGCCTTCGGTCTCCAGGGTCAGCACCTTCTGGTCGGCATCGAGCGTGCCTTCGTACACGAACATGTGGGTCATCATCGAGCCCACCCAGGTGCCGCGAAACACGCTCTTCTCGGGGTCGTAGCCCAGCGTCATCAGCATGTGGGCTTCGCCCCCGCCGGGCATGGTGCCCGTGCCTTCGCACAGCACCCACAGGTCGCCCAGGGCGCGCACATGCTCGGAGCCGGTGGATTGCTCTTGAGCGGGGGCGCCGGACTCGCCGGATTCGCTGGGTGGGGCGTCGCAGGTGGCGTCGCTGGTCCAGTCGCCAATCAGCTGCTGCAGCCAGCGGTGCATGGCATGGGGTTCGGCATTCATCATGTTGGTCTCCTTGGTGGTTGGGGTTTGGCGATTCAATCGACTGGGTGGTCGATCCACTCAATCACGGTCTGGCGCCCCGAGCGGAAAGTAGTGGCGGTAGGGGCGGCCGCCCTCCATGGCTTGCGCAAACGAGGGCCGCGCCAGCAGCCGCGCACGGTAGGCGTGCAGCACCGGGTAGGTGGCGGCAATGGGATGCGTCCAGTCGGCGTAGAAGAGTGCGGGCGCTGCTGCGCAGTCGGCCATGCTGAAGGCGTTGCCCGCTGCCCAGGTCCGCCCGGCCCATTCGCCTTCCAGCCATGCATAGGCCTTCTCCAGCTTGTCGGCGGCCCAGGCCACGCCGTCAACACGCTTGGCGGGGTCGCCAGTCAACGCAGCGTTCACCGCGTGCTGGACGGGCGCCATCACGTGCAGGTCAAAGAACCGGTCCATGAACCGCACCTGCAACGCCGCTGCAGGGTCGGCTGGTATCAGCTGCACAGGCCCCGGGTGGGCCATCTGCAGGTGCTCGATCACGATGCTGCTCTCCACCACCGTGTGATCGCCATCCACCAGAAGCGGAAACGTTGCCAACGGCCAGCGGCGCAGCCATTCGGGCGCATGGTTGCCCGGCGCAGCGGGGTCGAGATTGCGCAATTCAAAGGGAGTCCCGTTTTCATACAGCCCAGTCAGCACCTTCTGGGTGTACGACGAGAAAGGGTGTCCATAGAGGGCAAGCATGGCCGTACCTGTGTTGGAGCTCTGGTGCGCTTCGCTCATTCGGGCGCCACCACCATCCACGGCACGCCAAAGCGGTCGGCCACCATGCCGAAGGCCTGCGAGAAGAAGGTCTTGGCCAGCGGCATCTGCACCTGGCCACCGTCGGCCAGCGCATTGAACAGGCGCTGGGCCTCCGCTTCGCTCGCGGGGCTCAGCGCCAGCGAGATGCCCTGGAAGCTGGCCTTGCCCGACCCCATGCCGTCCGATGCCATCAGCGTCGTCTCGCCCACGGTGAATTCGGCGTGCATGACCATCTCGCGCGTGGGGCCTGGGCCGCTGCCGTCGGCGCAACCCTGTCCTGCAGCGGGCTCGGGGTTGTCCTTGTAGCGCATGAGGGTGCCGACCTTGGCGCCCAGGGCGCTGCGGTAAAAGTCCAGCGCTTCTTCGCAACGGCCTTCAAACATCAGGTAGGACTCGACTTTCATGGGGTCTCCTTGCAAACCAGGCCGTTCATCCCATGAAGGCCTGGGAGGGTCATAAAAAAAGAAAGTGCCCACCTCATTGTGGACACCGTCCACAAACAATAGCAAAGATAATGGACAGTGTCCACATCGAAGTCCGCCATGCCCGTAACCAATCGCAACGCCCCCCCCGCTAGCTCTGCCAAGACTGCCAGCGCAGGCCCCGCCCCGCGCGCCACCTACCGCCATGGCGACCTGCGGCGCGCGCTGCTGGACGCCGGTGTCGAGCTGGCCCGACAGGGTGGCCCCGACGCTGTGGTGCTGCGCGAGGCCACACGCCGCGCGGGGGTGGCGCCCAACGCGGCCTATCGCCACTTTGCCAACCGCGACGATTTGCTGGCCGCCGTGCGCGCCGCCGCCGTGGCCGCTGCCGCGCACTTCATGGAGGCCGAACTGGCCCAGGCACCCACCACCGGCACCCGCACCGAACAGGCCCACGCCAAGGTGCGCGCTGTGGGCGCAGGCTACATGCGGTTTGCGCATGCCGAAACGGGCCTGTTCCGCACCGCGTTCGGAGGCCGCTTCACCGTGCAGACCCATCCCGACCCGGCCATGGGCGGCGCCACGGGCCTCAATCCTTTTCAGCACCTGAGCGCCGCGCTGGATGACCTGGTCACCGCTGGCGCCCTGCCAGCCGAGCGCCGCCCCGGCGCGGAGTACCTGGCATGGTCCACCGTGCACGGTATGGCGCTGCTCAGCATTGACGGGCCACTGCGCGGCACGCCGCAGCCCCTGCTGGACGGGCTGGGGCAGCGGTTGCTGGACATGGTGGAGCGGGGGATCTGAACGCCGGATTTGAAGCCTTATGGGCCTGTAGCGCTTTTCCAGAAAGCGCAACCAGCTATTCAATCAATAGCAATTGATCGCCGTCAAAGCCCATGCAGTTGCGCTGACACGGTCATTTGCAGCGCAGAGGCTCCTGTTCGGGTTCGCGCAGCCTCGGCTCTGCGAGAGATCAGCGCACGCCTTGCTGGTTGGCCAACGCGCGCAGTGGCTCATCGTTGTAGACCCACACCCCCCACCGGCCCTCGACCGCGCTCAAGGTGGCCTCGCTACCGGATTTGATCCACGCCAGTCGGCTCTGGCGGCCAGGCAACTGGATGGGGGGAACGTGGGCTGCCTCCGCGCCGATGGACTTGGCTTGGCCATCGGCCACGGCAAAGCGGTAGGTCTGCCACGCGTCCGCACGGCCCAGCAAGGCGGTGTGGACCAGCAAAGGCTCAATGACAAAGGCCACCGCTGCCACCCACAGCGCGGCGGCAAAGGCGAGAGCAGGCTTGGACAAGGGCTCGCGCGGCTGGGCCGGTGCGCCCGGTGCGTCACTTGGCAGGGGGGCCCGGTGCCGAACCCACCCTTTCCATGCCAGCGCCCACAGGGCCAGCGTGCCCAAGGCCCACGCTGCGCGATCCATCCAAGTGGGCAAAGCGTGCAGGTGGATATGGGGTGCGAACAGCATCAAACTCCAGCCTGTCAAAAATACCAGGATGGTCCCCCCCAGCAGCACCAGCGCCTCGGGCTGCCGACTCAGGTCGGGGCCAGCCGGGGCGGTGCCCGGCCAGGGCAACGCCAAGCCTGGGACGGGGGCGTGTTGCTGAAGAGCCCGGATCAAGCGCAGGTCCGCGAACGCCGCAGCCAGTTGGGCACTGTTGATGGACCCGGCCCACGGGTCAGCCAACGGAGATGGGCTGCCAGTGGGCTTCAGGCGTGGGCGTGGCGGGTCACTGGCGCGAAACCAGAACGCGGGTCGCAGGACGCGCTGGCGGCCATGCCTCAGTTGCAGCACGATCTCTACCCAGGCCAGTTGGGGGACCAGCCCGCTCGCCATGCTCGAACGGCGCGTGGTGATGTTCTGCACCTCGCTCCAGGCGACCTGCCAGTTCTGCCCGAACAGGTGGTGCAAGCCCAGCGGAAGACGGTGCTCTTGCCGAACGCCCTGCGCGCTGATGCAGAGCTTGAGATGGCGACTCCACAGCCAACGGGTTCCCACAATCGCCATCGCGAAAAACGGGTACAGCCAAGGCAACCAGGCCATGCCTTTTTCGCGGGCTTTTTGCCAAAAGCCTGCCCCCAGGGCTCGCCACCCCTCCCAGTCCAACCGGCCCAGCTCAGGAAAAATGCGGAGCAGGCTCCACGCTGCATAGGCCAGTACCGCCAGCGCCACCGCCCCGGCCAACAGCCACTGCACGCGGGGGCTGATAAGGGGTGCCACATGGGATTGAATGGGCCGGTACACCAGCACCTCCTCGCCAGGGGAGCCCCCGCCGAAAAGGAAGCGATCCGACGGGAATGGCGCCATGGTGTGTATCGGGTGCATGAATGGGGCGGGACGGGATCAAGACGGGTGCATTATGAGGTCGCCCCCAGCCGAAAGCAGTGGCGCTGGGATTCAAGGGATTTTGGCACCTAGCGCTTATGAGGCAAGCGCTGGCAGCTATCAAATTAACAGCAAGAACATCCCTTCACCGCAAGCTAACCCCATACAGACGCGCCGTGGCGCGCACCCGTTCCACCAGCGCGCGGCGCAACGCCGCAGGCCGCAGCACCTCCACCTGCGGAGACAGCCGCATGAGTTGCCCGCAGGCGTGTTCCACCGACTCAATGGGAATGGTGACGGCCACGCGCCCGTCCTTGCGGCGGGGCGGCGGGGCCGCAGCCACCGCGCGGGCCACGGCGCTGCTGAGCGCGCGCAGGCCCTTGAGCCCGGCCGGTGTGGCCAGCAACGCCGCCTCGCCGGTGTAGATCCCTGCTTCAAAACGCTGGATCGACTGCGCCCAGTAACTGGCCAGGTCAAACCGCGCCGGGCGGCGCACGGGTGTGGCCAGCGCCGTGGCAGCCCGGATGTTCGACACGCGGTAGGTGCGCGGTCCGCCTTCTGTCGTACCCGCAGGCCTTGCCACCAGGTACCAGACACCCGCCTTGAGCACCAGCCCCAGCGGGCTCACCGTACGCTCCACCGTGTCAGCCCAGCTCTCGTAGCGCATCGCGATCTGGTGACCGCTCCACACCGCAGCGGCCACGGTGGGCAGGTGGGGCGTGGGGTCGCTCTCGCGGTACCAGTCCACCGGGTCCAGGTGCAGGCGGGTGCTCACGCGCTGGGCGTCTTCGCGCCACGAAGCGGGCAGCGACGACAAAAGCTTCAGCCGCGCGCCCTCCACATCGCCGCCCAGCCCCAGGTCCTGCGCGGGGCCGGGCAGGCCGCTCAAGAACACGGCCTGCGCCTCGGAAGGCGTGAGCCCGGTGAGCGTGGTCTTCCAGCCTGGCAGCAGCGCAAAGCCACCGTTGCGCCCGCGCTCGGCATAGATGGGCACACCGGCCGCACTGAGCTGGTCCACATCGCGGTACAGCGTGCGCACGGAGACCTCCAGTGCCTCGGCCAGCGCTTGCGCACTCATGCGGCCCTGGGTTTCAAGCAGCATTTGAAGGGAAAGCAGGCGGCTGGCGCGCATGGGCAGGCGGTTGTGTGGGGTAACTGGGGGTAATGGGGCAAAGACAAAAGATAGCGCAAATACCTGCCATGGGTTGGCAGGTATTGCGGCGCAGACTCCGATCCTGACCTTGTTCCACCCCCCAAAAACCCGGAGCCCGCATGCCCACCGCCGACCACCACCCCATCGTCGAACTGCGCCAATACACCCTGCACCCAGGGCAGCGCGACGCACTGATCGACCTCTTCGACCGCGAGTTCGTTGAAACACAGGAGGCCCATGGCATGCGCGTGCTGGGCCAGTTCCGCGACCTCGATCAGCCCGACCTGTTTGTCTGGCTGCGCGGCTTTGCCGACATGGACGTACGCCGCCGCGCGCTCGAAGCCTTCTATGGCGGCCCCGTGTGGGCTGCGCACCGCGCTGCCGCCAACGCCACCATGATCGACTCTGACAACGTGCTGCTGCTGCGCCCCGCGTGGCCCGGGGCGGCGTCCACGTTGCCGCAACACGCCCGGCCCGCGCCGGGCGCCACAGGCACTGCGGCGGGTGTGCTGGACGCCACGGTGTTCTATCTGCACGAGCCCGCCACCCCGGCCTTGCTGGACTATTGCCGCCACCGCATGGCCCCCGCGCTGCAGCGCGGCGGCGCGCGCCAGGTGGCTTGGTACAGCACCGAAGCCAGCCCCAACACCTTTCCCCGCCTGCCGGTGCGCGCGGGCGAGCATGTGCTGCTGGGGCTGGCGCTGTTTGGCGATGCAGCGGCGCTGCAGTCCTTTGCCAACAGCGGCGCCTGGGCGCGGGACGTAGCCCCGGGGCTTGCCCCCTGGCTGGCCCGGGCGCCCGAGACGCACCGGCTGCAGCCCACGGCGCGCTCGGCGTTGCATGCCTGATCGCAAAGGAGAAGAGCCCATGTCCACACCCGCCTCCCTGCTGCTGTACGGCGCCGCAGGTTCCGGCCACTCGTACAAGGTTCGGTCGCTGCTTTTACTGACTGCCACCCCGCACCGCTACCAGCCGATTGCGCTCGATACGCCCCGGGTCGAGCGCCCCGCGGACTTTGTGGCAGCCAGCCACTTCGGTGAAGTGCCGGTCCTCGTCGATGGCGGCACCGCCTATTGCCAATCCAATGCCATCCTGCTCCATCTGGCGCAGCGCACCCACGCGTTCTGTGGCGCTGCGGCGGAAGGGAGCGCCATCCTGGAATGGCTTTTCTGGGAGACGAACCGCATTGGCTTCAGCGTGCCCAACCTGCGCCTTGCACTGCGGTGGGTGCCACAGCCCGCCGAGGTTCTGGCCTACCTGCGCGCACGCGCCATGGCAGACCTTGCCACGCTGAACGAAACACTCGCAAGCTCGGCGTTCCTGGTGCCCTCCGGCCCCACCATCGCAGACCTCGCCTGCTCTGCGTATCTCTTCTGGCTGCCCGAGGCGGGCCTGGCCAAAGAGGACTTCCCCCATGTGTCGCGCTGGCTGGGCTCCCTGCGCGCGCTGCCCGGCTGGGTTCATCCCGACGAGGCCATGGCGTCGCCCTGATCGTCGTTCTGATCGTAGTTCTGATCCTTCTCCCCTCACGCAACCAGGTCACCGAACACCATGCAAGACACCATCACAACCCCGACCACCGGCCACCACGCCGCCCGCGACTTCGACTTCCTCATGGGCTCCTGGCACATCCGCAACACGCGCCTGGTGCACCGGCTTCAGGGCTGCAACGACTGGGAGGTGTTCGACGCCACCGGCACCGCGCGGCCGCTGCCCGGCGGCATCGGCAACTACGACGACTTCATCCCCACCACCTGGAAGCCCGGCTTTGTGGGCATGGCGCTGCGCGTGTTCAGCCCTGAGGCACAGCGCTGGAGCATCTACTGGCTCGACAACACCACCGGCGGCGTGGACGCGGCCACCGGGCTGCTGCATCCGCCCGTGGTGGGCGGGTTTCGCGATGGCGTGGGCATCTTCGAGGGCCAGGAGATCTTCGAGGGTCGCCCCGTGCGCGTGCGCTTTGAGTGGTCGCAGATGCACACCGGCGCACCGCGCTGGCAGCAGGCTTTTTCGGACGACGGTGGGGCCACCTGGGAAGTCAACTGGGTGATGGAGTTTGCGCGGCCGGTGTGAGGCCCTGCACACCATTGCAGGGGTGGGCGGCGGGCACGGCATCCGCCATTCCATCCAACCACACCATCGCCACTGATTGAGAACAAAAATAGCATCCAGCGCTTATCCCATCAGCACTAACAGCTATTAAATCAGGAGCTTTTATCCAGCAGACAGCGCCTGGGCCTCCTCACGCTCCTGCACCGGAAAATCCGTGGACGCCGCTACGGCCCGCCACTGCGCGGTCTCTTGCGCCACGAAGGCATGCGTGTCGGCAATGGTCTGCAGCGTGTCGGTGCCCAGTGGCAGGCGCAGCGGCGGTGTGGGGCTGGCCACCAGCTTCATCACGGCCTGGGCCAGGCGCACGGGGTCGCCAGGCTGGTTCAGGTTGATGCGGCGCGCAGCCTCGCGCACGGCGCCCGCGCTGGCGGCGTAGTCGTCCAGCACACGTGGCGCCACGGCCAGCGAGGCACCATCAAGGAACTCGGTGCGGAAGTACCCGGGCTGCACCGCCGTGGCATGGATGCCCAGCGGGGCCAGCTCGGCGTGCAGCGCCTCGGTCAGGCCTTCCACCGCGAACTTGGTGGCGCAGTACACGCCAAAACCGGCACTGGAGCGCACGCCACCCAGCGACGAGATGTTGATCACGTGCCCTGCGCGGCGCGCGCGCATGGCGGGCAGCACGGCCCGGGTCACATGCAGCAGGCCGAACACGTTGGTGTCGAACAGTCGCAGCACTTCGTCGGCGGTGGATTCCTCCACCGCACCCAGCAGGCCGTAGCCCGCGTTGTTGACCAGCACGTCGATGCGGCCAAAGCGCTCCAGCGCGGCGCCCACTGCGTGGCGGGCCTGGGCTTCGTCGGTCACGTCGAGCGCCACCGGCAACAGTGCGTCGCTGGGGCCCAGGCGCCTTTCAATCGACGCGGCATCGCGGGCCGTGGCGACCACGGCGTCGCCCTGGGCGAGCGCAGCCTCGGCAATGCGGGCGCCAATGCCGCGCGAGGCGCCGGTAATCATCCAGACGCGGGGGAAGGAGGAAGGGAGAGCAGTCGAAGCCGTCATGGCGGAAGTCCTTGAAAGGGATTGAAAGCGGGGTTCTGGCAAACGCAGCACGCTGAGATGCAAAGGCGCGGCCATGGAGGTGAACTGTAGGCAGACCATTGCCATCGCACTAGCCCATAATTGCTGACTTCATTCACAAGTAAAACTTGCCAATACCTCGGAACGGACACCATGGCCATCAATGAACTGCGTGCCATTGCCACGTTTGCCAAAGCCGCCGAACTGGGCAGCCTGCGGCAGGCGGCCTCGGCCCAGAGCATCACCCCGCAGGCTGCCAGCCTGGCGCTGGGGCAGCTCGAATCGCACCTGGGCGTGCGGCTGTTCCACCGCACCACGCGCAGCCTGAGCCTGACCGAGGAGGGGCGCCAGTTTCTGGAGGCCGCGCTGCCGGGCCTCGCGACCCTGCAGCGGGCGGTACACGGCGCGCGGCGCGGGCGCGAGGAGATTGCGGGGCCGCTGCGCATCGTGGCGCCGCGCTCCATCATGCTGGAGGTGGTCTGGCCCGTGCTCGACGCGTTCTGCCACCGCTACCCGCTGGTGGAGCCCGATGTGCAGCTGGACGACCGCATCGGCAACTGGGTGGAGGACCGGGTGGACGTGGGTTTCCGCTCGGGCTACCCGCCCGAGGGCGGGGTGATTGCGCGGCGCCTGATGGCGCTACAGCTGGTGGTGTGCGCCACGCCGGACTACCTGGCCCGGCATGGCACACCCACCCGCATCGAAGACCTGGCACAGCACCGCTGCAGCGGGTTTCGCCACCCCACCACCGGCAAGCCCATGCCGTGGGAGTTTCAGGTGGGCGATGACATCGTGGCCCATGCCATACCGCCTGCGTTCTGCGTCAACGACATCGAGCTGGAAGCGCGCGCGGTGCTGGGCGGCCACGCCATCGGCCAGCTTGTCGGCGTGACGGCGGCGCCACTGGTGCGCAGCGGGCAACTGGTGCCCGTGCTGACCGAATTCGTGCCCCAGCACCTGGGCCTGTACGTGTACTACGGCAGCCGGGCGGCGCAGCCGGCCCGCGCGCGCGCCTTCATCGATCTGGCGGTGGAGATGCTGGCCGACAACCCGGCGTTCGGACTGAGCGTGCAGGAGCTGCGGGGCCCGGCTCCAAAGCCCCGGCGACGCAAAGCTTCGGCCACCTGAACGGGCTCCGGCCGCCGATGGCTGCCGTGTGCGCCCGCCGCGTCGGCGCACAACGTCTTCGCCCGTGAAAGAGGCGATTGCGGGTCATTTGGCAAACAGTCCGTTGCGGAGAAGGGTATTTATCGGTGTGGTCGCACGCCCTACAGTGACTTGACTGCCCGAGAGGGCGGAAGCAACGCACCGGATTCACCCATGACCACCTTCTCTGCCACGGTCCAGACGCACATCAAGGCCTCCCCGGCACTGGCGTTCCAGCACATCGCGCCCATTGACCCGCGCACCCTGTTCACCGGCTACGGGCCGTTGCCCGCAGTGATCGGCACGCGCGACCAGACGGGCGCCTGGGACACGCCGGGGCAGACGCGCACCGTGGCGCTGTCCGACGGCAGCGTGGCCGAAGAAAGGCTCAAGCACTACCACCCTGCGCAGTACTTCAGCTACACCGTCAGCGGCTTCACGGGTGCACTGCGCTGGCTGGCCACGGGCGCCAATGGGGCCTGGTGGTTTGACCCGCAGGCGGGCGGCACGCAAACCACGGTGCGCTGGCGCCACGCGTTTCATCCCCGCTCCAAATGGGCCGCGCCGGTGCTCTGGCTGCTGGCCAACGTGCTGTGGCGCGGCTACATGCGCAAGGCGCTGCGGCTGGCCAAGATGCAGATCGAGACCCCACTGCGTGCGCCCGGAGGCCCAGCGATTTCAGCCTGAGGCGGCCCTCATCCGACCCGACGACTGCCCACCACGGCTCAGTTGCTTTTGGCTTCGAAGAATGGCGTGCCCTGAATGGCCGACGGGCTGACGGTAAACGTTCTCAGGGGCTCCAGGGGCGGGGTCTCGCCTTGTTTCGGCGCAGGGCGCGGGGCGCCAGGATTCAGCGCGGGGGCTATGCAACCCGTGCGCACCGTTTGCACCACTTCAGGGTCCAGCGCCCGGCGTTTGCCCAGGCGGCTGCCCGACAGAAACAGCATGTCCCCTTTCAGCTCGGCCCTCTGGCTCATCAGCGGCAAGGCCTGCAGCGGATCAAACCCCACACGCACTGAATTGGCACCGTCCAGCCGGTACTGCACCACCTTCACGACCGCTGGCTTGCCCGGGGCTTCCTCCACCACGTCGCCCAGGTAAAAGTAGCGCACGGCCTCTGAAGGCAGTGGGGGCAGCGGATAGTTTTCAGACCAGCTGCTGTGGTCCGGGCCAAACAGCGGGCGCAGCGTGGCCGGGGCCTTGTCATCCGCCGACACCGCAAACACCGGCGCGCGGGCACTGGACAGCGTGGTGCCGTGGAAGTCGAACTCCACCATGGCGCCCAGCGCTGCCACCTTGCGGGCGTAGGCCGGGAACAAGGTCTGGTCCGGCCGCACCTGCTGCAGCCGGACTCCGCTGCCTTCCGCCTTCCAGCGGCCCGCCATCAGCATGTCCAGCACCCCACCCGTCACCGCAAAACAAAAGGTGTTGTCGTCCAGCAGCGCCAGTTGCGTGATGGTGTCCACGGAACGCCCCCGGTATTCGCCCACATAGCCCGACTCGGCGGGCGTGGCTGCGTGCAGGGAGACGCTGACCATCAGCGCGGTCAACGCTGCTGCAGGGGCGCAGGCATTGCGCAAAGTGCGGAGGGTGAGGTTCACAAAAGGGTCCCAGGTGGAAGGGTGAACCACTATATCGCCCTGGGCGCAACCCGCGCGCGCAACGCCACCCACCAGCACAAAACCCAAAGAGCCCCGAGCTACCTTGGCTCAGGCAGCAAACCCGCCATCGATGAGCAGGCTGGCCCCGGTCACCATGCCCGACTCCGGCCCCGCCAGATAGGCCACCATGCCCGCGATCTCGTCGGGGTGGGCATGGCGGCCGAGCGCCATCATGCCGTGCATGTTGCTGGCCAGGGGGCCGTCGGCGGGGTTCATGTCGGTGTTGACCGGGCCAGGCTGCACGTTGTTCACCGTGATGCCACGCGGTCCCAGGTCGCGCGCCAGCCCCTTGGTGAGGCCCACGATGGCGGCCTTGCTCATGCCATAGACGCTGAAGCCTGCCCATGGCACACGGTCGGAGTTGGTGCTGCCGATGGTGATGACGCGGCCATAGGCACCGCCCTGGCCCATGTGGCGCACGGCAGCCTGCGTGGCCACAAACACCGCGCGCACGTTCACGTTGAGCGTGTGGTCGAAATCGGCGAGGGCAAAGCTGTCGATCTCGCCCGCCACCGCCACGCCGGCGTTGTTGACGAGGATGTCGAGGCGGCCCAGCGTGCGCGCGGCCGTGTCGATGGCTTGCGTGAGGGCGGCGGCGTCTGCACTGTCGGCGCGCAGCGCCAGGGCCTTGCCGCCGACCGCTTCAATAGCCGCCACCAGCGCCTGCGCCGGGGCTTCGGAGCTGCTGTAGGTGAAGGCCACGGCCGCTCCGTCGCGCGCCAGGCGCTGGACGATGGCGGCGCCGATGCCACGCGCGCCGCCGGTGACAAAGGCCACCTTGCCCGCCAACAGGCGTGACGCGCTGGCAGGCAGCGTGGTGGGGGCGGATGTATCGGGCACAGAAGACATGGTGTTTTTCCTCAAAAATCAGATGGTTGAAAGGTTCTTCACGGAACCAGGAACACCTGCAGTTTCAGAAAAACATTGCTTTACTGGTAGCCAGGAATGGGCTGGATCTATTTCAACCTGCAGTTGAAAATACAAACCATGCAACCCCTGAGCCACCTCGAATCGTTCGTCAAATCCGCCGAGTGCGGCAGCTTCTCGGCCGCCGCGCGGCTCATGGGCCTGACGCCTGCCGCCGTAAGCAAGAACGTCGCGCGGCTGGAGGCAGGCCTGGGCGTGCGGCTGTTCCAGCGCAGCACGCGGCGCCTCACGCTCACCGAAGGCGGGCAGCGCCTGCTGGCGCAGATCAGCCCGCCGCTGACCGCGCTGGCCGATGCGGTGGACCACGCGGCCGAGGCCGAGCAGCAGCCTGCGGGCACGCTCAAGGTGAGCATGGGCCAGGCCTTTGGCCGCGCCTACATCGTGCCGCTGCTCACCGAGTTTTTGCAGCGCTACCCGGCCATCCAGCCCGACTGGCGCTTTGAGAACCGCCAGGTTGATCTGATCGGCGAGGGTTTTGACGCCGGCATTGGCGGCGGCCTGAACCTGAACCCCGACATGGTGGCGCGCACGCTGGGGCCGATCCACCTGGTGGTGGTGGCCGCCCCCGCGCTGCTGCAGGGCCGCAAGGCGCCGCGCCACCCGGCAGACCTGGCGCAGTGGGACGGCATTGCGCGCCGCGCCATCCGCACGGGGCGCGTGCCGGTGACCACGCTGCGCAACAAGGTGGGCGACGCTGCAGCGGCAGAGTTCCGCCCCCGCATCGTGTTCGACGACCCCGAGGCCATGTGCCAGGCCGCACTGATGGGCCTGGGCCTGGCCGTGCTGCCCATGCCGTTTGCCCAGCCCTGGCTGGCGCGCGGCGACCTGGTGCGGGTGCTGCCGGGCTGGTGGGCGGATGCAGGGCCGACATCGCTGTACTACCCCAGCAAAAAGCTGCTGCCAGCGCGCACGCGGGTGTTTGTGGATTTTGTGGTGGAGCAGGTCGCGCTGCGCGGGTTTGCGCAGCGGGTGCGGGGCGATTGAGCGCAAGCCCCTGCGCGAGACAGACCTGCGCAACCTGCGCCACCCTCGGCCCAGCCCTGGTGGGAGAGTGCGGGGAGAGGGAGAACAAGCGCGGCGCACGCGAAGCCCCGTCTCCCCCACCCGCTCCCGCGAGGGGAAAGGGAGTTAACACCGGCGCTGCGGCGATGGAAGGCGGCCGTGCCCAGCGGGCGTCATGGCTGCTTGCCCACAAACGCCACGGTGAGCCCCTTGGCCGTCACCGTGATGGGCCCTGGCTGCAGCCCCAGGCCGTCGAACATGGCCGTGTCCTGCGGGCGCAGTTGGTGCAAGGTGACTTCGCGCAGGGATTGTTCGGCCAGCACGGGGGCATAGGCATTGATCAGTTCGGTGACGGCCGGTTTGAGCGTGGGGAAATCCAGCCGCCCCAGCCGGATCTGGTGGGCGCGCAGCGTGCGGTCACTGGCTTCATAGCGCAACGCAAACTCCACATCGAACGTGCCCGCGTGGCTGCGCCGCAGCGCAGCGCCCGCCGCGTCCACCGCCATGACGGCGCCCAGGCGATTGACCTCAGGCAGCAGGCGCAGGCGCGGGGGTTGCAGGGTGAGATCGAACAGGCCTTGCACCGGCACACTGCGCGGGAACTTCGTGGCCACCATCTCCTGCAGCTGCGCGAGCGGCACGGTGTAGCTGGGCAAGGCCCCTGCGCCGCGCCCGGGCAGCAGCAACAAGGCACCGCCGCCCAGAGTGATTGCGCGCGAGGCGGTGGTCAGAAATCGTCTGCGATGCAGCATGGGGGTATCTCCTTGAAGGGCTGTGGGACACGCATGCTTCGAAAAGGTGCCGGGCCATCAGCGCCCATAGCGATATCTTCGCACCTCTCACCTTTCAAATATCTATTCAATAAAACATAAAAGCATTTGAATTTATTGAATATTTAATAAAATTTATCTATTCATATAATGATTCATGACCCGCCCCCATGAACTCACCTCCAAGGCCCTGAACGCCCTGCGCCGCCAGGGCGGCGTGCTGACCAGTGCCGAGCTGCAGGAGCTGCTGGGCGTGAGCCAGCCCACCGTGTCGCGCGCGCTGGCGCCGCTGATCCAGGCGGGCCAGGTACAGAAGGTGGGCGCGGCACGCTCGCAGCGTTATGTGCTGCCGCGCACCGTGCCGGGCGTGGGCAGCGAAGTGCTGGTGATGCGCATCGACGCGCAGGGCCGCCCATCGCCATTTGCGCGTTTGGTGCCGCTGGAGGGCGGCGCCTTCTGGGTGGATGAGGCCGACGGCGTGAGCGCGCGGCACGACGGCCTGCCCTGGTTTCTGGACGACATGCGGCCACAAGGCTTCATGGGCCGCACCTTTGCGCACGCCCACCCCGAGCTGCAGCTGGGCCACGACCCTGGCCACTGGAGCGACGACGACGTGCTGCGCGCCATGACACTGTATGGCGACGACCTGCCAGGCAACCTCATCATGGGCGAGGCCGCGTTCCAGCGCTTTCATACGCTGCTCACGCGCGCATCGCGCGTGGCCTCGGCCGCCGACTACCCGCAGCTGGCCGAACAGGCCATGCGCGGCACCCACCCGGGCTCGTCGGCAGGCGGCGAGCAGCCCAAGTTCTGCACACTCACCGCCGGGCGGCATGTCATCGTGAAGTTCTCGCCCGCTGGCGATGCACCCGCCGACCAGCGCCTGCGCGACCTGCTGGTGTGTGAGCATCTGGCGCTGCACACGCTGGCGCAGGCCGGATTGCCCGCAGCGCCCACGCAGCTTTTCATGGGCGCAGGGCGGGTGTTTCTGGAGTCGGAACGTTTTGACCGCACGCCACAGTCGAGCGACGATCCACAGAACCTGGGCGGGCGCATCGGCATGGTGTCGCTGCAGGTCTACAACGCCGAGTACGTGGGCGAGATCGACAACTGGGCCGCCACCGCCAACCGCATGGCGGCGCGCCACCTGCTCACCCCGGACGACGCCCGCACCCTGCGCCTGCTAGAGGCCTACGGCCAGCTCATCGCCAACACAGACCGGCACTACGGCAACATCTCGCTGGTGCTCAAGGGCGACGACTGGGCGCTGTCCCCCACCTACGACATGCTGCCCATGCTGTATGCCCCGGTGGGCGGCGAACTGGTGCCGCGCGACTTTGCCAGCCGCCCCTTGCAGCCCACGGCGGCCACGCTGGGCGAATGGGACGAAGCGCGGCGGCTGGCGCTGGCTTTCTGGCAGGTGGCTGCAGCGGATGAGAGGGTGTCGGCGGATTTCCGGGCCATTGCGGCTGAGAACGCACGCCATGTGGCCAGCTGAACAACCCGCACCTTCCCGATAGCGCTTCGGCACTTCCTCTCCCCTCGCGGGAGAGGAGGGTTGGGGAGAGGGGGCGAACCAGCGCTGCGCCCGCAAACACCCCTCTCCCCCCGCCCTCTCCCACAAGGGGAGAGGGAGCCCCCAACGCCGCGATTTGTGGCGAAGCCGTTGCCCAACAACGGTGCTGAGGAGGGGGTAGATTTCAGGTCAAATCAAGCGCTGACCGCTCTCCATGAAGATGCGATTGCTTATCGCCCCACCACCGACCAGCCTGCCTTCTGGTTGCCCTTGTCGTTCTCATACTCCCACGCCGTGCCGCAGCGGTCGCACACATAGCGGGTGATGGTGACGGAGCCCGTCTCGCGGTCTTCCTTGCGGTTGCCGCGCTGCACCAGCTCGGCGTGGCCCGGCGCCTTGCGCCAGTTGCGCTGGATGCCCTGGCAGGGCTCGCACAGCGCCATGGGTTTGAGTTCGTTCTGTCGGGCCAGGTCTTTGGTCATGGGGTGTCAGCCGTCGTGGGCCGGTGTGGGTGGGTTTGTCTGCTGCGGGGCGGCTACTGTAAGGCACCTGCGGGTGCAAAGACACAGCATGATGGCTGAATTACAAGCAAAATCAGCCTCTAGCGCTTGATAGACAAGCGTAACCAGCTATCAAATCAGGAGTTGCCTTGGCCCATCACCAGCGCCTTGGCCATGCGCGCGTTGTGCAGCACCACGCCCGCACGCTCCACCTGCTGGCGCGCTTCCACCGCGAAGCCCTGCGCGGCAAAAAAAGGCTCGGCGGTCAGGCTCACGTGGGCGTTCAAGTGGGTGATGCCGCGCTGCGCCGCCTGCGCGTGGAGGTGTGCCATCAGCGCCCGGGCCACGCCCTGGCCTGCAAACGCCGGGGCCACAAAAAACATGTCGATGGTGCCGCTGGCCTGCAGATCGGCAAACCCAGCTATCGCCCCGCCGTCAATGGCTTGCGCGATGAAGGGCTGGTTGGCCCGCATGCGCTCGGCCCATTGCGCGGCGTCGTGCTCCAGCGGCGCCCAGGCGGCCAGCTGTTCGCTGGTGTAGTCCTTGTTGGCCAGGCCATGCACAGAGGCGTGAAAAACGGCGCGCAACGCGGGTTCGTCGCCAGGGCAGAAGTTGCGGATGTGGAAGGAAGACATGGCGAGCGAACTGCAGAGAAAAAGGGGCGCGATGGTGCCACAGCGCAGCGCGGTGGAGAAAGCTCAGCCCGCCGCCATGCGCAGCCTGCGCGCTGCATCTTCGTCGCGCGCGTCGGCGATCTCGCGCAGCACGGCCTGCATGTCCACATCGGCATGCGTGGGCGCATAGATGCCGGTGAGCGGCGTCTCGTTGCTCAGCAGCCCGCTCTGGTACAGGCTCCAGATCTCGGGGCCGTATTGGGTGGCGCGCAGCTCGGGGGCAAACTGGCCGAAGAAGTCGCGCAGGTTGGCCACGTCGCGCAGCAGCATGCGCTGGGCGTGGTTGTTGCCCGCAGCGTCCACGGCCTGGGGCAGGTCGATGATGACGGGGCCATCGTGGCCGGCTTCTCCACCTTCTGCGCCCGGCAGGTGGGCCAGCAGGATGTTGAACTCCGACAAGTCCCCATGCACAACGCCCGCACACAGCATGCGCACCACCTCGGCCACCAGCGTGGCGTGGTGGGTGCACGCGTCTTCGGGGGTAAAGCTCACATCGTTCAGGCGCGGGGCGGCGTCACCGTGGGCGTCGGTCACCAGCTCCATGAGCAGCACGCCGTCATGAAAGTTATAGGGCTGCGGCACGCGCACGCCAGCAGCGGCCAGGCGGTAGAGCGCATCGACCTCGGCGCTTTGCCATGCGGCCTCTTGCTCTTGCCGGCCAAACTTGCTGCCCTTGGCCATGGCGCGGGCCGAGCGTGAGTTCTTGACCTTGCGGTTTTCGGTGTAGTCCACCGCCTGCCGAAAGCTGCGGTTGTTGGCCTCTTTGTAGATCTTGGCGCAGCGCGTTTCATCACCACAGCGCACCACATAGACCATGGCCTCCTTGCCGCTCATGAGCTGCCGGACCACGGTGTCGATCAGGCCTTCCTCAATGAGGGACTGCAGGCGGGGGGGAGCTTTCATCGGGTCAGTGCGGTAGAAGGGGAATGGTCCATTGTCGTTGCAAGGCCACAAGAGCACGGCGTGCCCAGGGCCTTGAACGACAATCCGACGGCTTTTCAGTGTGATGACGGGCCGCCCCTGGGCACGCCGCCGTTCCACCGCCTTCTCTTTTTCTTGCGCCGTACCAGGCGCTGCCGCCCGGAGACACCCCCCATGCCCTTCGCCCTTGCGCTCCCCGCCACCGCACCGCGCGCTGCTGCGTTGGTGGGGTTTCTGATCGGGGGCGTTGCGGTTTCGCACCCTGCGGCGGCTGCCGGGTTCCGCCAGGGTGCCTATGCGGACTCCTTGGGCAGCACCGCAGTGGTGTGCGTGACAGCGCAGCACATGGCCAGCCTGACGGCCCCCGCCTGGAAGAACGCCATGCAGCAGAGCGGCATGGACTGCACGGTCAGCGAGTATGACCAACCCATGCCCGGCCACGAGACCTGGAAGGCCCGCTGCGCCGCCCCTGCTCAGGCCGCAGGCGCCAGCGCCGCGCACCTGTACCAGTTCACCGTGCACGCCGATGGCGAGCAGCTTGTCATCGACAGCGGCATGCAGACTTCGGCAGGCCAGCAGATGATGAAGAAGGCCTTTTTCGGCACCTACCAGGGGGCGTGCGCGTCCGGCACCCCGCCCCTGGACGTGTGGGCCTACCTGGATGGCACGCACGGCATGGGGACACCTGCTCAGGCCGATGCACGCAAGGCGGTCGCCATCGACCTGATCCGCTGCGGCAATGTGTTCAACGGCCTGTCGCTGAGCGTGGCAAAAGCCCGGCAAGAAGGCATGCGCGCCGCTGCGGCGGCCATGCTGGAAGCAGCGGTGGAGCTGCACCCGGGCGAGGGCGACTTCCACATCGACGCGCTCAAGAAATCGGCGCCTGAGGTGTCGGCCGAACTGGTTGGTACGTCGGCAGAAAAGAAGTTTGCGCTGTACCAGACCTGCAGCCCGTATCTGGAACCAGACGGCATCACCAAGGCGGTACAAAGCCGCGTGGCAGCGGGTGGCACCCCACGCTAGTGGGGTGTTGCACGCTAGCGGGGTGTTGCACGCTATCCGGCACGTAGAACGGCGATTCGTTCGCAACTGCCGCACCCTGGTTCAGGCACCTCACGGTGCCTACAAACACCAGCGCCCCGCACCACGCACAGTGGTGTCGGGGCGCTGCTTGGGGCTAGGAGTCTGCGCTTACTTGTCCAGCTCGGCGGCCAGCATGTCCCAGCTGGGGTACGAGCTTTCATCGAGAGTGATCGCGCCCTTGCCTGCGGCAAACTTGAAAGCGGTGGTGCCGGTGCGGGCAAATTCCAGGGTCTTGAGTTGGCACACTGCGGCCTTGGAAGGGGCATCGTTGCAGTAGCGCGGGGCGTTGTCCACGATGGTGCCGGCCGCGTAGCGCACCTGGCGCAGGTGATCCACGGTCTGAAAGCTGTCCTGTTTCACATCCATCTTCACATCGCAGCCGCACGATTGCTTGAGGGTGCTGGCGGCGGTTTTCAGCGCGGGGGCCACCTCGGCAGCAAAAAAGTCGCGCTCGGCCTTGCCGGCATGGGCCAGCGATGCGACAGCCAGGCTGACGATTGCGACGAGCAACAGGGGGGTCTTGTTTTTCATGGTTCTCCAACGGGTTGGCTTTGGGTGTGCAGGCCCCTGCCCCTCCCGGACAGACGGGCCGCGCCAGAGGTGGTGGCGCCAGCGCCGAATTTTGCGGGGGGCCAAGTGCAGCGCTTGTAACAACGCGGTAACAGCGCATGCTTTTTGGGCAACAGGTCATGCACGCACGCGGCCCGGCAGTCCGAGGGGCGATGGCTCAGAGGCTGAGAGTTTTTTAGCCGAGCCCGAAAGGCGCGCGAAAACGCCTCGGATCTAGGCGCAAAGCACAGCCATAGCTCGGGCTATGGCGAGCATTTGCAACGACGAGCCGGGGCGTTTCGGCGTGCAAGGCGAGCATGGATAAAAGACTCTCAGACTCTCAGCCGCGGCCCTGCGCCAGAAGCCGGAGCCGTGCGTGCGCCGCCCCGTTCACGTCCGGCGGCAGCTGGTGCTTGGCCTGCAGGTAGTGGTGGGTGAACACGTCCAGATACGCCTCCAGCGCCTGTGCGGCCTGCAGCTCGCCCGCCAGCTCCAGGCACAGCGCGCCCACCTCGGAGGTGCAGAAATGGTCCGTGCGCGTGGAGCGGCGCAGGTGGTAGCGTGAGAGCTGCTCGGGCTGCAGGCTCAGCACGGGCAGACGGTCCAGGTACGGGCTCTTGCGGAACATCTTGCGCGCCTCGGGCCAGGTGGCATCGAGCAGGATGAACAGCGGGCGCTTGCCCGTCGGCTCGGTGCTGCCCACCTGGGTGACCACGCGCCCGGGCTCCACAAACTCACCCGGAAACACCACATACGGCTGCCACTGGGGGTCTGCCAGCAGCGCCAGCAGGTCGGGGTGCACCTCGGTGCGCGCCCAGCCATACGCGTAGGTGTCGGCCACCACATCGGCAATCAGCCAGCCGGTGTTGCTGGGCTTGAGCGGCTCGATGTCGGCCATCAGCAGGCACATGCCCGCGCGCGTGGGCAGCACGGGGCGCAGTGCGCAGATGCAGTGGCTGGGCACCAGGCGGCAGCCCGCGCAGCGCTCGCCCTTGGGGCCGCCCCGGGCCAGGAAGGGCTTGGCGCTGCGGGCCAAGCGCTCGGTGCGCAGGCGCGATACCGCATGGGGCGGGTGCGGCACCGCCTGCGGCTGGGGCGGCGGCATAGGGGTCGTCGTCACTGCCCGCCCGCCTGCTCCAGCGCAAACAGCGGCAGCTCGGCCCGGCGGCTGAGCCACACGCCGCCACCCAGTTCGATGGCGCCTTCGCGCAGGCCGCGCCGGTACAGCTCGGCACGGTGGCGGAACACGCGGTTGTCGGTGATCTCTTCGTCGATGATGTCGCGCTCAAAATCCTCGCGCGACACAGCCTCGACATACAGCGCGCCTTTTGTCAGACGGCCCAGGTTGAGCAGCGCGGCCTTCAAATCCGGCGGGCTCAGGTAGGGCAGCACGCCCTGGCAGATGACCAGGTCATACGGCGCATCAGCCGCATAGTCCACCACCGAGCCCTGCTGCCAGCCAAAGCGCTCGCACAGGTAGGGGCTGAACTCCACGCCCTGGTAGCTGGCCTCTGGAAAATGCTGCGCCACGATGCCCTTCCACAGCCCGATGCCGCAACCCACATCCAGCACGCGGTTCACCGGCACGCGCAGGTACTTGAGGTAGCTGCACACGAAGGTACCCAGGCGCTCCATGTGGGCCGGGTCCACCACGCTGGTCTTTTTGTCGAAGTAAAAGCGCTGGTAGTAGGCCTCGTCAAAAGTGGTGGCGCTGGCGGATTTCAATGGGCGGTCCTTGTGGCGGGGAAAAGAAAGAAGCGGCAGAGTATCCCGCACCAAGGAGGCTGCGCGGCAGAAGGCATCGAAGCGAAACGCGCGAAAACCGAGGATCGCGCGTTGCAGCCGATGCTCCTTCTGCCGCGCAGCCTCCTAACTGCCCGGGGGCGTGTAGGCTGTCGCCATGGATTCGCTGATCTCCGCCGCCGCCCGCGCGCTGGCCGCAGGCGACGCCCTGGCCGCCCTGCAGCGCGTGGCCCTGCGCGACGACCCCCCGGCCCTGGCCCTGCGCGGCATTGCCATGGCCCAGCTGGGCGAGCACCCGCGCGCCCGCGATCTGCTGCGCCGCGCCGCACGCGGCTTTGGCACGCACGAGCCCGTGGCCCGCGCCCGCTGTGTGGTGGCCGAGGCTGACGTGGCCCTGGCCCAACGCGACCTGGGCGGGCGAGCGCAGGCGCTGATGTCGGCAGGGGCTACGCTGCAGGCCCACGGCGACATCGCCAATGCGCTGCAGGCACGGTTGGTGGCAGCGCGCACGCTGATCCTGCTGGGCAAGCTGGACGAAGCATCGGCTGCGCTGGCAGGCGCTCCCACCACCGACGCCACAACGCGACTGCCCCCTTCCCTTGTCGCGGTGGCCGAACTTGCCGCCGCAGAGCTGGCCCTGCGGTCACTGCACATCGGCGCAGCACGCACCGCCCTGCAACGCGCGCAACAGGCTGCCGCCCAATCCGGCGTGCCCGCGCTGCTGACCGAGGTGGCGCAGGCCCATGCGTTGCTCGAACAGCCCGCTGCGCGCTGCCTTGCGAACGGCGCCGAGCAGATGCTGCGGCTGGACGACGTGGCCGCGCTGCTGGCGTCCCCCACGCTGTGGGTCGTGGACGCCTGTCGCCACGGCGTGCGCGCGGGCGAGGTGTGGCACCCGCTGGCACGCCGCCCTGTGCTGTTTGCGCTGGTGCGCGCGCTGGCTACCGCGTGGCCGGGCGGCGTGGACCGCGAAGCCTTGATTGCCAACGTGTTCCGCACCCGCCACCCCGACGAAACCCACCGCGCCCGCCTGCGGGTGGAAATCGGCCGCCTGCGCGCCCTCATCGCTCCGCTGGCCGGGGTGGAGGCCACGCCGCGCGGCTTTGTGCTCCGGCCCCACGGCGGACGCACTGTGGCCGTGCTGGCCCCGCCTGTGGAGGGCGAGCAGGGCGCGCTGGTGGCGCTGCTGGCCGACGGCGCGGCATGGTCCACATCCGCCCTGGCGCTGGCCCTGGGCGACAGCCAGCGCACCGTGCAGCGCGCACTGGCTGAACTGGAAGCTACAGGCCGCGTGCGCGCCATCGGCCAGGCGCGCGCACGCCGCTGGCTGGCCGCGCCCCTGGTGGGATTCACGACGATCTTGTTACTCCCCACCGCGCAGCCGATTGCCTAAAGTGGCTTCACCGCCCAACGCACAGCACCCTTGCGGTGCACCGGGTACCTACCCTTAGGAGCTACCGAGATGACCACAGCCACCCCTACCGCCACCCACGACACCGCCTGCAGCAGCGACATGGCGGGCACCCCGCCGTCCACCAAACACCTGCCCATTGCGGCCCGCCAGCCCGCCGAGGTGGTGCGCGAATACGGCCCGTTTGGCGGCGCCAGCACCATCCACGGCGTGACGCACGATGGCCAGCGGGTGTGGGCCGCCACGGGCGAACACCTCGTGGGTTTTGACCCGGCCAGCGGCGCCACCACCCGCATGCTCAACGTGGTGTGCGACGCAGGCACCGCGTTTGACGGCACGCACCTGTACCAGATCGCTGAATCACGCATCGACAAGATCGACCCCGCCACGGGCCAGGTAGTGGCCACCATCCCCGCACCGGGCGGCGGAAACGATTCAGGCCTGACCTGGGCCGAAGGCAGCCTGTGGGTAGGCCAGTACCGTGACCGCAAGATCCACCAGATCGACCCGGCCACGGGTGCGATCCGCCGCACCATCGAATCCAACCGGTTTGTCACCGGCGTCACCTGGGTGGACGGCGAGCTGTGGCACGGCACCTGGGAGGGCGAAGAAAGCACCCTGCGCCACATCGATCCCACGAGCGGCGCCGTGCTGCAGCAGCTCGATATGCCGCAAGGCGTGGGTGTGAGCGGGCTCGAATCAGATGGGGCCGGGCTGTTCTACTGCGGTGGCGGCGGCAGCGGCAAGGTGCGCGCCGTGCGTCGGCCACAGGCCCGCACGGCGGCTTAAAGAAGGGAACGAGGCGGAGCCCAAGAGCGGCACACAAAACTCAGCGAAGCGGTTCTGGCTAGGAGCCTGCGCGGCAGAAGGCATCGAAGCGAAACGTGCGAAAACCGAGGATCGCGTGGTGCTACCGACAAGCCCAGGGTGGGCCCCTGGGCGCAGGAGGTAGTACTGCGTGAGACCGGTTTGTCGCGCGTTGCAGCCGATGCTCCTTCTGCCGCGCAGGCTCCTAGGCGCTGCGTCGCAGGCAGTACGACCAGTACGACAAGACGCAGCAACGACGCCAGAAGAGTTTTGTGAGTCGCTCTACGCCGCGGCGGGCTTGGGTGGGCGGTGCAACGCGCAAATCTTGTTGCCGTCCGGGTCGCGCAGGTACGCCAGGTAGAGCTTGCCGCCAGGGCCTTCACGGTAGCCCGGTGGGTCTTCGCAGGTGGTGCCACCGTTGGCCACACCGGCC
The DNA here is from genome assembly GCF_013376875.1 of Acidovorax sp. JMULE5. Taxonomy (GTDB): domain Bacteria; phylum Pseudomonadota; class Gammaproteobacteria; order Burkholderiales; family Burkholderiaceae_C; genus Acidovorax; species Acidovorax facilis. The sequence continues at coordinate 3,318,919 of NZ_CP035951.1, forward strand.
GCGTGGAAAGCATCGGCCTGCTCGGGCGACTGCATGGCAAAGCCGATGGTGCCGCCATTGGCAAAGGTGGCGGGCTCGCCATTGATGGGGGTGCTGATGCAGAAGGTGCCGGTGGGGCCCCGGTAGAAATACCGGTTTTTGTTGGCGACACCCGGGGGCACACCGATGGTGCCGAGCAGCGCGTCGTAGAACTTCCGGGACACCTCCAGATCGTTCACACCGACCATCACATGACTGAACATAGCTTCTTGTCTCCGTAGTGCCCCCGGGGGCAGTGGTTGATAGGCCCGGGGATGTTACCGGCCCTGCACCCACCCGGCGCGCACGCTGGCGACACGGCCACACACGGCAGTCTGGTTTCAGATCAAAATGCCATCTACCGCTTATCCAACAAGCGCCACCAGCTATGAAATCATGAGCAACCCCGGCCCACAACATTCGCCCCGAATCCGCCACATCGCCCCCGTCCCCCTCGACAAAGCCTACCGCCTGCTCAACCACGGCCCCACGGTGCTGGTGTCGGCAGAGCATGCGGGCCGGCACAACGTGATGGCTGCATCGTGGGCCTGTGCGCTGGACTTTGCACCGCCCAAGGTGACAGTGGTGCTCGACAAAGCGACACGCACGCGCGAGCTGGTGGAAGCCAGTGGCGAGTTCGCATTGCAGTTGCCCACCCTGCCCATGGCGGCGATGACCGTAGCCCTTGGCACCGACAGCGCCAAGACCCACCCCCACAAACTGCAGCAACACGGCGTGGAGCTGTTCCACGCCCCTGGCCATGCCACCCCGCTGGTACAGGGCTGCGCCGCCTGGCTGCTGTGCCGCGTCATCCCCGAGCCCCACAACCAGCAGACCTACGACCTGTTTATCGGCGAAGTAGTGGCCGCCTGGGCGGACGAGCGCGTGTTCCGCCACGGGCACTGGGAGTTCGACACCGCGCCCGATGCGCTGCGCACGCTGCACTACGTGGCGGGTGGGCAGTTTTATGCGACGGGGGCGTCGGTGACGGTGTAGCCCCGGGGCCCGTGTCTGTGCCCGGAGGAGCATTCAGGCCTTGACCCCCAGCTTGGCCAGCAAGGACTCTGCGCGGTAGTTCGGTTCCGCCACCCCATCCAGCAGAAACACCGTGGATTGCGCGTGCTGCGCACGCAGTGGAATCAGCTCGGCATAGGCTGGCGATTCGTACCAGGCACGCGCCTGCTCCATGGCCGGGAAGCTGATGATGATGCAGTCCCCATCGAACACGCCTTCCTTGACCTCTGCCCGGGTGCCATGCACGAGGAAGGCCCCGCCATAAGGCGTGAGGGTCGCGTCGATGCGCTGCAGGTAGGTGACGATATCGGGGCCGAATTGCAGATTGCTCAACAGGCCAACGGCATAGGCAGACATATCTGGGGCTCCTTTCTGGTCTCTCAGTGAGTTGGTTGGCTGCGGTTTCGGTGTGTATGCACAGACGCAGCGCGCGTCTTCAATGCCGCTTTACGCTGGCAACCGACCCGCAAGGACCACTGTAGAAAAAGGCGCTCCGCTTGGCGATTACCTCAGAGGTCAAGGTTTGGCGCCGCAATGCTCTTGCATCACTCCCCGTCCAAAAGCCCCACCTGCTTGAGCTCTGCAAACTTGGCCGCCATCGTCGGGTTGCCCCGGGTCAGCTTCTTGATCGTGAGGTCTTCGGCCTTGTCGTTGGCCAGGCGCAAATTGTTGGCCGACTTGTGCAGCGCCTCCTTGGTCTTCTCCAGGTCCTTGATGGCCTCGTCAATGCGCCGCACGGCCTCCTCGAACCCGTCTGACGCCAGGCGCCAGTTGCGCCCAAACGCGCCCTTGAACTCCTCCAGCTGCGATTCGAACTTGGTGATGTCCAGGTTCTGCGCCTTCACCAGCGCCAGCTCCGACTTGTACTGCAGCGACTTCATCGCAGCGTTGCGCAGCAGCGTGATGATGGGGATGAAGAACTGCGGCCGCACCACGTACATCTTGGGATAGCGGTAGAACATGTCCACGATGCCGGTGTTGTACAGCTCGCTCTCGGGCTCCAGCAGCGACACCAGCACCGCGTACTCGCAGCCCTTTTCAGTGCGGTCCTTGTCCAGCTCTTTCAAGAAATCTTCGTTGCGCTTCTTGGTGGCCGTCTCGTCGCTCTCGTTCTTCATCTCGAACATGATCGAGACGATCTCGTTGCCCGCCTCGTCCGCATCGCGAAAGATGTAGTCGCCCTTGCTGCCGCTGCGCGCGTCGTTGTCCTTCTCAAAGTAGGCGCGGGGAAACGCCGTGGCGCGGATGCGGTTGAACTCCGTCTCGCAGTGCTGCTCCAGCGTTTCGCCCACCATCTTGGTCGAAAGGCGCGCCTTCATGTCCCGCAGCCGCGCAATCTCGCCGTCACGGTCGCGCAGCTGCAGGGCGAACTGCTCCTTGATGGCGGCCTCCTCCAGCTGCTTTTTCACCACCACCAGGTTCAGGTCGTTCTTGAGTTCATCGCGCTCCCGCGCCACCACCGTGACTGCCTCGGTCACCGCCAGCCTGCGCACCACCTCGCCTGCTTCCAGCTGCGATTTCAGCTGCTGAATCTCCGCGTCCTTTTGGGCAGCCACACCTTGCAGCTCCTGCGCCAGCCGGGCTTGTGCCAACTGGTCCGCCGCCTGCTGCGCCTGCCGCGCACGCTCCAGCTCATTGGCCAGCGCATCGCGCTGCTTTTCTACCGCGCTCAGGGCGTGCGCCACCGCCAGGTCGCGCTCCACCGCGCCCGCATCCAACTGCGCCTTCAGGGCTTGGATCTGTGCATCCTTGGCGGCTGCCGCCTTCTGCAGCTCATTGGCCACCTGGGCCTGCGCCAGCGCCACCGCATTGCGCTTGTCCTGCTCGGCCAGCTCCAGCCGCTCGTGCAACTGCGCATGGAAATCTGCGTCGCGCACCTGCTTGAGGATATCTGCGTAGCCGGTCTCGTCCACCTTGAAGGCCTTGTTGCAGTGGGGGCAGATGATGTCGTGCATGGCGGTCACCGTGTGTCGTGTTGCGTTGGTGGGGGAGCATAGCGGGCAGGAGCATGAGCGGATTCATGCTGCATCAGCCGCAGGTCTGCGGCGGCAGTTCCTGCATCGCGCCCATCTTGCCGATCACCAGGTCCATGAAGGCAGACACCGCCAAGGGCAGGTAGCGCCGGCTGGGGTACACCATGTGCACGCCGTGGCCCTGCCGGTGGTACTGCGGGAGCACGGGCACCAGCAGGCCAGCGCGCAGATCGCGCTGGGTTAGCGTGGAGGGCAGCAGTGCAATGCCCAGGCCCGCCAGCGCGGCCTTGCGCAAGGCCTGCGCCGTGTTGCCACTGAAACGGCCCGCCACCTGCACCTCGGCCGGTGCGCCATCTGGCCCCGTCACGCGCCAGGTGGCCTTGCCGCTGGGGTGGCTGAACACCAGGCAGTCGTGGTCTGCCAGGTCTTGCAGCGTGTCCGGCACGCCCTGGCGGGCCACGTAGGCCGGGCTGGCCACCAGGCCGTCGTTGCCCGCATCCAGCACCTTGCGGGCAAAGAGGCTTGAGTCCTCCAGGATGCCGCCCCGAAGGGCCACATCAATCCGGTCTGCAATCAGGTCGGCGCGCCCGTCGCTCAGTACAAAGTCCACCCGCACCTTGGGGTGCGCTGTCAGAAACTCGGTCAGCCACTCCATCGCAAAGAAATCAAAAAAATCGGCCGGTGCCGCCACCCGCACCAGGCCACTGGGCTCCTGGTTCACCGCCTGCAACTCCTCGCCCGCATCCATCAGCCCCTCTACCGCGCCGCTGCAGCGCTCCAGAAACACCTGGCCCGCGCTGGTAAGCGTGAGATGGCGGGTAGAGCGCTGCATCAGCCGGGTGCCCAGCTGCGCTTCGAGCTGCTGCACCCTGCGGCTCAAGGTGTTGGGCGGCACGCCCAGGCGGCGCGCGGCCTCGGCAAAGCTGCCACAGCGCACCACCTGCACAAAGATGGCCACGTCGTTCAGATCCAGCATGGTCGTGCTCATTCATTCAATTAATGGACGAGTTCAATCATATTGCACCATCTAGTCAATCAATCGATGAATTTTTAAGCTACAGGCATCAGTTCAACACCTCCAAGGTTCTCTTGATGTCTGCACCCGCCACAGCCCCCCGCGCCATCGCCCACCGCACCCGTGGCACCGCGCACGGCCCCATCACCCGTCTCATGAGCCCCGGGGACCTGGGCCAGGTGCTCAAGCCCTTCATCTTTTTGGACTTGGTGGACCTTCAGCCCGGCGCCGCGCAGCAGGGCTTCGGCATGCACCCGCACTCGGGCATCGCCACCGTCACGTTCTTGTCAGAAGGCGATGTTCGCTACGAAGACAGTACCGGCCAAGCGGGCCTGCTGCCTGCGGGCGGTGTGGAATGGATGCGGGCGGGCAACGGCGTGTGGCACACCGGCGCCGGCCCCCGTGGGCGACACACCGGGCCGGGGCTTTCAGCTGTGGGTGGCCCTGCCCGCCGCGCTGGAAAACGCCCCCGCCCACAGCCAGTACCTCGCCCCTGAGCTGGTGCCCCAGGTCGGCCCGGTGCGGGTGCTGCTGGGCGAGTACGGCGCAGCGCACAGCCCGGTGGCGGCGCCCGAGGGCATGACCTATCTGGCCGTGCAGTTGGCCCAAGGTGCGCGCTGGACCTACACCCCGCCCCCCGGCCACACCGTGGCATGGGCAGCAGTGGCCACCGGCGCGCTGACGGCAGGCGAAGCCATTGACGCTGGCGAGCTGGTGGCGTTTGAGCCCAGCAGCCAGGGCATCGACTTTGTGGCCACCCAGGCCACCAGCTTTGTGCTGGGCTCTGCCGTGCCACACCCGCACGACCTTGTCATGGGCCGCTACTCGGTGCACACCAGCCCGGCCGCACTGGCACAGGGCGCCACAGAAATCCGGCGCATTGCCACGCAACTGCGCCAGGCCGGGCGGCTCGGGTAGTCGTCTAGCCCTTCCATCACGCTTTCTCACCTCACCCGTTCCACCTCACGTCAACCCACTTCATTTCAACAAGGAAAACATCATGAACATCGGCATCATCGGTTCTGGCGCTCTCGGCTCCAACGTGGCCCGCGCATTGGCCAACAAGGGCCTGTCGGCCACCATCTCCACCCGGCGCGGTCCGGAATCATTGGCCGCGCTGGTGGCCGAATTGGGCCCCACCATCAAGGCGGGCACCGTGGCAGAAGCTGCCGCCGCAGACATCGTGCTCATCGCCGTGCGCTGGGAAGACCTGGGCCAGGCCCTGGGCAGCCTGCCCGCGTGGAACGGCCGCATCGTCATCGACGGCACCAACCCTGTGGCGTTTCTGGACCCCAACTCGCCCGACGCCCAAGACCCCACCAACCCGCTGGCGGCCTACGGCATCAAGGCCATCGACCTGGGCGGGCGCTCGTCCAGCGAAGTGTTCAGCGAATTCGTGCCGGGCGCCCGCGTGGTCAAGGCGTTCAACCACCTGGACGTGAACGTGCTGGCGCAGCCCCAAGTCTCGGGCGGCCAGCGCGCCATGTTCTACGCAGGCGACGATGCCGCCGCCAAGGCCGAAGTGCGCAAGGTGCTGGACGCCATCGGCTACTTTCCGGTGGACCTGGGCACGCTGGCGGTGGGCGGGCGCTTGTCGGAGCTGCCGTTTGGCGCGTTGTCGAGCACGCAGTTCATCAAGATTTGAGCGGGGTGCCTGCCCAAGCACTTTCAGGGCCCCAGGTGCAGGTGCTGCTGCGCAGTGTTCAGGCGCTGGATGAGGACTCAAATTGGGCTCTAGCCCTTGATGAATAAGCGCTAGCAGCTATCAAAAATATAGTCTTTGCGACCTCGGCGAGCTACCCAGCAGCAAGAGCCTCTCGCGCGAGAATTGGCTGCTAGCGTAGGCGGGATAGGAACATGCCGCTATTCAAATGAGAGTAAACGCTCTTTTGCGGTCAACCGGGGTCGACAACATTCGATGTCGCATGTGCAAGTGCTGGCTGTAGCCTTTCCCTCAACGCACCGACTACATCGCCCAGCGGCATCGCCTTGAGACCGTTCTTTCTCAAGAACGCCGCCCACAGCGCCTGGCGCGATGCATCGCCAGCAAACTCGTCACTCAAACCAATGGGCAACTCCGTCGGCAACAGGGTTCCACGGCGGTTGAACGTGGCGGCAATGGCGCTGGCCAAGATGCCAGGGTCCAATGCCTCGCGGTCCAACAGAATCCACAGGTCCAGGTAGTCTTTGAGCCTGCTGTTCGTCATGCCCAGAAGCACCATCGCGTGCAACTTTTCTGCCACGACGGTGTAAACCGGGTAGGTGCGCAACTCAGGCGCTGGAAAGTCGGCAATCAGCACCGGGTAGGTGGCGACCACCGGGCCGGGCGTGATGGCGTCGCCAAAGCCGATATCGATTTGCGTCTTGCAGCGGGCGCGAGCCAACTCTGCCGACACCAACACCCGCGCACCCGCATAGCCCGCGCTTTTGCGAATCTCTTCTACGCTGACGCTGGCTGCGTCGAACACCATGCCGTCATCCGTTGCAACCGACACGATCTCGCGGAAGGCTTGCGCTATTGCCCCCAGGTCGCTCGCCCCAAAGCCCAGCAGGTCGACATCGCGCGTGGGCCGGTGCGGCATCGCATACCAAAGGTTGAACAGCATCGCACCTTTGAGCACAAAGTGGTCCGCATGGGCCGACTGGCTCAGCCGGTACAAAAAGCGCTCCAATGCATAGCGCACCAGCACCGCGTTGAAATCCGTCTGCTCTGCCTTGGCGATGTTGAGCAGTCGCGCACGGACAGACGCTGCCAGGTCTTGCCCCATTCAGCCCCCGTGCCCCAAAGCTTCAAGATAGGGCCGCATCACGTTGGCCACCCGGCAAATCTTGGCAAACCGCCACAGATCATTGGCGTTGGTTTTGTTGGCGGCCAGCGCTTCCTTCAGCGCCTCTATGGCTACATCCAGCCCCACCTTGTTGCGGTGCTTGAAGCAATCTGCAATCGTTTTGGCCACGCCATACACCCGCAGCTCCACCTGATCGGCCAGCACCACTTCGATGCCCTGGCCATACGCCTCTCCGGAGAACTGCACCATCTTCACCGGCGGGTAGTCCATCTTGGGCACATGGCTGCCCTGGGGCATGGCAATCCACACCTGGCGCGGCAACTGCGTGGTGAGTTCGTGAATCTGCAAAGCCGTGAGCAAGCAAAACACCGCCTGCGGCACCTTGACCGCAATGGTGGCCAGGCTCTCGTGCTCGGCACCTTGCGCGTCCGGCAGCCGATAGACGCCGCGCCCCACGCGCTCCAACTGCCCACTGGCCGTCAGCCGCGACAACACCACGCGCGCAATGCCCAGCTCTTGCAGATGGCTGGCGCGCAGTAGGCCCCGCTGGCTGGCGAGTTCCAGTACACGTTGGGTTTGGGTGTCGGTGGCTTGCATGGAACCTGGAGTATGTTCCGTTTGTGCGTTAAATTCAATTAAGTAGAGTGCTTATGGAACAAGACCGCTGGCCGCACGGGCGCACCGGCACTGCTGGTTGACGCCCACAGCCTGCGCCGTGGCCACCTGGACGGGCGCGGCAACCTGAGCGAGCAGGCGCGGATTGCCTGGGCAGACTACGTGTTGGACGCCTGCCTGGACCAAGTCCGCTTCATGGCCAGCCTGCTGGACTTTGAGGCCATCAAAACCCGCATCGAAGCCATCGTGCGCAAACAATGCGTGCGCTAGGAGGCGCCGCAGCATGCACTGCGCTTCAAGTTTCCGCAGCTGTGGCCCGAGGCAGATTCGGCAAATTTTTGAGGCCAAGTCAGTAGATGTCGCATCCCGGACGATCATATGGTCGCTTGAGAAACAGGTGCGGGTGGGTCTGGTACCACTCTTTCATCGCCTGCATCGGCGTACTGCTCTTGAGCGCTGACTGCGGTAGCTGGTGGTTGTACAACGCCACATAGCGCAACAAGGTCTGCTCCATGTCTTCGCGGCTGTTGAATCGGTGGGTCTTCAGAACGTCCGCAATGCGGCCGTTAAATCGCTCCACCATGCCGTTGGTTCTGGGTGTTCTGGGCTTGGTCAGTCGGTGCTCGATGCCTAACTCCTGGCACAGTTGATCGAATTCATGGTTGCCGCTGGGTTCGCGTTCCCGGCTGGCAAACAGACGGTCCGTGAACTCTTTGCCGTTGTCGGTCAACAGCTTGTTGATCCTGATCGGACAGGCCTTGTGCAACGCCTTGAGGAAGGCCTGTGCACTGGCAGCTGTCTTGTTGGCCTTGAACTGCACGAACACCCATCGCGTGGCCCTGTCGATGGCCACGAACAGGTAGCGCCGGCTGCTCTCATCCTGCATCTGGGGCAGGTACTTCACATCCATGTGCACGTAGCCTGGCTCGTAGCTCTTGAAGGCCTTGTAGGCCAGCGCAGGCTGCTGGGGCTTTAGAGCATTGAGGTTGCCCGCTCCATGGCGGCGCAAGCACCTATCCAGCCCGGAGCGCGAGACATGGGGACAGATGAACTCCCGTGTCACGGCCAGCAGGTCATCCAAAGGCAACAGCAAGGTACGCCGCAAGTGAACCACCACTGTTTCTTGTGCTGGCGTGAGCACGGTCTGCAGGTGGTGGGCAGTGTGAGAGCGGTCTGCAAAGACGGAACGCTTCTTCCACTTGTAGACCGTCTGCTCAGTGATCCCAAAGCGCTGGGCCAGGACGCTGGCTGGTTCATCGCTGGCTGCGATCTCGGCACGCACGGCGGGCGTGGTGCGGGCGTTCTTGTGCAGGGCTATCAACATGGCTTCACTCCCTGGGTGGATTGCAAGGACTCTATCAACTCCTTTAGAACCGCTCGCGCCATGAAGAGTGGATAGCGTTTGGAGTCTATGCAATCGTCCGGGATGCGACAAGTAGACCCCTGGCGCCTGTGGGATAAGCGCCAGCAGCAATCAAATGGTCATCAGCCGGCAGCTCACACAATGCGAAAGCGCTATTTAAATCTAACAGCCCTTGTAAATCTATTTTCCGAAAGGGCTACATTTGAAAAATAACTTTCAATTAACTGCTTAAACCCATCAACACCTCGATCAATTTCTCGTTGATTCATCCCACCTTTTAAACCACCTTCTAAAGTCGGAACAAAAGAAATGGTTTGACTTATTATGGGCTCCCAATTCCTCAGTGCAGCCTCGAAGCCTCCACCACCGAAACCCAGAGTAAAAGAATCATTCACAGGCTTGTTAGTGAATATTTCAATGCATCTTGAAATAGCATATATAAACAAATATTGAGCCGCTTTTTCTAAAGAAATCAATTTTCTTTTGATCTACTGCCTTCACCCCTTCTTCCCCGGCCATATTTAAAAGATCAAATTTTATCGACTCCAATCGCTTAAAAAGGGAATAAACGAATATAATATGTGCACCAGTGGTCTTTTCGTTAAATATTTTCGAATAAGCTGCATCATCGTTCCACAAAAACGATTTTTTGTTGTATGCGCTCACGGGATCTCCATGGAATGAGGCGAGAGCTTGCGCTACAGTGAAAGATGGCATCACATTTTTCTTTCTTTTTATAGCCGCATCTTCACCACCCCTTCTTCCTCCTTGATAAACAATACTTTTGTCTATTCCCTCGACCTCAGCTACAAGCCTCTTTTGAATTTCGTCATTACTTCGAAAATCTGCAGCCGTCACCTTGTTTTGACTGTTATTGAATTTAACGATGTTTCCAATCAAGGATCTGGAAGTATTGTGTACTTTGATGAACCTTACAAGAATTTTTGAATCGTCTTTTGGAGGGTTTTTTAGAGTGCCAATTGCTCCTGTTGTCTGGGCGCCGTTAACTACGGACATCCCTTGAAGAAGCAGTTTCTTTTCAGAATCTGAATGGGAAAAATCATTCGTAAGTATAGTCAACCCATTGTTGAACACCCAAAAATCCTGCGGCTGCTTGCGAACGCTTTCTTTAATGCCAAAATTTATATTGGTATCAGCCTCACGATCACCAAGATAGTCTCGGACATTGGCAGAAAATAAATCTGATTTATGATCTTTATATATAAAATACAGCTCTCGAGCAGAAATGCTCGTTACAAATGCATCCCATTTTTCTGATTTTATACTAAAACCCTCGTTGCAGGTTATTTCGAAAGGCTTGTCGACATAAATTGGCGAAAAGCTTTGCAGATACCACTGCGTCAAAGTTGAGCTTCCCACCTCTAAAACAATAGTATTAATATTCGCGCTTTTATAGCGAGAGCTTACCAGTGAATCCAAAACTTGCTGAACTCTTCCAAGCTCTTTGGCCACATTGGTAGATTCGGTGCAATTATGCACATACCAAACGTACAATTTATTAAGCTTGCCCGTTTTTAGGCCATTTCTAATTTTCAAGGCATGAGATCTGATGCCAATAGGAAGATCCACCTCTGGCGCAGCCAATAACCAAGTCAGTGCGGTACTGAGGTCGCTGGCTTTATTTGACGGTGCTATTTGTTTTGGTGATTTTGTATAGTAGGCTTGTATTACGACAGCAATTCCTCTTTCTTCGTCAATATAAACAAAATCATTCTTTTTATCATTACTGCCGTCTACAAAAGACTCCACGCCAGCCAGCGCAATGTCATCTATATCAAACCTCAAAGTTAATGCCAGCAAGCCAATTGCATTATTACCATAACGAGCCAAAACCTCGTTTGAGGTTAAAAGAGTTTTCCAAGCTTTTCCATCTATTTTTGACATTATCCAGCCTTTAATACCTTCTAAGTTGTCTTTTTGATTATTTTAAAAATACGGTTATGGCGTTCCAGTAGGCGTATATGGGAAGTTCAGCCGCGATTCAATGCACGACTACGGGGGTTTCTTCGTTGTCGCCTGCATGCCTAAGCATGTATGCATTTGTAAGGCACTTTAGAGGCTGACTGGGCGGGGCGCAACCTTTGAATATCACGCCGTTGGATTCAGCAGGTGCGCTTACTCACTAACGCACGGCAAGCTCCGTAACAGAAATTTCAAGCAAAACTAGCCTCTAGCGCCTATCTACAAAGCGGCAACAGCTATCAAAACCATATCAACTCGCGACGCGTAGATCTACAACCCGCCGATGCTGGCGCTACCCCGGCCCACCTCTGAAGCCCAGTGGAGTAAATTGCCCCGCATGCTCCACATCTCCGTACCCACCACATCCACCGCCGCCCCGGCATCCCTCATCGACTCCCCCCAAGCCGCCTGGCGCCTGCTGACCACCCTGGGCCTGGTGGTGCTGGGCAACAGCAGCATGTATGTGGTGTCGGTGGTGCTGCCCGCCGTGCAGGCGGAGTTCGGCGTAGGCCGTGCGGATGCATCCCTGCCCTACACGCTGATGATGGTGTGCCTGGGGCTGGGCGGGCTGTGGACGGGGCGGATGGCCGACCGGCATGGGCTGATGCCGGTGTTGTGCGTGGGGGCGGTGGCGGTGTGTGGCGGCTTTGTGTGGGCGGGGCTGTCGGGCAGCATCTGGATCTTTGGGCTGGCCCATGGGCTGATGGGGCTGGTGGGCAGTTCGGCCACGTTTGCGCCGTTGATGGCCGACACGGCGCTGTGGTGGAACAAGCGGCGCGGCATTGCGGTGGCGATCTGCGCCAGTGGCAACTACATCGCGGGTGCGCTGTGGCCGCCCATCGTGCAGCACGGCATCGAAGCCATTGGTTGGCGCCAGACCTATGTGCTGATGGGTCTGGTGTGTGGAGCGGGCATGCTGCTGCTGGCGCTGCGCATGCGGCAGCGGGCGCCGATGGTGCTAATGGATGCTGCGGCCGTGGTGCCTGCGTCGTCGTCACCTTCGGCAGGGGGTGCTGCGCTGGGTGCTTCTGCTTGTACAGCGACTGCGTCCGCACCATTGGTTCCCTTGGCACTGGACCGCAGCCGCCCGTTTGGCTTGCGCCCGGTACACGCGCAGTTGCTGCTGTGCGTGGCGGGCGTGGCGTGCTGCGTGGCCATGGCGATGCCGCAGGTGCACATCGTGGCGTATTGCACCGACCTGGGTTTTGGCGCGGCGCGGGGGGCCGAGATGCTGTCGCTGATGCTGGCGTGCGGCATTGTCAGCCGCCTGGTGTCGGGCGTGATCTGCGACCGCATTGGCGGCGTGCGCACGCTGCTGCTGGGGTCGGCGTTACAGGGGGTGGGGCTGGCGCTGTTTCTGCCGTTTGACGGGCTGGTGCCGCTGTATGTGATCTCGGCGATGTTCGGGCTGTTCCAGGGCGGCATCGTGCCTGCGTACGCCATCATCATCCGTGAGTATTTCGCGCCGCAAGAGGCGGGCGCCCGGGTGGGCGCGGTGATCATGGCCACGCTGATTGGCATGGCGCTGGGGGGCTGGATGTCGGGCTGGATTTTTGACGTGACGGGCAGCTACCAGGCGGCGTTCATCAACGGCATGGGGTGGAACCTGCTGAACCTGTCGATCATGGGCTGGCTGTATTGGCGGGTGCGGGGCCAGGGTGCGGCTGGGGGGCGGATGCAGCCCAGTGCGGGGTGAGTGTGGCGGGCGCTAGTGTGGTGTTGCACGCTTGACGGCACATTGAAAACCGATGGATTTTTGGTCAGGGCAAGGCGCAAACCACAGCGATACCCGTAGGTATCGCGCGGATTTGCAACGCAGCTCTGGCCGAAAAGACGCGGTTTTAAGTGCCGGATAGCGTGCAACACCGCACTAGGGGCTTGCTGGCCCTGCGCCGCCTTCATTTCGTTGAGAATTTTGACCAAATAGGCCTCTAGCGCTTGGTGGTGAAGCGCCTGCAGCTATTGATTTATGAGCAGTTGAGCACTGCAGTATTCGCTCAACAGGCCCCGGCAGGTGCAACCCGATTTTGCAATCGGCCTGTACCTGCCGGGGCCCACGGGACCGCAGTAGCAGCTGCGGTCCCTGAGCAGGTCGTCGTTGCCTTCGACCCTGTGTTCGGGCTGCTCAGCAAGGCGCTTCTCACCAGGCTGCATGCCTTCATCCCGAAGGTACGCGCCCGGTGCTAGTAGCAACCCTGTCTGTCGCCTTTGCTGTCAGCCTCTCCTCCCTGTTCCCGCCCTTGTGTGCATTTGTTACTTGACTGTAGGGGGTGAGGGAGCGCGGCACAACCTGCGAAAGTTGGTAGGTACGGCGGGTTGTGCGGGGCGAGAGTACGGCAAAAAGAATCAGCCAACATGGCTCTATCGCCTTGCTGTATTGCATTGGCAGCTTCTGCTTTGATAGCAAACGGAATTTGCACGGCACAAACCCACGTACAGGGTGCCGCGCGATTCTTCGGGGTCTTGATGCGAATTGGCTACACCGCCGCCTGCAGATAGCGCCCCGCCAGCTCTGTCTGCGCGGCGGCGTCCACGCCCAGCACGTCCACCAGATACGGCTGTAGGCCGCCAAACTCGGTGTCTACCTTGTGCAGGGCGGCGTCCAGAAATTCTTCTTGCACGCGCCACAGCACGGCCAGCACTTCCTCGGGCGCGTGGCTGCCCATGCCCGGCGGGCGCTGGTAGAGGGTGTTGGTGAGCAGGTAGTCGTGCATGACCACATCGCGCGGCACGCCGAGGGTGAGCAGGATGAGGGCGGCGGCGAAGCCGGTGCGGTCTTTGCCAGCGGTGCAGTGGAAGACGGTGGGGCGGGCGCGTCGTCTGCGCGTCGGCGGGAGATGGGGGGGGTGGGGTGTCGCTGGCCAGCAGCAGCTTGAACAGCTCGGCAAAGCGCGGGGCGTTGTCGTGCACAAAGCCGCGGTAGGTGTCTTGCATGAGCCCCACGGCGTCTTGCGCGGTGAGCTGGCGGCCGGTGCGCTGCAGGTCGAGCGCGCGCTGCACCACGGTGGGCTCGATGGCGAGCGGGTGGTAGGCGATGCCGGGCAGCGCGTAGGCATAGGCAGCGCTTTCGGCCTTGCCGCGAAAGTCCACCGCGCGGGCCACGCCCAGCTGGGCCAGCAGGGCCTGGTCCTCGGGGGTCAGGGCGGCGAGGTGGTCCGAGCGAAAGATGCGCCGCCACTTCACGGGCCGCCCGCCGTGGCCGGTGTAGCCGCCAAGGTCTCGAAAGTTGGTGGCGCCTGCGAGGGGGAGGGATCGGGTGGGGGCTTGCTCTTGCTGCATGGTGCGTGCGGGGAGTGTGGTGGGTGGGGGTATTGAAACAACAAGGATAGTCGGGCGGTGCGGCAGGCGCATGTCGCACGGGTGGCTGGAGGAATGCATGGGGCGCGACCGTGTGCAGAATCCGGGCATGCAGCGTTTTGTGCCCGTGCCCTCTGATTTGCAGCCATGGTTGATGGCGGGGGTGGTGGTCGACGCCCCGGCGGAGCTGGCGCAGTCGCATTTTCCGGCGATGGTGTCGAGCATGCTGGTGGTGCGGCTGGCCGGGCAGGTGCATTGCCGGGGCGCACTGTTGCCGCCAGCGGCCTGGATCAGTGCCAGCACCACGGCCACGGTGTACGAACACGGTGGGCCGGTGCGGGCCGTGGGGCTGGTGCTGCAGCCTGAAGCCGCGGCGGCGCTGTTTACCAGCGCACGCGGTTTGGTGAACACGCTGCGGCCGCTGGCAGAACTGGTGGGCCCTGGGTGGACCGAGGTGGAGCACGGCGTGCATGCTGCGCGGGATGATGCCGCGCGGATCGCGGTGCTGTGCCAGTTCGTCCGGCAGCTGGTCGCGCCGCCGTCACCGTGTGAAGCACGGCGGCTGCAAGCCCTGGCCCTCTTGCAGGCGGCCCACGACGATGCCCTAGGCGCGAATCAGCACATGGGCCTGAGCCAGCGGCAGTTTGAACGGCGCTTTGTGGCGCACTGGGGCATGGCGCCCAAGCAGTTTCAGGTGATTGCCCGGCTGAACAGCACGCTGGGCAACGCCCTCGCCACGCCCGGCAGCCCGGTGGTGGACCTGGCGGCCGACCAGGGCTACTACGACCAGTCGCACATGGCGCGCGATGTGCGCAGGCTGGCGGGCCATCCGCTCCAGGCCCTGGTGCAGGGCACGCGCAGCCCACTGACCGCGCACTGGCCCTTGCAGATTGGGGCACAGACCCTACCGAATCAACCTGCCCCACCCGTGGAGCCCACGCGCAAGCGCTGAGCCAGGTACAGCGGCATCACAAACGCGAGGCCAATGCCAAAGCAGGCGGCGATGTAAGCCCAGCGCCACGCGCCCAGGCTGCGGTCTGCCGCCACCCACGCGGAGAACGCCACGGCGGCCAGGTACACGTCGCAGGTGATGCCGGTGGTCAATGCATTGGCAAAGGCATCGCGCCAGAAAACGTCGGGCATCACGCTGCCGCCCGCCAAAAAATACACGGTGTTGAAGTACCAAGGGACGGCCAGGCCCAGAAGGGCCAGCAGAAGAAAAAATGCGCGCAGGTGGGTGTGGTTTTGCATCGGTGCATGCGGCCCTCTCAAGAGAAAGAGAGAGGCCTTGGGTAGTGAATCAACGCACCGATTGAATCCGCGCAGCCCCCTGGCGGGCTAGGAAAAAAACGACATGCCTCGCACCGGCGGACGAGCCGCTGCACGCCATCTTCATGAACTTACTGCGCGCGCGGCAGCGATGTCACAGCGCCATCCACCGGCAGCTCCTGCGTGTCCTTGAGGCAGGGCTGGTCGGTGTAGGTCGTGCGGCCGTCCTTCACGCACTTGCGCGGCTGCGGGGCCACGGGCTCAGACGCGCCACTGTTCGCAGAGCGGGCTTGTGCGGCGGGCTGCTGCTTGCCGGGCGGCAAGGTGTCGGAGCCGGGGCGGGTGATCTTCTTCCAGGCCTGCTCGGTCCATGGCCCGGCGTGGGGCAGCCACTGGTCGGCCGTCCACCATGCGGCGGCTGCGGCGGCCAGCAGCAGTGCGGCCAGGATGGACCAGAGGGTGCGTTCGCGGGTGCTGCGCATGGGGTGGGCCTGTGGTGTGGTGGGTGACCACCAAGCTTAAAACATCACGACGCCCACCCGACCACGCGGTATCACGGCTGCTTGCCTTTGGCCGCAGGGCGCCCATAGCGCGCCGTGTGCGTGGCCTTGCCCAGGCTGTTGGCGTTGATCATGTAGCCGGCCAGCGCGGCGGTGGCGTCGGCAGGCAAGTCCAGGCGCGGCACCTTGAGCGCGTGCACGGTGAAGATGTAGCGGTGCGGCGCATCGCCTTCGGGCGGGCAGGCCCCACCCCAGGCGGCCACGCCGTAGTCAATGCGCACATGGCTGGCGCCTGCGGGCAGCTTGGCGCCGCCGGCAGCACCCGCATCGGGCCGAAGCTCGGTGGTGCTGGTGGGGATGTTGACCACCGACCAATGCCACCAGCCCGAGCCGGTGGGGGCATCGGGGTCGTAGGCGGTGACGGCGAAGCTTTGGGTGCCTGCGGGTGCACCGCTCCAGCGCAGGGCGGGTGATTGGTTGTCGCCCGCACAGCCAAAGCCCTTGAACTCGAAGCGCTGGGGCAGTGTGCTGCCTTCGGCAAAGTCGGGGCTGGTGAGCGCGAAGGCCTGGGCGTGGGCGGCAGGGGCCAAGCCGATGGTGGCGAGTGCCGCGATGGCGGCGCCAACGCGAAGGGGGCGTGAAAGTGGGTGGGTCATCTGAAAAGCTCCTTGCAGTAGCGGTGTGAGACAAGGGCTTGATGGTGCTGCGCGCCGCGCCTTCGCATTGGCCCGGCGGCGTCAATGGCTGTGCGCTGCGCGTCAGCCGCAGCCATCAGGGCCGCAGCTGCGAAGGCGGAAAGCCGAAACGTTCGCGGAAGGCCGCGCTGAAGCGGCTGTGCGATTCATAGCCGCAGCGGGCCGCAATCTCGGACACCTGCAGCGTGGAGCTTTGCAGCAGCACCAGCGCCGTCTCCAGCCGCACATCGCGCAGGCACTGGCTCACGGTCTCGCCCTCTTGCGCCAGGCGGCGCTGCAGGGTGCTCGCGCTGGTGGCAAAGGCGGCGGCGATGCGCTCCACCGTCCAGTCGGCCTGCGGGCTGGGGCCGACCAGGCGGCGCACGCGTTCAGCCCAGCCCAGCTCGCCCGGCGGGGCGAAGACGATGCCCGCCTCGGCCAGCATCAGCAGCACTTCGAGCGCGCGGTGTTCGCGCAGTGCCTGCGAGCTGGCATCGCTCTCCAGCGCGGCCACGGCGCGCGTGAAACTGTCTTCAAAGGTGGCGTCGGCCGCCAGGCCTGCGCAGCCCTGCACTGGCGGGACGGCTGCAAACTGGCCAAACTGGCGGTGAAACTGCTCCACCAACTCGGGCGCAAAACACAGGAGCCGCGCCACATAGCGGCCTTGGGGCGCCGGGTCGTTCACCACCTCCCACTGCGCGCCACGCGGCAGCACAAACACCCGCCCGCGGGGGTAGCGGTGGCCGCCGCCGGGCGTGACCAGGTGCTTGGTGCCCGAGACCACCCAGCCCACCGAATCCATGCGTACGGTGACGGTGTGGATGCGGTGGTGGACCGTGGTGGCTATCTGCAAGGACAGTGCGGTTTCGCCCATCGTTCTTTCCCCTGGGGCTCAAGCGCCATCATCTGCGCGGCGCTGTGCCGGATGATGGCAGGCTTCAGCCGACGGCAGCACAAGCACCGTCAGCGCGTGCGCTCTTTCGTCACGCCCACATCGATGTCGCCAAACACGGTAACGCCGCTGGCACCCTGAGGCTGCTGCTGGCTGGCCGGGTCGCTGGAGCGCGCGGAGCCTGCGGTACTGCTGCAACCACCCAGCGCCCCGGCAACCGCCAAAGCCGCCAGCGTGGTGCGCCAGAAGCCTTGTGCGAACCGTGCGGGCGATGCGGCGTGTTCCGTGTGGAGCGGCTGCATCATTCGCCGCCCAGGTGGTTGCCCAGGATGCCCGCCAGCTCGAACATGCCCGCGCTGTCCTTGCCAAACACGGCGCGCAGCTTGTCGTCGGCGACGATGGTGCGCTTGTCCTTGGGGTCTTGCAGGTTGTGGGCCTTGATGTATTCCCACATCTTCTTCACGGCCTCGGGGCGCGCCACGGGTTCGTTGCCGATCACGGCAGCCAGCGCGGCACTGGGGGCCTTGCCAGCGGCGGCCTTGCGCGGTGCCTTGGTGGCAGCGGTCTTGGTGGCCGGGGCCTTCTTGGCTGCGGCAGGTTTGGCGGATTTTTTGGCTGCAGCGCTTGTCTTGCCTGCCTTGGCAGCTATCGTTTTAGCAGCAGCGCCTGGGCGCGGCGGGAACTTGCTGGGCGCAAACTCAAAGTTGACTTTGCCCGCCTCCTTGTCCCACGCCAGGTGGGCCTTGAAGGCGCGGCGCGTGCGCATGCTCACGAACTTGTCGAGCAGGTCGGTCTTGCCGGTGTCCAGCAGCTTGGTCATCTGCTCGCGCTCCACAGGCTGTTGCAGGATGATCTTGCCGCTTTTGAAGGTGCAACTCGGTGTGGGCTGCGCAGCGGTGGGCACGGCCTTGCTGCACACGTAGTTGCTGCCGTGCTCATGCACTTCCGATCCGCAAATGGGGCAGGCACCCAGCGACGCGTCTTCAAACTCGACGATCTCGCCGGACTCTTCGCCTTTCTTGTCATCGCCAAAGTCGAATTCGAGCTTGTAGTTGTGCGCCTCGTCGTCGTACTTGATGACGATCTCGGACGTGA
This sequence comes from Acidovorax sp. JMULE5, assembly GCF_013376875.1. Taxonomy (GTDB): domain Bacteria; phylum Pseudomonadota; class Gammaproteobacteria; order Burkholderiales; family Burkholderiaceae_C; genus Acidovorax; species Acidovorax facilis. The sequence goes on from NZ_CP035951.1 coordinate 3,337,416, forward strand.
ACGGCCAGCCCGCCTTGGAGCGGAAGCCTTCCAGCGGGCCGATCTTCTTGTCGCGCAGCAGGGCGTTGGCCTCTGCGGTTTCAAACGTGCGGCCTGCGGGCGACTTGCCAAAGCTGAATCCGCAGCCTTCCGAGCCGGGTTTGCCCACGCAGGCAAAGCGGCGGTAGTTCTCTTTGACCACGCCGCCGCAGTTGGGGCACGGCGATTCGAGCGTGGCGTAGTCGCCAGGGATGGTGTCGCGGTCGTATTCCTTGGCCTTCTTGACCATGCGCTCGGTCATGGCGGCGATCTCGGCCATGAAGGATTCGCGGCTGAGCAGGCCCTTTTCCATTTGCGAGAGCTTGAACTCCCACTCGCCGGTCAGGTCGGCGCGGCAGAGTTCTTCGACCTCCAGCCCGCGCAGCAGCGTCATCAGTTGAAACGCCTTGGCCGTGGGGATGATCTCGCGGCCTTCGCGCAGCATGTACTTTTCAGTCAGCAGGCCTTCAATGATGGCCGCGCGCGTGGCTGGCGTGCCCAGGCCTTTTTCCTGCATGGCTTCGCGCAGTTCGTCGTCGTCGATCTGCTTGCCCGCGCTTTCCATGGCGCCCAGCAGCGTGGCTTCGGAATAACGTGCGGGCGGTTTGGTCTTGAGGCCCTTGGGGTCCACCTGCAGGGTGTTGACCATTTCACCGGGCTTCACGGGCACCAGGTTCTGGCCCTTGTCGCCGTCCTTGCCGCCTTCCACCTCCTCCGCCGCTTCCTTGCCGTAGATGGCCAGCCAGCCCGGCTTGACCAGCACCTTGCCTTCGGTCTTGAAGCTGTGGGGCGCCACGGTGCTGATGCGCGTGGTCACGGTGTATTCAGCGCTGGGGAAGAACACCGCCATGAAGCGGCGCACCACCAGGTCGTACAGCTTTTGTTCGGCCTCGCTCAGCCCGCTGGGCGCCTGCAGTGTAGGGATGATGGCAAAGTGATCGCTCACCTTGCTGTTGTCGAAGATGCGCTTGGACGGGCGAATGTAGTTGTTGTTCAGCGCGGTGAGCGCGTGCGGCGCCAGGTGGCGCATGCCGCTGTCGGCCAGCATCTCGAAGGTCTGCTTGGCCACGGGCAGATAGTCTTCGGGCAGCGCGCGCGAATCGGTACGCGGGTAGGTCAGGGCCTTGTGACGCTCGTACAGGCTTTGCGCCAGGGCCAGCGTGGTCTTGGCACTGAAGCCGAACTTGCCGTTGGCCTCGCGCTGCAGGCTGGTCAGGTCGAACAGCAGGGGCGAGGCTTGCGTGGTGGGCTTGCTCTCTTCGGTGACCGTGGCCTGCTTGCCGCGCACGGCGTTGGCAATCGCCTGGGCTTCTGCGGCAGACCACACGCGGTCGGCGCGGGCTTCCACATCCTCGCCCTTCTTCCACTTGGGGTCGAACCACTTGGCGGGGTATTCACCGGCCTGGGCGCCAAAGGTGGCGTGGATTTCCCAGTAGTCGCGGCTGATGAACTTGCGGATCTTTTCTTCGCGCTCCACCACCAGCGACAGGGTGGGCGTCTGCACCCGGCCCACGGTGGTCAGGAAGAACCCGCCATCGCGCGAGTTGAACGCCGTCATGGCGCGGGTGCCGTTGATGCCCACCAGCCAGTCGGCCTCAGACCGGCTGCGGGCTGCACTGGCCAGGCCCGCCATCTGCTGCTCGGTGCGCAGTGCGTCAAAGCCGTCGCGGATGGCCTGGGGCGTCATGGATTGCAGCCACAGGCGCTTGACCGGTTTGCCCAGGGGCTTGGCGCCGCCAGCGTATTGCTCGATCAAACGGAAGATCAACTCACCCTCGCGGCCCGCGTCACAGGCGTTGATGAGTTGCGTCACGTCCTTGCGCTTGGCTTGCTTGACCACGGCGTTCAGGCGCGTCTTGGTCTTGTCCACGGGCTTCAGGTCGAAGTACGGTGGGATCACGGGCAGGTGCGCAAAGCTCCACTTGCCACGCTTCACGTCAAACTCTTCGGGCGCCTGGATCTCTACCAGGTGGCCCACGGCGCTGGTGACTACATAGCGGTCGTTCTCGAAGTGGTCTTCGTGTTTGTCGAACTTTCCGGCCACGGGGGTCAATGCGCGCACGATGTCTTGCGCGACAGAGGGTTTTTCTGCAATTACCAGGGTCTTGGTCATTTTGGGGCTCTCGCCAGTCATTCTGGTTGCCCGGGTTCCGGGCGCTTCTACAATTCGGGTCTCACGCGCATGCACACGCATACACGCGCACGCACACATGTGTGCACTATCAAGTTAACAGAGTTTTTGCCATGCCCCGCTCCGCATCGCCTGCCGCCCCCACCCTTGCACCGGGCCGCCGCATCCAGACCCGGCGCTCTGGCGTCCATGGCAAGGGCGTGTTTGCCGTGCAGGATATTGCGGAAGGCGAAGTCCTTGTGGAGTACACGGGCGAAGTGATTGGCTGGCAGGAAGCGCAGGACCGGCACCCACACGACCCCCTGCAACCCAACCACACGTTCTACTTTCATGTGGATGAAGACCACGTGATCGACGCAAAGTTCGGCGGCAATTCGTCGCGCTGGATCAACCACAGCTGCAACCCCAACTGCTACGCCGATGAGCGGGACGGCCGCATTTTTATCACCGCGCTGCGCAATATCAAGGCGGGCGAAGAGCTGAACTACGACTACGGCCTGATCATCGAAGAGCGCTACACCAAGAAACTCAAGGCCGAATACCCCTGCTGGTGCGGCAGCAAGAACTGCCGGGGCACGCTGCTGGCGCCCAAGCGTGGCTGGGCACCACCGGTGCCGTTGCCACCATCCAAACCCTCTCTAGCCCAGTCTTCCGCCAAGAAAGCCAAAGCCCCCAAAGCGCCTTCAACCACCAAGCCACGGGGCCGAAGCCAGTGAGCGCCGCCTCCCCCATCCGCTGGCCCGCCGAGGCCATCTGGGAAGCGGTGTCACCGCTGTTACCGGGCTTTACCGTCGAGGTGCTGCCCACCATCGACTCCACCAACACCGAGCTGATGCGCCGCGCGCGCAACGGCCAGTGCGAGCCCACGCTGCTGGTGGCCGAGCAGCAGACCGCCGGGCGCGGGCGGCTGGGACGGGTGTGGCAAAGCGGTGTGGATGTGAGCAGCGCCGGGCCGCCCCAAGCTGCGAAGGCCCCCTTGGGGGGCAGCGCCGCACGCGAAGCGGCAAGCGTGGGGGCCATACCATCCCTCATGATGTCGCTGGGGCTGCCGCTGGCGCCGCAGGATTGGTCGGGTCTCTCGCTCGCTGTGGGGGTGAGCGTGGCTGAAAGCCTGCAGCCCGTGCTGCCCGCTCTGGGCGCCGACCAGCCCGCGCGTGTGGGGCTCAAGTGGCCCAACGACCTCTGGCTGGGCGGCACGGCGGGTGACCGCAAGCTTGGCGGCATCCTGGTGGAGACCGCGAGTTTTGTGGCGCCCCAGGCAGCCTCTGCTGCAACAGCCAGTGCCAGCACCGCACGGTATGTGGTGGTGGGCATCGGCATCAACGTGCTGCCGCGCAGCGCCGAGGGCATGAGCATGCCGCCCGGCAGCTTGCAGGACGTAGAGCCCGGCCTGGACGCCCCCTCCGCCCTGCTGCGCATCGTGCCCGCGCTGGTGGCCATGCTGCAGTCGTTCGAGGGCTACGGCTTTGGCCCCATGCAGCCCCGCTTTGCAGCCCGCGATGTGCTGCAGGGCCGGGCCGTGACGCTGAGCGACGGCCACACCGGCACGGCGCACGGCGTGGGGGACGATGGTGCGCTGCTGGTGCACACTGCGGGCGGCATGCAAGCCATCACGAGTTCCGAAATCAGCGTGCGGCCCACTGCGGTGCCTCCGGTGTGAAAAAGCTCCCTTTGTTGATCTCGATGTTCCTGAAAGGCCGCGCTCCATGCTCCGTCTTGCCGTGATCGCACTGCTGCTGGCCAACGCGGGCTACTACGCGTGGTCGCAAGGGCTGCTCAAGGACTGGGGCTTTGCCCCCGAGGTACAGGCCGAGCCGCAGCGCATGAACCAGCAGATCCGACCCGAGACGCTGCAGATCCTGCGTGTGAACCCCAGCAAAACCTCTTCCTCCTCCTCTTCTTCGTCCTCCCCCCCGCCCTCTCCCTCCACCCCCGGCACGGCCACCGTATCGGCCGACGTGGCGTCTTCCGCCGCCTCCTCCCCACCCCCTGCCGATACCGCCGAATGCCTGCAGGCCGGTGTATTTGACGAGCGCCAGGCCGACGCCCTGCGTACCGCCGCCGCCAACCTGCCGCCGGGCAGCTGGCTGCTGGAGCCCACGCCCATCCCGGGCCGCTGGATGGTCTACATGGGCCGCTTTGAAGACCTGGAAACGCTGGACCGCAAACGCGCCGAACTGCGAGCCCGCAAGGTAGACCACGACCGGGCAGGCGGCACACTGGAATACGGCCTCTCGCTCGGCCGTTTTTCGTCCAAAGAGGCCGCAGAGCGCGAACTGGCCAACCTGGGCAACAAGGGCGTGCGCACGGCCCGCGTGATCCAGGAGCGGCCCGAGTCCCCCGGCTTCACGCTGCGCCTGCCCGCCGTGACCGACGCACTGCGCCCGCAGTTTGATGCGCTACGCAGCGCCATGGCGGGCAAGACGCTGCGCAACTGCGCGTAACCGCAGCAGCTGCGATGGCAGGGCCATCGCTTGCGCCGCCGGTTGTCACATCGGGACGGCGCGCGTCTCGCCGTGGCGCATGAGCCAGACCCGGTCCTGCGGCAGGCCGCGCTGCGCCAGTGCAGCGGCCACGTCGCGCGGAGGGTGGTCAAACGCCTCCTGCGTCAGCATGAACGTGCCCCAGTGCACGCCCATGGCCTGCTTGGCGTCCACATCCAGCATCAGCTGCACGGCGTCCTCGGGGTTCACGTGCATGGGCTTCATGAAATCGCGCGGCAGGTAGGCGCCGATGGGCAGGGCCAGGAAATCCACGGCCCCCAGGCGCTGGCGGATGGCCTTGAAGTCGTCGCTGTAGCCCGTATCGCCCGGAAACAGAAAACGCCAGGGGTCCCCAGCGTCCGGGCGCGCCCATTCCAGCGCATAGCCGCCCCACAGCGAGGCGTTGGTATCCCACGGGGTGCGGCGGCTCCAGTGCTGGGCGGGCGTGAAGTGCACCCGCACACCCGGGGCGATGTCGGTGTGTTCCCACCAGTTCAGCTCGGTCACGGGGCCCATGCCGCGCTGGGTGAACCAACCTCCCAGGCCCAGGGGCACCACAAAACGCGGCGACTGGCCCGCGTCGCGCAGGCGGCGCAAGGTGCCGTAGCACAGATGGTCGTAGTGGTTGTGCGAGATCAGCACCACGTCGATGGACGGCAACTGCTCGGGGGTCAGCGGTGCCGGTACGCGGCGTGGTGCGCCAAAGCGGCCGAGTGGCCCGGCAAAGCCGCACAGCGTCGGGTCCATCAGCACGTTCAGACCCGCCACCTGCAGCAGGATGGACACATGGCCCAGCCAGGTGACGACCGGTGCCTGCGGGCGCTGCGCCAGACGCGCGTGGTCCACGGGCGCGCTCCACTGCCGGGCAAAGGCTTCATAGCCCCCGGCGGGGTCCGAGCGGGGTTTGAAATCGCCGCGCAGCGAGCGCCACACCATCTCGTACCAGGGGAAATTGCCAATGACGACGCCGGGGTGGGTGTTGACAAAACGGCGGGGTGATGGAGGCATGGTGGCAGCTTGGGGTCAAAGAGGTCGCATGATGCCGCAGCCCAGCGCGGGGCGGCGGGGTGTAGTGCATCGCCCCTGCGGCGTGCCCGTATTCGGGCGGTGCTGTTCAGCCGCCCGCCACCTCATCGCGCGCGGCAAAACGCACGCTGAAGCGCGCGCCCGGCGGCTGCTGGCCCGGGCGTGCGTCTTCGAGCGTGACCTCGGCGCCGTGCTTGCTGGCGATCTCCAGCACGATGGGCAGGCCCAGGCCGGAGCCGTCGGCCTCGCTGCCCAGCGCACGGTAGAACGGCTGGAACACCAGCTCACGCTCGGCCTCGGGCACGCCGGGGCCGGAGTCTTCGACCTGCAGCATCAGCACATGGCCAAACGTATCGGCCAGCACGCGGGCCGTGACCACGCCCGGCTTGTCGGGCGTGGAAGGTGTGTAGTTGAGGGCGTTGTCCACCAGGTTACGCACCAGTTCCTTGAGCAGCGTGGGGTTGCCGTCGAGCATCACGCCGGGCGCGCCGGGCTCGGCACCGTCGTAGCCCAGGTCGATGTGTTTCTCCAGGGCACGCGGCACCGAGTCGCGCACCACCTCGATGGTCAGGCGCGCCAGGTCACACGGCTGGCGGGCAAAACCCACGCCGCTGCCCTCGGCGCGCGCCAGCGCCAGCAGCTGGTTGACGGTGTGTGTGGCGCGGATGCTGGAGCGGCCAATTTGCTGCAGCGAACGCTTGAGCTCTTCCGTGCTGGTGCCCTCGCGCTGGGCCAGGTCGGCCTGCATGCGCAGGCCTGCCAGGGGTGTTTTGAGCTGGTGCGCCGCGTCAGCGAGAAAGCGCTTTTGCGTGGCCAGCGAGTCGTTCAGGCGCTGCAGCAGGTCGTTCACCGACGCCACCAGCGGCGCCACTTCGAGCGGCACCGTGCGGTCGTCCAGCGGGGAGAGGTCGTCGGGGTTGCGCGCGCGGATGCGCTGCTCCAGCTGGTTGAGCGGCTGGATGCCCCGCGCCAGCGCCAGCCACACCAGCAACACGGCCAGCGGCAGGATCACGAACTGCGGGAGCATCACGCCCTTGATGATTTCGGTGGCCAGCACGCTGCGCTTTTCGCGCGTTTCGGCCACCTGCACCAGCGCCACGGGGGTATCTGGCAAGGGCAGGCGCACCCAGATGTAGGCGACGCGGATCTCGATACCGCGCATTTCGCCGTCGCGCAGGCGCACCTCGCCGGACATGGGCACCTCGTCGGCGGGCGGCTCGGGCAGCTCGCGCTCGCCGGAGAGGAACTCCCCGCCGGGGCCCAGCACCTGGTAGTAGACGATGTCGGACTCATCGGCCCGCAGGATCTCGCTGGCAGGCTGGGGCAGGTTGAACTGCACCTTGTTGCCCGCCACGCCCACCAGCTGGGCAAGGGCGTGGGCGTTGTATTCGAGCGCCCGGTCAAACGGCTTGTTGGCCAGGCCCTGTGCCACCAGCCAGGTCAGCGCCAGGCTGACGGGCCACAGCAGCAGCAGCGGCGTGAGCATCCAGTCGAGGATTTCGCCGAACAGGGATCGCTGCTCTCGCTGGAATATTTTCAAGGCGTTCGCCGTGGTGTTTTTGAATGATATTGGCCTCTAGCGCTTATCCATCAAGCGCCAGTAGCTATATTTTTATGAGCATTCATCAGCACGCAATCGCAGCTCACAGCCTGCGAAACTGGCGCAGCCCAAGCCAGTGCACCCGTGGAACTGGCTTCGCCAGGCCACCGGGTGCGTCCCCCTTCAGGGGGAAGGCGCCGAAGGCGACTCAGGGGGTGCATCTTCATCCTGGAATCTTCTCAAGGCAGTAGCCGAGGCCGCGCACGGTAGCAATGCGGATGGGCCCGCCTTCGATCTTCTTGCGCAGCCGGTGGATGTAGACCTCGATGGCGTTGTTGCTGACTTCTTCGCCCCACTCGCACAGGCGCTCCACCAGTTGCTCCTTGCTCACCAGGCGGCCCGCGCGCTGCAGCAGCACCTCCAAGAGGCCCAGCTCGCGCGCCGACAGCTCGATCATCTTGCCGTCGATGGTGGCCACGCGGCCGGCCTGGTCGTACACCAGCGGGCCGTGTTTGATGGCGCTGCTGGTGCCGCCCATTCCCCGCCGCGTGAGGGCGCGCACGCGGGCTTCGAGCTCCTGCAGGCTGAAGGGCTTGGCCATGTAGTCGTCGGCGCCAAAGTCCAGGCCCTTCACACGCTCTTCCACGCTGTCAGCGGCGGTGAGGATGAGCACGGGCAAGGCGGAGCCTCGGCCGCGCAGCTTTTTGAGCACCTCCAGCCCGTGCATCTTGGGCAGGCCCAGGTCCAGGATGAGAAGGTCGAATTCGTTGTTGGTCAGGAGCGCTGCATCGGCCTCGGTGCCGCTGGCCACGTGGTCCACCACGGCTCCCGAGGCGCGCAGGGTGCGCAGCAGGCCATCGGCCAGCACCTGGTCGTCTTCGGCAATGAGAATGCGCATGCGTTGTCTCCTGGTGAGGTGGCGGCGGTCTGGTGCCGCGCCTGTGCTGTGATTTTAGGCGTCTGGCTCCCGCCTGGTCTTTGGTTTCGTGCAAGCTTGGGCGGGGACAATCACCGCCATGCACATCCTGCTCATTGAAGACGATCTGGACCTGGGACAAGCGCTGCTGCAGGCCCTGCAGCTGGACGGCTTCACGGTGCAATGGCTGCGTAGCGTGGCCGCCACGCCGCCAGTGCCAGACGCCAACGACATTGCCGCCGTGCTGCTGGACCTGACCCTGCCCGACGGCCAGGGCATGGCGCTGCTGCGCCACTGGCGGCGCGCGGGGCTCGCGGTGCCCGTGATCGTCATCACTGCCCGCACGGCGCTGCAGGACCGGCTGGACGGCTTGGACGCCGGTGCGGACGACTATGTGCTCAAGCCCTTTCACGTGCCCGAGCTGCTGTCGCGCCTGCACGCGGTGCTGCGGCGCAGCGCCCGCCAGGCCTGCGAGGAATGGACATTGGGCACACTGCGGATTGCGCCCCGGCGGCATGAGGCCTGGCAGGGCGACGCCCTGCTGGCCCTGTCGCCGCGCGAGTTCCGCCTGCTGGTGGAACTGGCCCGCGAGCCCGGCACCGTGGTCGCCAAGAACGTGCTCGCCCAGCGGCTCGAACCGCTGGGCGATGCGCTGGACGCCGCCACGCTGGAGGTGCATATCTCCAACCTGCGCAAGAAGATTGGCGCCCAGCGCGTGGTCACGGTGCGCGGCGTGGGCTACCGGCTGCAGCCATGAAGTGGCCTGTCCTTGCACACGGCGCATGGAACCGCTGGTGGGGCCCCAGCCTCACGCGGCGCACCCTGCTGGCGCTGCTTGCAGCCATGGGGCTGGTGTGGCTGGTGCTGCTGGCGCAGATGGCCTACACCCACTACGAGACCATGGGCACCAACCCGGGCGTGCGCCAGCTGGCACAGGGGCTGGCAGTGCCGCTGGCCTCCATGCCCGACCCGGTGGAAGCCCGCGCGCTGGTGCGCGGCACGGCACAGACGTTCAACGCCATGCGCCTGGACGTGGAACTGCTGCAGGGCGAGAAAGTCGTGCTGCAGCTGCAGGACACGCACGGGCAGCTGTTTCATAGCAGCGCCGCCGACCTCCCCGCCGTTGCCCTGGCCGGCCCGTCCGGCCACGCCAAGTTGGTGATTGCAGGGCGCTCGCACTGGGCCGCGTGGGAAACCTCGGGCGCGTGGCGCGTGCTGGTGGCAGAGCCCCTGTTGTCCGACGCGCGCCTGCTCAGCTTCATGGGCGAAGACCTCGCGGCCTCGGTGCTGCTGGCGCTGCCCCTGGTGGGACTGCCGCTGTGGCTGGCCGTCCGCACGGGCCTGCGCCCACTGGCGCGGCTGGGTGCCCAGATCGCGGCGCGCTCTGCCCACGACCTGCGCCCCCTGCAGGACCTGCCCCCCGAGCGCGAACTGCGCGGGCTGGCCCAGGCATTCGACCACTTGCTCAACCGACTGCGCGCCCACCTGGCACGTGAGAAGGCGCTTGTGCACGACGCGGCCCACGAGCTGCGCACGCCCATGGCAGTCATTGCCACCCAGGCCCACGTGCTTCTCCAGGCACCCGAGGGCCCCGCGCGGGCGCGGGCCTCTGAGGCGCTGATGCACGCCGTTGAGCGCGCGGCCCACCTGAGCGAGCAATTGCTCACGCTGGCTGCGCTGGAGGAAGCCCCGCCCCCCAGCGCCGAACGGCAGGACCTGATGGCCTTGCTGCAGGACTGCCTGGCGCAGCGCATGCGCTGGGCGGACGAGACGGGCGTGGAGCTGTCGCTCGAAGGGCCCGATGCCTGGGTGCTGGCCTTTGACCGCCAGCTGCTGTGGTCGGCGCTGGGCAATGTGCTGGACAACGCCCTCAAGCATGGCTGCGGACCGGGCGCCGGGCACGAGGTGCAGTTGCGCGTGAGCCAGGACGGTGGCGACGTGGTGGTCTGGATTGCCGATGACGGCCCAGGCATTGAGGCCGGCGAGCAGACACGGGTCTTCGAGCGGTTCTGGCGTTCGCCACGCGCGCGCAGCAGCGGCTCCGGCCTAGGGCTCACCATCGCGCAGCAGGCCATGGGACACCTGGGCGGGCGGGTCACTGTCGGCACGGGCCTGCAGGGCCGGGGCGTGGGCTTCACGCTGCGCTGGCCAGCTGAGACCTTTGGGTAGGCCCAAGGTTCGCGTTCCAACAATCGGGCATCTTTTCTTTGCGAGATGCCATGAACTTCCTGAATTTCCTTGCGGCGCGCGGCGCCGTCCTCTCTCGTCGCCGCTGGCTGGCCGCAGCTGGCCTGGGCACCCTGGTGACCGCCTGTGGCGGCGGTAGCGACGATGGCGCTGACGCCTTGCTGGAGCGCCTGCAGTCGCAGGCCAGCAAGCTGGTGTCCCAAGGCGTTGTGGGTGCGGCCACCGGCTGGACGGATTCCACGCGCGCCCAGGTGGCGGTGGCCGGGCTGCGCAGGTTGGGCGGCACCGCCGCGCTGGAGCGTGGCGACCTGATGGCAATTGGCTCCAACACCAAGGCCATGACGGCGTGTGTGGCCGCCAGCGTGGTGGACCAGGGCCTGCTGCGCTGGGACAGCACGCTGGCGCAGACGCTGCCCGGATTGGCCCGCGAGGCCCTGCCCGCCTACCAGGGTGTCACGCTGCGGCAATTGCTGGACCACCGCGCGGGTGTGATGGCATTCAACAAACCGGAGGATGTGGCGATGTTCCTCGGCGAAGTGGGCACCGACGTGCTCACCCGACTGCAAGCGCCCGCCGAAGTGGAGGACTTCTTCCTGCAGTGGCTGCTGCGCCAGGCCCCTGTCCGGGGCACGGGGGCCGACCCGGATTTTGCGTACTCCAACGCTGGCTATGCGCTGGCGGCCCGCATGCTGCGCGCCGCCACGGGGCAGGACTGGGCAGACTTGCTGCGCCAGCGCGTGGCCCAGCCGCTGGGCATCTCCCTGTTCGTCGGCGAGCCTTTGCGAAGGGGTAGCGACCAGCCCGCAGGCCATGCACTGGAAGGTGGGCAACTACAGCCCCAAAGCTTGGCCGGGGCGCCCGAGCGCGCATGGCTGGAAATCCTGAACCCAGCCGGCGCCGTGAGCCTGACCGCGCGGGACGACGCCCTGTGGCTGCAATGGCACCTGCACGCCCTCAGGGGTGACGCCACGCCCCTGCCCCGCAGTTACCTGCAGGGGCTGCAAGAGCTGGCACGCGCTCCTGCCAACCGCTATGCGCTGGGGTGGATCACGCACGCCATGCAGGGCGCAGGCTGGCTGTTGCACACGGGTGAAACCGGCGGGTTTCAGGCGTTGTCGCTGGTGGCCATGGACGGGTCGCGCGCCGCCTTTGCGCACAGCAACATCGCCACCGAGGACAGCATCGCGCTGCTGTACGAAAGCGTTTCTGTACTGCTGGCCTGAGAAGCGGTTCTGAAAGCGGCTCGCCCCTGTCAGCGCGGATCGTGCGCAAGCAGCCTGCGCACCAGCGCCTGCAGGTCGGCCTGCAGCCGCGCCATGCCCTCGGGCACCTGCGCCAGCGTGCGCTCGTCCATGTAGAGCTTGCGGTTGATCTCGACCTGGATGCTGTGGCGGTGCTGCGCAGGGTTGCCATAGCGGCGCACCAGCTCCACGCCTTTGTAGGGGTGGTTGTATTCCACGCTGTAGCCACACGCGCGCAGGTGATCGCAGATCAGTGCGGACAGCGCGGGGCTGGCCGTGGTGCCGTCGCGGTCGCCCACCACGAAATCGGCGTGTTCGAGGCCCGGAAACTCGGTGGCAAAGCGCCCGGCCACGGCGGGCATGGAGTGGCAGTTAAGGTGGATGCTGTAGCCGTGGCGCGCATGGGCGGCATCGATGGCCTGGGCCACTGCCGCGTGGTAGGGGCGCCAGCATTGGTCGATGCGCGCACGCACTTCGGCCACGGTGAGCTGGCGGTGGTAGATGGGCTCACCCTCGTCGGTGAACTTCCAGATCAGGCCCTTGCCCAGGCGCACCTTGCTGAGCACCTTGGGGTCGGTGGAGATGGGGTCGGTCCATTCGCCGTCGATCAGGCTGGTATCCAGCTCGGTGGTGTCGCGGTTGGCATCAAGGTAGATGCGGGGGAAGTGGGCCTCGACCCAGGCCACGCCCAGCGCCGGGGCAAAGGCGTAGATTTTTTCGACGTGGGTGTCTTCCGCACGGCGCAGGGTGGCCAAGGCGAGGGCGGAGCCAAAGTCGGCGGGGTACTGAGTGCCGCTGTGGGGAGAGTCAAGCACCAGCGGTGTACTGCCGGACACCGCAGTGACAGTGGCAGATGGTTGCGTGGCCTGCCCGGGTGAACCGGTGGCTCCCGGTTGGGCGTGCTGAAAGCGGTGGTGGATCAGTTTCAAGGCTGAATGCATAGGCAGAGTGTGCGCAAAGGAGGGCGGCTGGCCTAGCCGCCCAGACCGGGATGTGACTATGGTTATCCCTGAAGACAGGGCAACCACTGCATCGTGAACCCAATTCACAGCATCCCGGCTGTGGCCGGTACGGGGGTACGGGGGGGCGGAGATCAGTCCAGCACCACGTTGGCATAAGCGGCCACGCGCTTCATCTTGTCGATCTCGCTGGCGATCTGGGCGGTGAACTCCTTGGGCGTGGTGCCCGACGGGTACAGCCCCTGGCCCGCCAGGCGCTCGCGCACCGCGGGTTCCTTGAGCGCCTGGGCCACGGCCTGCTGGATGCGTTCTACCGCAGCAGCGGGTGTGGCTGCGGGCGCCACGAGGCCAAACCACGACGGTTCGTTGGCCTGCTTGTAGCCGAGCTCGCCATAAGTAGGCACATCGGGCAACACGTCCAGGCGTGCGGGCCAGGACACGGCCAGTGCCTTGAGCTTGCCGGATTTGACGTGTGGCAGCGACGAAGCGACCTGGTCAAAGTACACCGCCACCTGGCCTGCCAGCACATCGTTGATGGCCGGGCCTGCACCACGGTAGGGGATGTGCACCATGGAGGTGCCCGTGCTGCTCTTGAACAGCTCGCCCCACATGTGGCCGATGGTGCCGTTGCCTGGCGTCGCGTACGACACCTTGCCGGGGTTGGCCTTGAGGTACTTCACCAGCTCCGCAAAGTCCTTGACGGGCAGCACGGCTGGGTTGATCACGATGACGCCCGGGGCCTTGACGATCTCGGTCACGCCGATGAAGTCCTTGGTTGGGTGGTAGGGCAGCTTGGTGTACACGGCGGGGTTCACGCCGTGGGTGGACAGCGTGGCCACGCCTATGGTGAGGCCGTCTGCCGGCGCGCGGGCCACTTCGGCCATGCCGATGGAGCCGCCTGCGCCGCCCCGGTTTTCCAGCACCACGGGCTGCTTGAGGATGCGGGCCAGCGACTCTTGCAGGCTGCGGGCCGTGATGTCCGTGGCGCCCCCGGGTGGGAACGGAACAATGATGCGCAGAGGCTTACCCTCCTGCGCCAAAGACATTCCGGGAGCGAAAGATACGGCGGCCAGCATTGAGAGCAGATGACGGCGTTGCATGGGCGTTTCTCCTATGAGTTGCATTGAGGTTAAAGGATTCAATGCGCTCTACCAAGCAATGGATATGCCTGATAACATTCCCATTTGGAATGATTTGATTACTTACTATGTCATCCCTTCGCCGCCTTTCACCACCCCTTCACTTGCTCCGGGCGTTCTCCACGGTGACGCGGTTCGGCGGGGTCTCCCGCGCGGCCGAGGCCCTGCACCTCACGCAAAGTGCGGTCAGCAAGCAGATCAAGGAGCTGGAGACCTGGATCGGCGTGCCGCTGTTCGAGCGCAGCCGCAAGCGCCTGGCGCTCACTCCCGCTGGCGAGCGCTATGAAAAGGCCGTGCGCGGCGTGCTGGCGCAGCTGGAGGCGGCCACGTTGGAGCTGATCACCAGCGATGACGGCGGCGGCGCGCTGCACCTTTCCAGCCTGCCCACGTTTGCCGCCAAGTGGCTCATCCCACGCCTGCCGCAGTTCCAGCAGCAGCATCCGCAAATCACGCTGCACTTTGTGCCCTATGTGCACAGCTACGACTTCACCCGGCCCGAGCTGGACTGCGCCATCCTGTTCGGCGACGGCCACTGGCCCGGCGCGCACGCCCACCACATCACGGGCAACGAGGTGGCCCTGATCGCCCCCCGCACCAAGGTGGCCGACTGGCCCATCCACACCCCGCGCGACGTAGCTAGCTACACCCTGCTGCGCCACGTGACCGTGCCCGAGGCGTGGTTGCGCTGGAGCGAGACGCACGGGGTGGAGGCCCTCATCGACCCGCTGGCCGGGCCGCAGTTCGACCAGTTCCAGACCATGATCCGCGCGGTGATGGCCGGCATGGGCCTGGCGCTGGTACCGCGCTGCCTGGTGCAGGACGAAATCACGGCGGGCCTGGTGCGCGAGCCCCTGCCGGATGCCAACCTGCGCGGCGGCTATCGGAGCGATGTGGGCTACTGGTTCTGCTATCCCGAAGGCCGCACGCAGCTACATGCGCTGCAATGCTTCAGGGAATGGCTGCTGGCGTGCGCCGAGCCGGTGGGTGCTCAGGTTTCGGTGTCGCCGCCCGCATAGGCCTCCAGCCCAATCGCCACCACGGTGGCAACGTCATTGCCCACTTCGGCGCGAAACTCCGCCTCGGCCTGCGCCACTGAATCCCGGAACGCTTGCAGCCACGCCAGGCCGGTGGGCGTGAAGCACACGCGGCGCGCCCGCGCATCCAGCGGGTCTGGCTGGCGCGTGACCAGCCCCCAGGCCTCGCACTGGTCCACCAGGTTGGCCATGGCCTGCTTGGTCATGCCCGCGCGCTGGGCCAGGTCGGTCAGCCGGTCGCCCTGCAATGCCAGGTGCCGGGTGATGTGCACGTGCGCAGCCGTCACCTGGTCGCGTGCTGCCAGGTTGGACAGCGCCAGCGGCACCTCCACATTGCGCGCCATGAGCTGCAACACCCGCGCATCGAAGCGGCGCAGGGCACTGCCCATCAGGCGGCCCAGGTGGGTTTGGCGCCAGCGGTCATCGTGGCCCGGGAGCGGCGCAACGGAGGCGGCAACAGGCGAAAAATCGGTCATCACCAATTGTCAGGCAAACTGACTAAAAATTGCTTTATCTCGATTCCATTGCTCGCATAAACTACTGTTCAAGCATCCAGCCTGTGATTAACCGCAGAGCGATGCAAGCATCCAACCTGTTGTTTTTCAAGGAGTTTCTCATGGACGTCGCAGTCAAAGGCACCAACCCCGCATTGCCCGTGAACACCGAAAAGGCCAAGGCCCTGGCCGCCGCGCTCGCCCAGATCGAGAAGCAGTTTGGCAAGGGCACGATCATGCGCCTGGGTGAAGGTGAGGTGATCGAGGACATCCAGGTTGTCTCCACCGGCTCGCTGGGCCTCGATATCGCGCTGGGCGTGGGCGGCCTGCCCCGTGGCCGCGTGGTCGAGATCTATGGCCCGGAATCGTCGGGCAAGACCACGCTCACGCTGCAGGTGATTGCCGAGATGCAGAAGCTGGGCGGTACCTGCGCGTTTGTGGATGCCGAACACGCGCTGGATGTGCAGTACGCCCAGAAACTGGGGGTGCAACTGTCCGACTTGCTGATCAGCCAGCCCGACACCGGCGAGCAGGCCCTGGAAATTGTGGACAGCCTGGTGCGCTCTGGCGCAGTGGACCTGATCGTGGTGGACTCGGTCGCCGCGCTCACGCCCAAGGCCGAAATCGAAGGCGAGATGGGCGACGCCTTGCCCGGCCTGCAGGCCCGCCTGATGAGCCAGGCGCTGCGCAAGCTGACCGCCACGATCAAGAAGACCAATTGCATGGTCATCTTCATCAACCAGATCCGCATGAAGATCGGCGTGATGTTCGGCTCGCCAGAAACCACCACCGGCGGTAACGCGCTCAAGTTCTATGCCTCCGTGCGCCTGGATATCCGCCGCACCGGCACCATTAAGAAGGGCGACGAAGCCATCGGCAACGAAACCAAGGTCAAGGTGGTCAAGAACAAGGTGAGCCCACCCTTCAAGACGGCCGAGTTCGACATCCTGTTCGGCGAGGGCATCAGCCGCGAGGGCGAAATCATCGACATGGGCGTGACCGCCAAGATCGTGGAAAAGAGCGGTGCCTGGTACGCTTACAACGGCGAAAAAATCGGCCAGGGCCGCGACAACGCGCGTGAGTTCCTGCGTGAGAACCCCGACCTCGCCCGCGAGATCGAGAACAAGGTGCGCGAAGGCCTGGGCATTGCGCTGCTGCCTGGCGCACTGCAGGCCCCTGCCGCCACTGCGGACGAGTGAACTCCGAAGTTTCAAGCAAAATTGGCTGCTAGCGCTTGATTGGCAATCGCTAGTAGCTATCAAATTTGAAGCAAATAAATTCATGGGGTTCACCACGCTCTCGCTCAAGGGCCGGGCCCTGCGCCTGCTAAGCCAGCGGGAGCATTCCCGCAGCGAGCTGGCCGCCAAGCTGGCGCCCCATGCAGAGAGCCCCGAGGAGCTGGCCGCCCTGCTGGACCTGCTGGTGGAGCAGGACTGGCTGAGCGACCAGCGCGCGGCCCAATCCCTGGTGCACCGCCGTGGCCCCCGCCTGGGTGCAGCCCGCCTCGTTCGGGAACTGCGCAACCGGGGAGTGGCCGATGAGCTGGTGCGCGAGGCCACGGCCCCGCTGCTGGCCACCGAGGTGCAGCGTGCCCGAGAGGTATGGCAGCGCAAGTTTGGCCAGGTGCCGCTGGACATGAAAGAACGCTCGCGCCAGGTCCGCTTCCTGATGGCACGCGGCTTCACGATGCATGCCATCCAGAAAGCCATTGGTGGCGATACGGACGGCGACACGAATGACGAGGACCCTGGCGCCACCTGACCCAACCAGGCAGCGTCCGCAAGCTAGGCCAGGCCAGGCCCGGTCAGCGCTGCGTTGTCAACTCTGCAACAGTACTGCTGGCTGAGGGTGCCGCAAGCACCTCGGGTGGCAAGGGTACCCACCGGGCATCCAGGCCATTGGGGTCCACCACATACACGATGGCCTGGCCCGAGCCTCGGTCGCTCAGGATGCCCGTGATCCATGGGGCATGTGCGGACACGCTGCCGGGCACTGGGTGCACGCTGTCCTGCGACACCACGCCCACCAGACGCTCCACCAACAGCACCACCGGGCGGCCCTGGCTCTTCACCACGACCGCCACGGCCCGCCGAGGGTCGGCCAATGCAGACAGGCCCGCAATGCGGCAGGCGTCATAGGCGGGCGCCATGCGGGTGCCGCCTTCGTGGGCAATCTCCAGCATGCCGGCCAGCTGCGCCGGGCCCGGCACCTGCACCAGACGCGCGGCCGACATGGCCTGCTGCACGTGCACGCTGTCAATGGCCAGCAGCAGGGCGCCACAGGCCACCACACCATAGCGGCGCACATTGCCGCCCGCCCCTTGCGCAGATGACTGCGGCAAGGCCAGGGCACCGCCGCTGGCCACGGCGGGCTGTACGGGCATCAGCAATACGGAGTACACGGGTTCCCGGTATCCATCGTCGCGCTTGAATTCCCGGTATCCGGTGCTGACCGCCACACCCGCCAGATAGTCCTGCCCTTGCCAGTGCACGCGCTGCGCGGTGGCGGGCAGGACAGACGCAGTCGCCGCAGAGGAAGTTCTTGCGCCCTGCCCGGGCTGCCGCCCTGCGGCGGCGGGTGGCACTGCGGCCCGTGCGATATCTGACACAAAAGGCAGCACAGGTTGCGCACCGCCCTGAGCGGCATCCATGCCATCCTCGTCTGCGCTGGCCAGCACGCGCCCCTGCGCATCGGTGAAGAAGCCGCGCATGCCCTGGCCCTGCGGCAGTGCGTCGCGCAGCATGGCCTTCAGCTCGGTGGCGCAGTTGAAGGCCAGCGCGATGCCGCCCACCACCGGGCCGCCCGGCGCAGCGCGCAGCGCGGCGCAGTACACATAGGCGGGCAAGCCATCGGCCAGCGCCTGGGGCTGCATGGGCGACACGGCGTAGGCCTGCGAACCTTGCAAGGCCAGGGTGCGCCGGACCAGGTCGGCATCCAGTGGCAGGTCGGCGGGCAGCGTGTTGGCATCGCAGGACACGGCCACCACACGCCCCTGGCGGTCAAACAGCGCCACGCGCCGGTACACCGTGTAGAGGCTGTTGAGGTGCGCGAGGATCTGTGCCGCGCGCTGTGCTGCAGCGGCTGATTGCCCGGGCGCGCCCCGTGCCTGGATGTCACCCAGCGCATGGGTCAGTTCTTCGGACAGCGCCCACCAGCGGCAGTCGTTGGCACGTTCGTAGAGGTTGCGGTCCATGATGCGGACCGCCAGGCCCGCATGGGCCTTCATCTCGGCGCGGCGCCCTGCCAGCAGCAGTCCGCGCAGTTCCTGGATGGCACCGTCGAAGACGGCAATGGTGTCCTTGCCCGTGCGCCCGATCTGGTCAAACACAGCATGGATCGACGAGCCTGCGCTCACCGCCGATTCGGCCACCTTGCCATTCCAGATCACGCGGGTAAGCCCTTCTTCGATGGCGCGGGCGCGTTCCACAATGGCGCGCAGCATGGGATCGTCCACCTCCATGCGCGCGGCCTCAGCCGTCGCCGGCGCGCCACCGCCCCCTGCCGTCTCCTGCATACCTTGCTCGCCCTTGAACGCCGCATCCAGCCGCACCAGCGCCACCGCCCGCCAGGGCAGGCCTTGGTAGCCCTGGTAGCCCCGGGTGGTGCGCGCCTGCGCCAGGTAGTCGTGGCCCCGGTGGGTGCAGGGGCGGGCGTCGGGCGACTGCAGAGAGCCAGTGGCCAGGACCTCGCCCACCGAGAATTCAGCGGGCTTGCTGGACGCAATGACACGGTCACTTCCATCCACAAGCAGCAGCGCCACGCGGTCCTCGGGGTCGCGCAGGTCGGCAAAGATCGACTCCAGCTCGGAATGGAGTCCAAAGCGCAGCACCACGGCCCCGCAGGCGCGCCCCTGCGCCGATACAACGCGGTGCACATACAGCAGCAGATCGCCTTCGCCGGGATACCAGTCCGAGGCACCGTAGTGCTCGCCATAACCGGGCCTGTCCATCGCACCCCGCCACCACGAGGGTTCCTGCACAACCAAGGCCTCGGTCACCTGCCGGTCTTGCAGGCCCAGCAACGGATGGGCACAGGCATCCAGCAGCAGGATGTCGTCATAGACGGTGTATTTGGCGCGGTACTCTTGCAACCGCTGGCGCAGCAGCGTGGCGGCATCGGGGTCGCCTTGGACTCCCGCAGCCTCCAAAAAATCCACCAGCGGTCCATCGGTGGCGATGAAGCCGACATCGGCCGTGCGCTCGAAAAGGTTGCGCACCAGAATATCGATGGCCACCTGGGCGCGGGACGCCAGGTCGCCCATGCGGTTGCTCAGGTGGGTGGTGGCAATGTGCTCCACCATCTCCTGGGCCAGCGTAGCGAACGCGGTACGCGTCTGGTCCAGGGTATGCAGGAAACCCGCCGCCTCGCCCGGGCACACGATGCGTGCAGTGGTGTCGATGACCTCCCAGCGAAGATCCAGGCGCTGCAACGCAGCTTCGAGCTTCTGCAGCGACCGCATCTGCGGCGCCACGATGTCATAAGACAGTGGAAAACCCATCAGCCCCCCCAAACATACGGCGTGCGCCAGTGGGTCTGGCGTGGTCAGCGGTCCGGAATCAGCTTAAACGATTCCGCCGGGGACGCCCATAGAAAAAACGCGCCAGGTCTGGCGCGTCGAAAACCTGCCGGGCAGACAGGAGGGTGGGGAAACCCGTAGCGGTTCAGAGACCGAGCATCAGCTGCAGGTTCTGCACTGCGGCGCCACTGGCGCCTTTGCCCAGGTTGTCCAGGCGCGCAATGACCACGGCCTGCCGGTATTGCTCGTTGGCAAACACGCGCAGCTCCAGCTTGTTGGTGTCGGTCAGCGTGTCGGCGGCGAGCTTCAAATCATCGGTGGGCGGCAGTACGCTGACCCACTGCTCGGGCGTGTTGGTGCGGCTGTAGTGGCCGGCCAGCGCGTCGTGCAGGTCGCTGGCCTTGGGGGCTCCGGGCAGCAGGTCCAGGTGCAGCGGCAACTGCACCAGCATGCCCTGGCGGAAGTTGCCCACGGCGGGGATGAACACCGGGCGGCGTGTGAGGCCGGTGTAGCGCAGGATCTCGGGGATGTGCTTGTGCGTCAGGCCCAGGGCGTAGGCCTCATACGGCGCTGCAGTGCCTGCCTCGTACGCTTCGATCATGGTGCGGCCGCCGCCGGAGTAGCCCGACACCGAAGGCAGGCTCAGGGGGTAGTCTGCAGGGATCAGGCCCGCATCGACCAGTGGGCGCAGGATGGCAATGGCCCCCGTGGCGTAGCAGCCGGGGTTAGAGACACGGGTGGCGTCGCGCACCGCCTGCGCCTGCGATGCAGCGAGTTCTGGAAACCCGTACACCCAGCCATCGGCCGTGCGGTGGGCCGTGCTGGCGTCGATCACCTTGACCTTGCGGCCCGAGGTGCGCTCGATCTCGTCCACCATGGCCACAGTGTCGCGCGCTGCATCGTCGTGAAGACACAGCACCACCAGGTCGACCCCCGCGATCAGGTCGCGCTTGGCGGCCGGGTCTTTGCGCAACTCGGGCGCAATGCTGACCAGCTCGATCTGCGGCATGGCCTGCAGGCGCTCGCGGATCTGCAGGCCCGTGGTACCGGCTTCGCCATCGATAAAGACTTTGGACATGGAGGTGCTCCTGCAAAAAGGCGGCAGCGGCTGCCGGAATAGAAAAGAGAAAAAGGGGGGATGGGAAGGCTACCAGCCCAGCCCAGGGTGTAAGTTAGGCACAAGGATGGTGCGTTGCAACATGATACAGTCGCGGGTTGCCATGTCCCAAGCCCGCGGCCAGACATCTGTTCATGGTAAACGGGTAACTACCACCCTTCCCTGAGAGAGACCTCATGAAGATTCACGAATACCAAGGCAAGGAAATCTTGCGCAATTTTGGTGTGCCCGTTCCGCGTGGCATTCCCGCATTCACGGTGCAAGAAGCCGTTGAAGCAGCCCAGAAGCTCGGCGGCCCCGTGTGGGTGGTCAAGGCCCAGATCCACGCCGGTGGCCGTGGCAAGGGTGGCGGCGTGAAAGTTGCCAAGACCATCGACGACGTGAAGGCACGCGCCAGCGACATCCTGGGCATGCAGCTGGTCACGCACCAGACCGGCGCTGAGGGCCAGAAGGTTCGCCGCCTGTACATCGAAGACGGCGCCGACATCAAGAACGAACTGTATGTGTCGCTGGTCACCGACCGCGCCACGCAAAAGGTCGCCCTGATCGCTTCGAGCGAAGGCGGCATGGACATCGAGGAAGTGGCCCACTCCACCCCTGAGAAGATCATCACCGAGATGATCGACCCGCTGACCGGCATCACTGAGGCGCAGAGCCGCAAGGTGGCAGCAGCCATCGGCCTGACCGGCGCTTCCATCGACCAGGCCGTGGACATCTTCGCCAAGATCTACAAGTGCTACATGGACACTGACGCGTCGCTGGTGGAAATCAACCCCCTGAACTGCGACTCCAAGGGCAACCTGATGGCCCTGGACGCGAAGTTCAACTTTGACGCCAACGCGCTGTTCCGTCACCCCGAAATCGTGGCCTTCCGCGATCTGGACGAAGAAGATCCGGCCGAAGTGGAAGCCTCCAAGTTCGACCTGGCCTACATCAGCCTCGATGGCAACATCGGCTGCTTGGTGAACGGCGCGGGCCTGGCCATGGCCACCATGGACACCATCAAGCTGTTCGGCGGCGAGCCAGCCAACTTCCTGGACGTAGGCGGTGGTGCCACCCCCGAGAAGGTGACTGAAGCCTTCAAGATCATGCTGAAGAACCCCAAGGTCGAAGGCATTCTGGTCAACATCTTCGGCGGCATCATGAAGTGCGACACCATCGCCACTGGCGTGATCACCGCTTGCAAGGCCGTGAACCTGAACGTGCCGCTGGTCGTGCGCATGAAGGGCACGAACGAAGAACTGGGCAAGAAGATGCTGGCCGAGTCCGGCCTGCCCATCATCGCTGCAGACACCATGGCCGAAGCTGCGACCAAGATCGTTGCTGCCGTCAAGTAAGCCCGGAGAACACACATGTCGATCTACATCAACAAAGACACCAAGGTCATCACCCAGGGCATCACGGGCAAGACTGGCCAGTTCCACACCGAAAAGTGCCAGGAATACGCGAACGGCAAGAACTGCTTCGTGGCGGGCGTGAACCCCAAGAAGGCGGGCGAGTCGATCTTCAACATCCCGATCTACGCCTCCGTCAAGGAAGCCGCTCAGCAGACCGGTGCCACCGTGTCGGTGATCTATGTGCCTCCAGCAGGCGCTGCGGATGCCATCTGGGAAGCCGTCGAAGCCGACCTGGACATGGCCATCTGCATCACCGAAGGCATTCCGGTCAAGGACATGCTGATGGTGCGCAACAAGATGAAGGCCAAGGAAGCCGCTGGCGGCAAGAAGACGCTGCTGCTGGGCCCCAACTGCCCTGGTCTGATCACGCCTGACGAAATCAAGATCGGCATCATGCCCGGTCACATCCACCGCAAGGGCCGTATCGGCGTGGTAAGCCGCTCGGGCACGCTGACGTACGAAGCTGTGGCGATGCTGACCGAAGTTGGCCTGGGCCAGTCGAGCGCTGTGGGCATTGGTGGCGACCCCATCAATGGTCTCAAGCACATCGACGTAATGAAGGCTTTCAACGACGATCCAGACACCGACGCCGTGATCATGATCGGCGAAATCGGCGGTCCTGACGAAGCCGAAGCCGCCCAGTGGTGCAAGGCCAACATGAAGAAGCCTATCGTGGGCTTCATCGCTGGCGTCACGGCCCCTCCCGGCAAGCGCATGGGCCACGCTGGCGCGCTGATCTCTGGCGGCGCCGACACGGCCGATGCCAAGCTGGCGATCATGGAAGAGTCGGGCTTCATCATCACCCGCAATCCTTCGGAACTGGGCAAGCTGCTCAAGGCCCAGCTGAAGTAAATCTCGCTACGCCCGTCCGCGTCACAGCGGACACCTCGGGCTTGAGGGCTCGCAGAGGAAGGCGAATTCCAAAAAAAGCGCCCGGAACCAACGTTCCGGGCGCTTTTTGCATGGGTGGGCCAAAGTGTGTCCGGGTGGCTCGTCGCGTTCTGGTGACAAAAATGACACACCCGATTCACGCGTCCTGCCTGCCCCGACAAGAACCGCCATCGAATCCTCGATGAACCACCCGTCGAACGCGGTTGGGGGTCACACCAAGCCCCCTGCAGCCCCGGCTTAAATATTGCTTTGAACAGCTCTCAATACAGAGAGTGGAATATCAGCAAGTGGGACGAACAACCTCGGGGCGGTGGCTTGGCATGTGGCGTACCGATGGTTTGCGGGGCGCATTGGCTGCGGCGGTGCTGGTTGCACTGAGCGCAGCCACGGGTGTGTTCCAGTGGCTGGAGTACCGCGTGTATGACGCCGCGACCAGCATCCACACGCCAGCCCCGCTGCCTGAAATTGCCATCATCGGCATCGACGATGCCACCCTGGAAAGCTTTGGCAACGGCCCCTGGTCACGGGATGTCTACGCCAAGCTGATCGACCAGCTTTCGGCGGCCGGCGCCAAGACCATTGTCCTGACCCCGTCTTTTGCCGAACCCCAGTCCGACCGTGGCCTTGCCTACCTTCGCAAAATGCGGGACACGATGGCGCGGGCGGGGGACACATCCCCGCTGGCGACGGAGTTGAGCCGCACCGTAGACGAGGCGGAGAAGGCTCTGGATTCTGACGCGCGCCTGGCCGCCAGCATCCAACGGGCCGGCAACGTTTTCCTGGCTTCGCGCTACACCCTGGCGGGCGGTGCCCGCACACCGCTGCCCGCCTATGCGCACCGCAGCGTTTTGCCGAACCCTGCGAGCTTTGCGATCCCCGCCACATCGGCGCAGAACCCGGTCGCTGGGATCGGTTCGATGGCGGCAGGCGTCGGTCATCTTTCGGTCGCCCTGGACGAAGATGGTCACCTTCGCGGCATCCCCCTTCTGCTGCGGTACGACGACGTCGGCGTGCCCTCCTTGGCCTTGCTCGCGGCGAGGCACAGTCTGCATCTGGGCCAAAACGAACTGGGGGTTCAGACGGAGCCTCAAGGCATTCGCATGGGTGGGCTGCACGTTGTGACCGACGGTTCGGCGGTGATGCACCCGCGATTTCACGCAGCGCCGGACGGTGCCTCCGCATTCCCTGTGGTGTCTTTTGCCCAGGTATCCAGCGGCAAGATTCCGCCGCAGGACTTCAAGGACAAAGTGGTACTGGTGGGTGAGACAAGCAACGCGCTGGTCACCCCGTGGGTCCAGTCCAGCACGCGCACGATGTATCCCGTGGAGGTACTGGCGCAAACGCTGTCCGCCATAAGGCTGGGCCTCGGGGTGCAACGACCTGAGTGGGCATGGACGGCGTCCTGGGGCAGCGCACTGGGAGCATTGCTCTTTGTTGCGCTGGTCCTTCCGAGACTCTCTCGTCCAGCCGGTGGAGTGCTGGGCGCAGGGCTCCTGCTCCTGCTCGCCGCCACTGAGTGGGGCCTGCTGCGTTACGCAGGGCTCTGGATTCCTTTGGCGCCCGGCGTGCTGGCTTTGTTGGGAGGCATCACAGCCTTTGCCGTGCTGGGCAAGCTCGGCGCAAGAGGTACACCCCCATCAGCGGAAACCGCCGAAACCGATCGCATGATGGGGCTTGCGCTGCAAGGGCAGGGCCAATTGGACATGGCCTTCGAGCGCTTGCGCAGAGTGCCGCCCAGTGATGCCCTGATGGACAACCTGTACCACCTGGCTCAGGACTTTGAGCGCAAGCGCAACTTTGCCAAGGCCAAGTCCGTCTACAAGCACATCCTGCAGCACAACAGGGGATACAAGGATGCCCATGCACGGTACAAGCGTGTGCGGGCGCACTTGCAAAAGAAAACTGGCGCCCCGTCCAGCACACCCGCATCGATTCCTCCCACCCCAGCGCCGCGCCTGCCAGGTGATGCCGCAACCGGCATACCGATGCTGGGCCGCTATCAGATAGACAGGGAGATTGGCAAAGGGGCGATGGGCGTGGTCTACCTGGGAAGAGACCCAAAGATTGGACGCGTGGTTGCCATCAAGACCCTGGCGCTCGGCGAAGAGTTCGAGGGCGACGCACTCATCGATGCCAGAGCCCGGTTCTTTCGCGAGGCAGAAACAGCGGGGCGCCTGCAGCACCCCTGCATCGTGACGATCTTTGATGCCGGCGAGGAACACGATCTGGCCTACATCGCCATGGAGTTCCTCAAGGGCGCAGACCTGGCGCAGGCCTGCCGCGCCGGGCAGCTTCTGCCGGTGGCCACGGTGCTTTCCATCGGAGCGCGCGTTGCCGAGGCGCTGGACTACGCCCACGCGCACAACGTGGTGCACCGCGACATCAAGCCTGCCAACATCATGTTCGACGCCGCCACGGATGCCGTGAAGGTGACGGATTTTGGCATTGCACGCATCACGGATTCCAGCAAGACACGCACAGGACTGGTTCTGGGGACCCCGAGTTTCATGTCACCGGAACAACTCGCGGGCAAGAAGGTGGATGGCCGTTCAGACCTCTACTCATTGGGTGTCACGTTGTTTCAGCTGCTGACGGGCTCGCTGCCGCTGCGCGGGGAGTCGATGACGGAACTGATGCACAAAATCGCCAACACGGAGGCGCCCGACATTCGGCAGCTGCGCCCCGAGCTTTCCCCCGCCGTGGCACGCGTGGTGGCCCAGGCCCTTCAGAAACGCCCGGAAGCCCGGTACCAGACGGGCCGGCAATTTGCCGCCGACCTGCGGCAGGCGGGCGTGGCAGCCGGACAGGCGGGATCGCCGGAGCCGGGAGCAGTCGTCTATGATGCGGACCGCGATGCAACAGGGCATGAAATGGCGGATTTTCAGAGAAGCGTGATGGAGCAACCCGCTGGGCGGGGCGCGGCATCCCCGCCGATTTCAGGCGCCCGATGACGCTCGCCCCAACATCCATGACCTACGAATTTTTCGCACGCACCGACAAAGGCCGCGTGCGCACCAACAACGAAGATGCGGTGGCGGTCGACCGGGATGCTCAGGTCGCCATCCTCGCTGATGGCATGGGCGGATACAACGCTGGTGAAGTGGCAAGCGGCATGGCCACCACGTTCATCCGCACCGAGATGGCCCGCTGGTTGGGGCAAGCCGGCAGCACCCCCCAATCGACCGACGTGCGGCGAGCCCTGGAGATCTGCGTCGAGAACGCCAACCATGCCATCCTCGGTGCCTCGCTTTCCAACCCCCAATATGCAGGAATGGGCACCACGCTGGTGGTCGGGGTTTTCCATGGCAGCCGCCTCATCCTCGGGCATATTGGCGACTCCCGCTGCTATCGCCTGCGCGATGGCACCCTGCAACAGATCACACGTGACCACTCCTGGCTCCAGGAACAGGTGGATGCCGGACTGCTCACAGCGCAGCAAGCCGCGCTGTCGTCCAACCGCAATCTCGTTACCCGTGCGCTGGGCGTAGAGCCCAATGTCATGATGGAAGTCAACGAGTTTCAGGTGACCCCCAATGACTTGTTCCTGATGTGTTCAGACGGCCTCACGGACATGGTCGCTGACTCAGACTTGGCGGAGCTGGTGCGAACACCACTGCCTTTGGAGGAAAAAGCCACATTGCTCATCGACACCGCCAATGCGAACGGTGGGCGTGATAACGTCAGCGTACTGCTGGTGCAAGCGGCTGCGGGGGGCAAGAAACGCGGCCTTATGTCCCGATTGCTAGGGGCCGCGTAAGTGGCGCCGACTACAACAATTACTCATCACATCAGGAGTGGATCATGCCCAGAATGATCGTTTCAATCGACGGGGTTGTCATCAAGGAAGTGCAACTGACCAAAGAGCGCACTACGCTCGGCCGCCGCCCTTACAACGACATCGTGATCGATAACCTCGCCGTGAGCGGCGAACATGCCGTCATTCACATGGCAGGCCAGGATGTGGAAATTGAAGACCTGGGGAGCACCAACGGCACCTACGTCAACGCCAAGGCTGTCAAGCGCCAAGAATTGCGCAATGGCGATACCGTTGAGGTGGGCAAGTACAAGATCCGTTTCCTGCACGAGGCTGAAGGGCAAAACTTCGAGAAGACCATGATCTTCAAACCGGGAATGGTGCCCCCCTTGGGCACGGCCTCCCGGCCTGCCCCGCTGGGTGCTGCCACTGCCCCGCCCATCTCCGGGGTCATCCGTGTAATGTCTGGTGCTGCTGCGGGACGGGAAGTGTCGCTGCAGAAGGTGGTTACCACCATCGGCAAACCCGGCGTTGCCGTAGCTTCCATAACCAAGCGGCATCAGGGCTTTGTACTGGCCCATGTCGAGGGCCCCGACATGCCTCTGCTCAATGGCGCCTCCATCGGCACATCTCCTGTACCTCTCAAACACGGTGATCGGCTGGAGTTGGCAGGTACGGAAATGCAGTTCGAACAAAGCTGACGGCCGCACCCGGGCCTCGCGCCCCATCTGGCAATTCATCTGCCGACCTTGTCGCCGGAACCCATGCAATCCAGACTTTTGCATCTGTTCCGACGGCACGCTCGCCGCACGGCAGTCACCCTGATTCCGTTAGCGTTTGCACTGCTGCACATTTCAGGCGCCCTTCATCTCCAGGTGCTGGAGCGGCTCGAAAACATCATCTACGACACCCGGCTGCGTGCGACCATGCCGCGTACGCTGGATGGGCGTATCGTCATCGTTGATATTGACGAAAAAAGCCTTGATAGGGTGGGGCATTGGCCTTGGGGACGGGACAAGCTTGCTGCTTTGACGCAGGAGCTGTTTGAACGACAACAGGTCGCGCTGGTGGGGTTTGACGTCCTCTTCGCGGAAGCAGACGGAAGCTCGGGTCTCGCAAACCTGGAGCGTTTGGCCAAAGGGCCTTTGCGTGCGCAGACGGGCTTCAAGGAACAACTGGCGCGCCTGACTCCCACTCTTGACTACGACGCACTCTTTGCCCACGCTCTGCAAGGCCGACCTGCGGTTCTAGGCTACTACTTCACCAGTGACCGGGACGGGAGAACAAAAGGTGTTTTGCCAGCCCCCGTCTTGCCCGCAGAAAGACTTCGCGGCCTACCGTTGCTGGCAACCACCTGGGGAGGTTACGGCAGCAATATTGAAGAGCTGGCGCACGCCGTGCCCGCTGCGGGCTTCTTCAACTCCATCACCGATGACGATGGCGTCGTCCGATCTCTCCCCTTGCTGGCGGAGCATCAGGGAAAGTACTACGAATCCTTGGCCTTGGCGATGTACCGTACCCTGCTCGACCAGCCGGAAATCCATCCCCACTACGCCCACGCCAATCCAGAAGGGAAGCACGACATACTCCAGAGCATCGTGCTACGCCAGGATGGCCGCGATTTCGCGCTACCGGTGGACACACGGCTTGCAACCTTGATCCCCTTCCGCGGCCCTGGTGATGTAAATGGCGGGTCATTCCGCTACGTGTCCGCGTCAGACGTTCTGGAGGGCAAACTGCCAGCCAACAACCTGCAAGGCCAATTGGTTCTGGTGGGTTCGACAACCCCCGGCCTGCTCGACCTGCGTGTGACCCCCGTCGGCCGCACCTATCCCGGCGTGGAAACCCACGCCAATATGCTGTCCGCCTTTCTCGACGGCAAAAGCATCGTGCGACCCGACTACGCGGTGGGCTTTGACGCGGCACAACTACTCTGCACAGGTGTTTTACTCGCCGTTGCCCTGCCCGCGCTGTCAGCCACCTCGGCGGTGCTTCTTAGCCTTGGGGTCGTTGCGGCTCTTGCGAGCCTCAACCTCTGGCTCTACCTCGCCCACGGCCTGGCGATGCCACTGGCGACCGTGATCGTGACGGCAGTGCTCGCATTCGCGCTCAACATGGTCTACGGCTACTTTGTGGAAAGCCGATCCAAGCGGGAACTGGCTGCGCTGTTTGGCACTTACGTGCCACCCGAGTTGGTGGACGAGATGGTCAAGCAGCCCGAAAACTACAGCATGCAGGCCACCAGCCGCGAACTGACCGTCATGTTCTGCGACATGCGGGGGTTCACCGCCATGTCAGAGCAGATGGAGCCCCTGCAGCTGCAAGCCCTGCTCAACGACGTGTTCAGCCAGTTGACCCACATCATTCGCAGCCACAGGGGCACCATCGACAAGTACATGGGGGACTGCGTCATGGCGTTTTGGGGAGCGCCGGTCCCCACCGCAGAACACGCGCAACTCGCAGTGCAGGCAGCGCTGGACATGGAGCGTGCGGTTGAGCAGATCAACCTGTTGCACCGAGAGCGCGGGCTTCCGGAAATCGGTATTGGCATAGGGCTTAACACCGGCACCATGTGCGTGGGCGACATGGGCTCGGACATCCGGCGCAGTTACACGGTCATCGGCGACGCGGTGAACTTGGGGTCTCGCCTGGAAGGCCTGTCCAAGCACTATGGCGTGCGTACCGTGGTGAGTGAATCCACCCATGCCCAGGCACCGGATTTCATCTGGCAAGAGCTGGACCTGGTGCGCGTCAAGGGCAAAGCCCAGGCTGTGGCTATCTATTCGCCAGTTGCCCCGCTGCAGACCGGAATGCCGCACAAATTGGAGGAATTGTCCATATGGAAACACTTCCTGGAGGCCTATTGCGCCCAGGACTGGGCACAATGCGGCAAACTGCTGGTGAACTTACAGCAAACCGCCGCGCCCTCCGCCCTCTACGAACTGTATGCCGCCCGAGTACAAACCTTGCAAGGGCAGAGCGTCAACCCCGGATGGGACGGCGCCACCAATTTCGACACCAAATAGACAGGTTGGCCCATGAAGGTTCGTGTGCTGGGCTGCTCCGGAGCCATCGCCAAAGATTGCCGGACCACTTCGTTCCTTATCGACGACAACATTTTGGTCGATGCCGGTACAGGCGTGGGCGACCTGACACTGGACGAGATGCGCAAAATCGACCACGTGTTTCTTACGCATTCACACCTGGACCACATTGCAGCGCTGCCGCTGATGCTCGATGCCGTGTCGTCGCTTCGCCAAGCCCCTGTACACATTCACGCTTTGCCGCCGACCATTGAGGTGCTGCGCACACACATCTTCAACAATATCATCTGGCCCGACTTCTCGTGCATCCCGTCGGCAGACTATCCATTCATGCGGTTTTGTCCGCTCAATGTGGGCGAACAATGCACCACCGCTGGAGTGGTCGTGGAGGCCCTTCCGGCCGTCCACACCGTGCCCGCCGTGGGCTACGCCGTTCAGGGACTCAAAGGATGGTGGGTCTTCAGCGGCGACACTGAACGAAACCCGGCCTTCTGGGAGCGTGTGAACCAGCTGCCCATTTCCATGCTCGTCATGGAAACCGCATTCAGCGAACGTGAAAGCGCACTGGCCCGGCGTAGCTTGCACCTGTCGCCACAGACGCTGCTGGCAGAACTGCGCTTGTGCGAACAGCTGGGCTGTCAGGTGTACATCACCCACACCAAGCCGGCTGAAACGGAAGTCATCATGGGCGAGATACGCAAGCTGCTCGCAGACGAGGCCGCCAAACCTTCGGACGAGAGTTCCCCATTCAGCATTCAGTGGTTACAGGCAGGGCAGGAATTCACCTTGTAGCCAGCGTTGTTCGCGCCACCGCCCTCTCGTGGGCCGCTCTGCCTCAATGACAAATCCCGCACAGCTTGCAACCAAATATGCACTTAGCGACAGTCGTGACGGGACAAAAATGTCACTTATGGTCTGCTGCAGCCGGATATTGACGCATGTAACCATACAGCGAGTCGGGTTCATGGAGGGTAGAGACCGGTGCCTGCAGGAGCATCCAGCTGGCACGAGAAATGCTGTATCCAGATCACACCTGGAGAATTCTTCTGCAGGTTGTTAATTGCAATCGACCTCCAAGGAGTTTCTTATGAAGCGTAATCTGCAAAAGGGTTTCACACTCATCGAACTGATGATCGTTGTAGCCATCATCGGTATTCTGGCTGCTGTGGCGCTGCCTGCGTACCAAGACTACACCATCCGCGCCAAGGTTTCTGAAGGCCTGAGCTTGGCATCGGCCGCGAAGACGGCAGTTGCGGAAACATTTGCGAATACCACGCAAGGTACTATTGAAGCCTATGTAGGCGTCGGTCCGATTACCGCTCCCGCGCTTGGCAACACAACTTATGGGTATCAATATACCGCCGGCACCAATGTGGCGACGATTGCGATTGCGGAAACTGCCGTCGCTGCGCCCACAGCAACTTCTGGTCGGATCACCATTACTTACGCCGGCACCCTTGGCACCACTTTGGGCAACCCACTGGTGCTGACCCCCGGCTCTGGCACAGTCACCAATTCCGCCGTGCCGTCTGCCGTTTTGGTATCAGGTGCTCCAGTTGTGTGGGGTTGCGGCATTGCTGCCACCGCATCTTTTAAGTATGTTCCGGCAAACTGCCGCTTTAACAATCTCTAATATTGACGAGATGAGAGAGGCCGCCTTGTGCGGCCTTTTTTTTGGCGAAACACATTTGAATGCCGCTGTACTTTCATTCGTCACTCATTCAAGTCAAGTGCTACTTCGGCTGTATGGAGGAAGAAGGCATGAAAAAGCACCTTCAATCGGGATTCACTTTGATCGAGTTAATGATCGTGGTAGCCATCATCGGCATTTTGGCGGCGGTGGCTCTGCCCATGTATCAAGACTACACCATTCGTGCCCGGGTGACGGAAGGCCTTAGCCTGGCAGGCACGGCCAAGACGGCGGTGGTGGATTCGTTCTTTACAGTGCCGAGCGGTGGCATCTTGCCCTACCCCGGCACGGGTGCCCCGGTGGCGGGCAGTTATGGTTTCCAATACACCCCAGGCACACATGTCACCTCGATTGCCATTGGCGCCATCGCCGATGTCGCCGCGCCCGTATTGCCCGAAGGCCGCATTACGATCAGCTTTGGGGGTGGCGTGGGTTCAGTATTGGGGACTCCGCTGGTTCTGACCCCCGGCAGCGGTACGGTGAGTAACGCGGCGGTCCCTTCTGCACCGCTAGCCGCAAGAGCTCCTGTAGTGTGGGGTTGTGGAGTGGCCTTGACGTCCGCCTTCCGCTACGTACCGGCCAATTGCCGTTATCCACTCTAATATGCGGCTGTGGTTTATAGGGGTTTGTATTCTTTACGTTTGATGCTGGCCTATTTTTCTCCCATGCGCATTCGCTACCGGGCAGCCTTGAAGGCTGCGGCCACACACTTGCTCGTGACCATCTTGGTAGCGACGCTGGCCGCAGTTCTGGTTTTTTATGTTTGGTATCCCTGGCCGTTCTATGAAATCGTGTCAGGCCGTGAACTGTTTTGGTTGGTAATAGGGGTGGACGTGGTGTGCGGACCGTTGCTGACCCTGGTGTTGTGGAATCCAGCCAAGTCGGCAAAAGAACTGACCCTAGACATGTCACTAGTCGGTTTGGTGCAGGTTGCAGCGCTGACCTACGGAATGAGCACCGTGACGGACACCCGGCCAGTACGCTTGGTGTTCGAGGTGGACCGGATCCGCTTGGTTTCGGCGTCGGAAATCAACCCCGCCCAGCTGGAGCTTGCAGTCAAGGGCCTTCATAAGCTCCCCTGGACGGGGCCAGTACTCGTAGGCATCCGGCAACCCAAAGACAATCAGGAGATGATGGAAAGCATCGACCTGTCACTGAAAGGGCTGGAGCCTTCGCTGCGGCCGGACTGGTGGCAAACATATGATCTGTCGGTTCCGGAAGTGCTGAAGGCGGGGCGTTCACTAGCCGTCTTGAGAGCAAATCGTCCAGCAGATGCAGAACGAATAGACGCTGCAGTACGAGCCGCTAAATCCCCTGAGTCCGATCTGCTCTGGCTGCCGCTGACAGCGGGGCGTAGCTCTGATTGGGTAGTTTTGCTTCACAAAGCATCTGCCTTGCCCGTGTCTTACGCCCGCGTTGATGGATTTTTCTGATGGCGCGAATGCCTCGGTAACAACTCAGCCCGCCACGCCAACCACAAAACTCCCCGATTTGCCGCCATGCTTTTCCACCACGCGCACATCGTGGATGGACATGCCCCGGTCAACGGCCTTGCACATGTCATAGATGGCGAGCAAGGCTACCTGGACCGCGGTGAGGGCTTCCATCTCCACGCCGGTGGGACCCACAGTTTCTACCGTAGCAGAGCAAAATATGCCGATAGCGCCCATCTGACGGGTGCTAGTCGCTTCAAATTCAATAGCCACGCGGGTGAGCGCCAACGGATGACACAACGGAATCAAATCACTCGTCCTTTTGGCAGCCATGATCCCTGCAATGCGAGCAATTCCCAGCACGTCGCCTTTTTTGGCGGTCCCAGATTCGATCAAGGCCAAGGTTTCCGGCTGCATCTCGATGCGGCCGGTGGCGACGGCCACGCGGTGGGTGGCGGGCTTGGCGCCAACGTCCACCATGTGGGCTTGGCCTTGGGCGTCGAAGTGGGTGAGGGGTGAGGCGGGGGTGGACATGGACAATGGAGCGAAACGTTTTTGGGGCGAAGGCATCATAAGGCGTTAGTCGTACAGGGCAACGCATGTGCATGGCCCTGAGGGTGGACAAAGGACCTTCGTGCAAAAATTTCAACAAAAATGGCTTGTAGCGCTTATCCAGAAATCGCTAACAGCTATATTTTTTATAGCAAACAGCATTTTGTACGCACCAGTGGCGAGTGCCCAGACGGCCTTGCCCACCCTCGGCGACCCCAGCGACCTCACCACCAGCGCCGAGCGACGCCTGGGTGACCGCATCATCCGCGAACTCTACAGAGACCCCGACTACATCGACGACCCCGTCATTGCCGACTATGTGCAAGGTATCTGGCGCCCTTTGATGGCTGCCGCCAAGGCGCGTGGGGAGCTCTCGCCGGAGCTGGATGAGCGCTTCGCGTGGGAGATCCTGCTGGGGCGTGACCGCACCGTGAACGCGTTTGCGCTGCCGGGCGGTTACCTGGGCGTGCACCTTGGCCTGATCGGGGTCGTTACCACCCGCGACGAGCTGGCCTCGGTGCTGGCCCACGAGCTCAGCCACGTCACCCAGCGCCACATCTCGCGCCTGATCACCCAGCAAAGCAAGCAGACGCCTCTGCTGCTGGGGGCGATGATTCTGGGCGCCCTGGCGGCCAGCAAGAACCCTGGTGCCACGCAGGCGCTGGTGGTAGGGGGGCAGGCGCTGGCCATGCAGAACCAGCTGAACTTTTCGCGCGACATGGAGCGCGAGGCAGACCGCATTGGCTATGGCCTGATGGCCCCCGCCGGGTTTGCACCGCAGGGCTTTGTCAGCATGTTCGACAAGCTCCAGCAGGCCAACCGGCTCAACGACAACGGCTCGTGGCCGTATCTCCGCAGCCACCCACTGACCACCGAGCGCATGGCAGACATGCATTCGCGCCTTCCGCCCGGAGAGGCTGCCGCTGCGACCACAGTGCCATCGACCCTGGAACACGCAATGGTTGCAGCACGTGCCCGGGTATTGGCCAACCCCGGCGTGGACACCTTGCGCCAGTGGATTGCCGAGCCGCAAGGTTCCGGTTTTGCAGCCCTGCCCGCCTCCCGGCGCGTGGGCGTGCTGTACGCGGCTGCGCTGGGCAGCAACCAGCTTCGAGACGCTGCAGGTGCACGCGCTGCCGCAAAGAAGCTGGAAGACTTGGTGCGCAATGATGCCGCTGCCCACCGGCTTGCAAAGCTGCTCGCCGCCGAGATCGAACTGGCCGCTGGTGACGCCGCTGCCGCTGTCAACGCACTGGCTGCCGATGCGAACAACACCAGCAGCGGCAGCAGCAGCAACCGGCGCCCTGAACTGGTTTTGCGCACACAGGCCTTGCTGCGCGCCGGGCGCGCTGGTGAAGGAACCAGCGCCCTGCAAACCTGGGTGGCCACGCACCCCCGGGATGCGACGGCGTGGCAGCTTTTGGCGTCCACCTGGCAGGCTCAAGGCCAGGCACTGCGCGCAGTGCGCGCCGAGGCAGAGGCCCACGCCGCGCGCTATGACTATGCGGCTGCGGTAGACCGCTTCAAGGCGGGCCAGGATCTGGCACGGCGGGGTGGACCGCAGGTGGACCACATTGAAGCGTCCATCATCGACACCCGGCTGCGCGCGGTGGAATTACTTCTTCGCGAACAGGCCGCCGAGCGCTGATTCAATCAGCACACCCAGCAGCGAATAGATCAGCGACCCGAGCAGCGCCGCGCCGAAGCCATTGACGTGGAACCCGTCCAGTACGCTGGCGGCGGCCCAGAACATGAGCGCGTTGATGACGAAGAGAAAAAGGCCGACGGTGACGATGGTGACCGGCAGCGTCAGCACCACCAGCACGGGCCGCAACACCACGTTGAACAGGCCAATGACAAAGGCCGCGATCAGCGCGGAGGTGAAGCTCTGCACTTCCACACCGCTGTAGACATAGGCCACAAACAGCAGCGATGCAGCGCTGAGAAGCCATTTCAGGAGGAGTTTCATGGCCGGAGAATAGCACCGGCCGGGGGAACCAAGAAATGCGCAAAGCGGGAGCCAAGCCCCTGGCAATCAGCCCCTGCGCTGACTGCCTATTCGAAAGCCAGCATCCACAACGCTCCGCAACCCGTGAGCAGGCTGCCCAGCGTTCCTGGCATTGGCGACCAGCCTTTGTCCGGGCGCACAGGCGCAGGCTCTTGTGCCATATCCGTCTTGGGCCGGCGCGCATCTACCACCTGGGCCGCGGAGGCGCCTGCAGCCTGCAGCTGATCGGTCAGCTCCGCCAGCGGCCCCTTGGCCAGTACGGTGGTCACTCTGTCTGTGGGCACCCGCAACGCGGGAAGGATCTGGGCAAACAGCTTGTCAGCCCACTTGGCGCGCCAGTTTTCACGGGCGCTGTGGCTCACCCACTTGCTGATGCGGTGGGTCATCCGGGGCGCGCAGGCCACCAGCACCCATTGTGTTCTGGCGGCCGCGTCGCGCGCGAACAAAGGTGCCAGCACCTGCTGCGCATAAACCGCGTCGTCTACATACACGATGACTCTGTCCATACCGACTCCCATTGAGGACCAAGGACAAAAGGGGGCATAGAGCCCCCTTTTGTAATGGTCGGTTCCGTATGCCTGCCTTTAGCCCTGCTGCTCGGCAGGTGCCGCCGCCGCACGGCGCGCAACGATGATCTTGCCAGCCAGCAGAACCAGCAGAGCACCTGCAATGTGCGAGGTCCAGTACATGGTATCGGAGATAACGGCCAGGCCTTTCTCATCCACGCTGCCCCACTTGGGCATCCATTCGACGATATTCACGTTGAGGAAAGCGGGGTCTGTGACCAGCATGCCGCCTGCAATCCAGCCCAGCAACATGCCGCCGAAGGTGATGATGAAAGGGAAGCGCTCCATGAGCTTGATGACCAGCTGGCTGCCCCAGACGATGATCGGGATGGAGATCAGAAGGCCCAGCACGACCAGCAGGAACTGGTGCTCGCCCGCATTCTGCGCAGCGCCCGCAATGGCGATCACGTTGTCCACGCTCATCACCAGGTCGGCCACGATGATGGTCTTGATGGCGGCCAGCAGCTTGTCGCTGCCTTGCACGTCGCCGTGGCCCTCTTCATCGGGAGCCAGCAGTTTGATGCCAATCCACACCAGCAGCAGCGCGCCCACGAACTTGAGGAACGGCAGCGCCAACAGGGTCATCGCAAAGGCGATCAGGATCACACGCAGAACAATGGCCCCGGCAGTGCCCCAGATGATGCCCTTGGTACGCTGGGCCGGAGGCAGCTTGCGGCAGGCCAGCGCGATGACCACCGCGTTGTCGCCGCCCAGCAAGATGTCGATGATGATGATCTGGCCGAGTGCGAGCCAGAATTCGGGCGAAGCCAAAAAGTCCATAAATTCCTCAGTATCAATACACGCGAAGGGGGAGTTCGCCGCCACTGTAGCGCCGAGTCCACCCAAGGGATAAAGGGCCTGCGGTCGGGGGATCAAGGACTGCCCTGACAGGGCAAGCAACGAAAGGACGGCCTTGATCAGCCCCAGCGGGCCCATCAAAGGTCTTGCTCAGCCCGGCGCCCTTGCGGTATGCGCTGAACCCGGACCGCCGGAAGCGATGTTTCGCTTCGTACTGACGACGGTTCCGATGCCTCGCGCCCCCACGCACCAAAATTTGGCAATGCCGGAATGCAAGTCGGGAGCTACTCCCCTTCGAAGCGTCGATTGGAACATCGCCCGCACGGTCGCGCAAGGGCAGCATGGTTGTGGTTATTGCGTACACGCCCCCTCAAGGGCCGCCAAAAAGGGGCCGTTGCTCTCTGCAAAACACCTTTGCCAGGGTTGCCTTGTCCGCGCGGCTATGATCCAGCCCCTTCGCTCAAACCTCCATGGCCGCCATCCACATCACCGACATCGAAGCCGCCATCAACCACTGGCGCAGCCGGGTGCCTTCGCCCGACGGAGTCTCCCTCGCCCCGGAGATCCGCGCGCTGGCAGAGGTCTATGCGCAGATGGTGTTCCGGCGCGAGGACGTGGTGGAAGAAGACCGCCTGCCCCTGGATGCCCTGGATGCCTGGCATGCCTGGTACGGCACCACGCCCGACACGCCCTGTATCGCCATCTGCTCCACCAGCCAGGGCGACGACCTGTGCAAAGGGTGCGGGCGCACGTTTGACGAAGTGCAGTTCTGGCCCGCGATGGGCCCTGCCGAAAAACGCGCGGTGTGGCGACGCATCACGCTGGAGCACTCTGCGTGGCGGTTCAACCGCTATGCAGAACGGGCGGCCGAAGGGGTTTCCAAAGCGCCGGCGCCAGCGGGCGCGACGTAACCCGCCCATTTTCTTTTCAACACGTCGCCCCGCCTCGCAAGCTGCAAACATGCGGGGGCTGTACGCCCGGCGGTCAAACGGCTATGGTGGGCCCATGCTGCGCCTCACCCAAGCCCCGAACATCGCCATCGCCACGCTGTGGGCGGACTTGTTGTGCGAAGCGGGCATGACGGCCTCCGTGCAGCGCCAGTATCTGGGTGCCGCAGCGGGGCACCTGCCGCCGGACCAGTGCCTGCCCGAAATCTGGCTGGACTACGACGAACACGCCACCCGCGCACGCGCGCTGCTGCAGGAGCTTCAGGATTTGCCACAGCGTCGCTGGGCATGCCAGTGCGGCGAGACGGTCGAAGGCGGATTCGAGCAGTGCTGGCAGTGTGGCGCGCTCATGCCACGAGACTGAGTCAGAGACTACCAAATTGATAGCTGTTAGCGCTTATCCATCAAGCGCTAGAGGCTATTTTGACCAGTATTCCAGTCACTTCCAGCGCACGGGCTCCACATGCACACTGCCCTGCGTGCTGCTCAGGGTGATCGCGCCTTCCTGCACCGTAGCCTGCAGTTGCATGCTGCGCTCGGCCAGCTGCGCCAGTGCCTGGGATGCCTCCGTGGGGATGCGCCAGACCTGCAGCTTTTCCAGGCGTGACAGTTTGGTCTCGATGCCTTTCCACCAGATCTCGGCGGCGTGGTTGAAGCAGTAGACGATCACAGAATCGGCCTTGCTGCAGGCCTTGGTGAGCGGCTTGTCTTCGGGCTGGCCCACCTCAATCCAAACGCGCTTGCGGCCGGTAAAGTCGGTCAGCGAGGCATCCGGGTCATCCGGGTCCGACAGACCCGCACCAAATGCCAGCGTGGCGTCGCCGTTGCAGAGGTCGTTGAGCTGGTGCGCCTGGATGGCCAAAGCAGCCAGCCGGACCATCATGCGCTCGTCGGTCTCGCTGGGGTGGCGCGCCAGCGTGAGGGCGTGGTCAGCGTAGTAGCCGTGGTCGATGTCGGCGATCTGGAGGTTCGCCTTGAAGATGGTGGATTTGATGGCCATGCAGCCTCACTATTAAATTGATAGCTGCCGCCGCTTATCGGAAAAGCGCCAGAGGCAAAAATATCTCAAAAGCCTGGCAGCGTACGCAACTGGCGGAGCCCAAGCCAGCGCAACCGTGGAACCGGCTTTGCCGGGCCACGGGTTGCGTCCCCCTCGGGGGGAAGGCGCGCAGCGCCTCAGGGGGGTCACACCCTTCGTGCCAGTTCGGCGGCCTTGCCCACATAGCTACCCGGAGTCATCGCGAGCAGCCGGTCTTTTTCTGCCTGGGGGATTTCCAGCGAGGCGATCAGGCCGTGCAGCGCCTCGGCGGTCACGGTCTTGCCACGGGTCACTTCCTTGAGCTTTTCGTAAGCGCCCTGCACACCAAAGCGGCGCATCACCGTCTGGATGGGCTCGGCCAGCACTTCCCACGAAGCATCCAGGTCTTCGGCCAGCGCTTCTTCGTTCAGCTCCAGCTTGTTCAGGCCGGTCAACAGCGAGGCATAGGCCAGCGCCGCGTAGCCCAGGGCCACGCCCATGTTGCGCAGCACGGTGCTGTCGGTCAGATCCCGCTGCCAGCGGCTGATGGGCAGCTTTTCAGACAGGTGCTTGAGCAGCGCGTTGGCCAGTCCCAGGTTGCCTTCGGCGTTCTCGAAGTCGATAGGGTTGACCTTGTGCGGCATGGTGCTAGAACCAATCTCGCCCGCCTTCAGGCGCTGCTTGAAGTAGCCCAGGCTCACGTAGCCCCAGATGTCGCGCGACAGGTCGATGAGGATGGTGTTGGCGCGCGCCACGGCGTCGAACAGCTCGGCCATGTAGTCGTGCGGCTCGATCTGGATCGAGTACGGCTGGAAGGTCAGGCCCAGGCCCAGCGGTTCGGGCGTCTCGATGACCTTCTTGCTGAAGGCTTCCCAGTCAAACTCAGGCCAGGCGGACAGATGGGCGTTGTAGTTGCCCACGGCGCCGTTCATCTTGCCCATGATCTTGACGGCGGCGATCTTCTCGCAGGCCGTTTGCAGGCGCATCACCACGTTGGCCATTTCCTTGCCCACGGTAGTGGGGCTGGCGGTCTGGCCGTGGGTGCGGCTGAGCATGGGCACGTCGGCAAAGGCGTGCGACATTTCGCGCAGCTTGAGCACGATGCGGTCCAGGCCCGGCAGGATGACCTGGTCGCGACCTGAACGCAGCTGCAGCGCGTGGCTCGTGTTGTTGATGTCTTCGCTGGTGCAGGCAAAGTGCACAAATTCGGAGGCCTTTTCCAGCTCGGGGCGCGCCTCGAACTTGCTCTTGATCCAGTATTCGACGGCCTTGACGTCGTGGTTTGTTGTTTTTTCGATCTCTTTGATGGCGGCGGCGTCAGCTTCGGAGAAGTTCTTGATCAGGCCGAGCAGATAGGCGCGGGCGCCCGTGGTCAGGGGCTTGAACTCGGCGAAACCGGCATCCGACAGGGCAATGAACCAAGCCACTTCCACCTGCACACGGCGGTGCATGTAGCCGTGTTCGCTCATGATGGGGCGCAGGGCGGCAAGTTTGCTGGCGTAACGGCCGTCAAGCGGCGACAGGGCGGTAATGGTGGACAGGCTCATGGCGCGCCATTGTAGGCGTGGTGTGTAAGCGCCACGCAGCCGTCAGCTTGCGGGCGGGCAGCTGCCGATAGAATCAATCTCGAATCGTTCAGCCTACCCCGCGCCCTGGAAGACACACCATGAAATTGATCGGAGCCACCGCCAGCCCCTACGTACGCAAGGTACGTATCGTGATGGCCGAGAAAAAGCTCGACTACCAGTTCGTGCAAGAAAACGTCTGGGCAGACGACACCCATATTTCCACCTCCAACCCCTTGGGCAAAGTGCCCTGCCTGGTAATGGAAGGCGGCGAGGCCGTTTTTGACTCCCGCGTGATCGTCGAATACCTCGACACCCTGTCGCCCGTGGGCAAGCTGATCCCGTCGCAAGGCCGCGAACGCGCCGAGGTCAAGACCTGGGAGGCACTGGCCGATGGTGTGATGGATGCCGCCATCCTGGCCCGCCTGGAAGCCACCTGGGCCCACCGCAAGGACAGCGAGCGCAGCCAGGCCTGGATCGACCGCCAGCTGATCAAGGTGAACGACGGCCTCAAGTCCATGAGCCAGGGCCTGGGCGACAAGCCGTATTGCAGCGGCATCCACCTCAGCCTGTCCGACATCGCCGTGGGCTGCGCCCTGGGCTGGCTGGAATTCCGCTTTCCGGACATCGCCTGGCGCAGCGAGTACCCCAACCTGGGCAAGCTGCTCGACAAGCTGATGCTGCGCCCGAGCTTCGCCGATACCAAACCGTCCTGAGCGGCCAGCGAGAGCGGGCATTGGTTTTTTGAACCCCCTGCGCCGAGCTTGCCGTATGCTTGGGCGCTTATGAACGAAATGGTTCAAAACCCTCCGAAACCTGGCGATGTGCGGGCTACCCGCCAGCGCGCGGCGCGCGAGGCCGCCACCACGCCCGGAGCGGACCGGGTGCGCGTCAACGACCCCGACCGCACGATGGCCAACATCCTGCAGGTAGCCACGGCAGAGTTTGCGGACAAGGGCCTGGCTGGGGCGCGCATCGACGAGATCGCGGCATTGACCAGCACCAGCAAGCGCATGATCTACTACTACTTCGGTAGCAAGGAAGGTCTGTATGTGGCGGTGCTGGAGGATGCTTACCGGCGCATCCGGCGCATCGAATCGGAACTGCACCTGGAAGACCTGTCGCCCGAGCAGGCCCTGCGCACGCTGGTGGGCTTCACGGTGGACTACCAGCTCGCCAACCCCGACTTCATCCGTCTGGTGATGAACGAGAACATGCACCGGGGCGAGTACATCACCCAATCCGCCACGATCCAGGAACTAAACATCCCCGTCATCCATGCCGTGCGCGATGTGTACCAGCGTGGCGTAGCAGCGGGCGTGTTCCGCCCCGATGTGGACCCGGTGGACCTGCACATGTCCATCTCGGCCCTGTGCTTCTTCAACGTGGCCAACCGCCACACCTTCGGCGCGATCTTCAAGCGCTCGCTGGATACGCCTGCCG
This sequence comes from Acidovorax sp. JMULE5, assembly GCF_013376875.1. Lineage (GTDB taxonomy): Bacteria > Pseudomonadota > Gammaproteobacteria > Burkholderiales > Burkholderiaceae_C > Acidovorax > Acidovorax facilis. The sequence continues at coordinate 3,379,323 of NZ_CP035951.1, forward strand.
CCACGGCGCAACGCCGTGAATCGATCATCGAGATGATCGTGCGCTTCTTGCGGCCCTGATCTACCCAGCCTGGGCGCACACCGGCGCCCGCGCCAGAAGCCACCCACAGCCCTGTCAGCCCCCTGACTGCGCACCCACGCACGCCCCGGGCATGGCTGCGCCCTGCCACGACAAGCGATGCAGGGTTTGCACCTAGACAAAATACTAACCAGTTCGTACAAAATTCTTTCAGCGTTTCAATACAACGACTGGAGACACCATGTTTGCACTGGCCGACCGCGTGCTGCGGGGATACACCCGCGTGCTGGACGCACTGTCCGGCCTGTGCCTGGCGGTGATGGTGGTGCTGGTGTTTGGCAATGTGGTGCTGCGCTACACCCTGAACTCCGGCATCACCGTGTCGGAAGAACTCTCGCGCTGGCTGTTCGTGTGGCTGACCTTCATGGGCGCTGTGGTCGCGCTGCGCGAACACGGCCACCTGGGCACGGATGCGCTGGTGTCGCGCCTGCCCGCTGTGGGCAAGAAGGCCTGCCTGGTGCTGGCGCAGATCGCCATGTTGTACGTGTCGTGGCTGCTGCTCAGTGGCAGCTGGGCCCAGATGCTGATTAATTGGGACACCGAAGCACCCGTGACCGGCGCCTCGGTGGGCGTCTTCTACGCCAGTGGCGTGCTGATGGGCGGGTCGGGGATTGCCATCTTGCTGCACGACCTGCTGCGCACGCTGTTCGTTCCGCTGGCGGAGCACGAGCTGGTCATGGTGCAGGAGAGCGAAGAACTGGCGGCCCTGGCGCACCGCCCTGCGGGCGCCGATGCATCCCACGAAGCGCCCGGCAGCCACCGCCCCTGAACCCTCCGCACAGGCTCTCCACCATGACCGTCACCATCTTCCTCGGCTCCCTGCTGCTCGCCATGGCGATCGGCATTCCCATCGCGTTTGCGCTGCTCATCAGCGGCGTGGCGCTGATGTGGCATCTGGACCTGTTCGATGCGCAGATCCTGGCGCAGAACGTGATCAACGGTGCCGACAGCTTTCCGCTGCTGGCCGTGCCCTTCTTCATGCTGGCCGGCGAGATCATGAATGTGGGCGGCCTGTCCAAGCGCATCGTGAAGCTGGCGCTCACGCTGGTCGGCCATGTGCCCGGCGGCCTGGGTTATGTGGCCATCATGGCGGCGGTGATCCTGGCTGCCGTGTCGGGCTCGGCCGTGGCCGATGCTGCAGCGCTGGCCTCCCTGCTGCTGCCCATGATGGTGGCTGCGGGCCACAACAAGGAGCGCTCGGCCGGGCTCATAGCGTCGGCCGGCATCATCGCCCCGGTGATCCCGCCGTCCATCGGTTTCGTGATCTTTGGTGTGGCGGCCAACGTGTCCATCAGCAAGCTGTTTCTGGCAGGCATCGTGCCGGGCATCCTGCTGGGGGTGGCGCTGGCGGCTACCTGGTGGTGGCTGGTGCGACGCGAAGATGTGGCGCCCCCAAAGCGTGCCACCCGCGCCGAACTGGCCGTGGCCCTGCGCGAAGCCGTGTGGGCGCTGGGCCTGCCCATCATCATCCTCGTCGGCCTGCGCATGGGTGTCTTCACCCCCACCGAAGCCGCCGTGGTGGCCGCCGTGTATGCGCTGTTCGTGTCCATGGTGGTCTACCGCGAGCTGAGCTGGCACCAGCTGGCCGACATCTTCCGCGCCTCGGCCCGCACCAGCGCGGTGGTGATGTTCCTGGTGGCTGCCGCCATGGTGTCCGCCTGGCTTATCACCGTGGCTGACCTGCCCTCCAAGGTCACCGGCATGCTGGAGCCCTTCATGGGCAACCCAACGCTGCTGCTGATCGCCATCATGCTGCTGGTCATGGTGGTGGGCACGGCCATGGACATGACGCCCACCATCCTCATCCTCACGCCCGTGCTGATGCCGGTGGTCAAGGCCGCAGGCATCGACCCGGTGTACTTCGGCGTGCTCTTCATCATCAACAACGCCATCGGGCTCATCACCCCACCTGTGGGCACGGTGCTCAACGTGGTGGCTGGGGTGGGGCGCATGTCCATGTCGCAGGTCACACGCGGCGTCACGCCCTTCATGCTGGCCCAGCTGGCCGTGATGTTCCTGCTGGTGCTGTTCCCCTCCATCGTCATGGTGCCGCTACGCTGGTTGAGTGGTTGACCCCCATCTGCGCCCCGGCCCTTTTCTTTCCGCTCCGTTTCTGCCCCGCCTAAAAACCCAAGGAGACATTTCCATGAAGCTGCTCAAAACCCTGCTCGCCACCGCCCTGGTTGCCGCGTCGCTGCTGCCCGCCGCGCACGCCCAGGAGCGCACCATCAAATTCGCCTTCCAGAACCAGAAGGACCACCCGCAGGCCCAGGGCGCGCAAAAGTTTGCGGACCTCGTGACGGCCAAGACCAACGGCCGCATTGCCGTCAAGCTCTTCCCCGGCGGCACGCTGGGCGGTGACCTGCAGACCGTGTCGGCCCTGCAGGGCGGCACGGTGGAGATGACCGTGCTCAACGCGGGCATCTTGTCGGCCCAGGCCAAGGAATTCGGCATCTACGACTTCCCGTTCCTGTTCGCGTCGCCCCAAGAGGCCGATGCCGTGACCGATGGCCCCTTCGGCAAGAAACTGCTCGACAAGCTGCAGGCCAAGAACCTGGTGGGCCTGGGCTACTGGGAGCTGGGTTTCCGCAACCTCACCAACAGCAAGCGGCCCATCACCAAGGCCGAGGACATTGCAGGCCTCAAGATCCGCGTGATCCAGTCGCCGATCTACATCGATCTGTTCAACGCGCTGGGCGCGAACGCCGTACCCATGCCCTTCCCCGAGCTGTACACCGCCATGGAACAGAAGGCCGTGGACGGCCAGGAGAACCCGTTCTCCACCATCCTGTCGTCCAAGTTCGCCGAGGTGCAGAAGTACCTCACCGTCACGCGCCACATGTACAACCCCCAGGCCGTGCTCGTGAGCAAGAAGTTCTGGGACAGCCTGAACCCCGCTGACCAGAAGGCGCTGACCGACGCGATGGCCGAGGCCACGACTTTCCAGCGCGGCGTGTCGCGCGTGCAGGCCAACGTGGCGCTCGAAGACCTCAAGAAGGCGGGCATGCAGGTGTCCGAGTTCTCGCCCGCCGAGCTGGACAAGCTGCGCGCCAAGGTGAAACCCGTCGTTGAAAAACACAGCGAGAAGGTGGGCGCCGAGACCGTGCAAGAGGTCTATTCCACGTTGGCCAAACTGCGCGGCGGCAAGTAAGCCACCGCTGCAACCCCTGCGCTGCCGTGCGGTGAACACACCACCACCCCAGCAGCGCGCCCACCCCGCATTCCGCCCGCCCCATGAGCCTCCAGCTCCTCGATCCCCCGGTCATCCCCACCACGTCCACCATGTCTTCCACTAGCCCCCACAAGGTGCTGATCGGGCTGATCGGCGCCGGCATCCAGAAGTCGCTGTCGCCGGCCCTGCACGAGGAAGAGGCGCGCCACCACGGCATGCGTCTGCACTACCAGCTCATCGACCTGGACCGCTCTGCTTCGTCGGCGGAGCATCTGCCCACGCTGTTGTCTGCGGCGCGCATCATGGGCTATGCGGGCTGCAACGTAACCTACCCCTGCAAGCAGGCCGTGATTCCGTACCTCGACAGCCTGTCCGAAGAAGCGCGCGCCATGGGCGCAGTGAACACGGTGGTCATCCGCGACGGAAAACTGGTGGGACACAACACCGACGGATCGGGCTGGGCCTGGGGCTTTAACCGCGCGCTGCCCGGCGCCGACCTGCGCCGCGTGGTGCTGCTGGGTGCGGGTGGCGCGGGCGCTGCGATTGCCCATGCCGTGCTGCGTCTGGGTGCACAGCACCTGAGCATCGTCGATGCACAACCCGAGCGCGCAGCGCAACTGGCGGCCGACGTGAATGCGCTCTATGGCGCGCGCGCCGAGGCCGGAGAGATCCGCTCGGCCATGGCCGACGCCACCGGGCTGATCCACGCCACGCCCACGGGCATGGACAAACTGCCAGGCCTGCCGCTGGATGTGGGCCTGCTGCGCCCCGCCATGTGGGTGTCCGAAGTCGTTTACTTCCCGCTCGACACCGCCCTGTTGCAGGCCGCACGCGCGCTGGGCTGCCGGGTGTCGGACGGCGGTGGCATGGCCGTGGGCCAGGCCGTGGGCGCGTTCGAGCTGTTCACTGGCGAGGCCCCGGATGCGGCCCGCATGGACGCACATTTCCGCCGCCTGGTCAGCAGCCCCCGCTGACCCCTTCCGCGCAACAACACAAGGAGCTGAACCCATGAGCACCCCGATGGTGGCCACCCGCGAAGCGCTGGGCGACATGCCCAACCCCCTGGGCCTGCAGGGCATCGAGTTCATTGAGTACGCCACCAGCCGGCCGCAGGCGCTGGGTCAGGCGCTGGAGCGCATGGGTTTTCAGCCCGTGGCGCGCCACCGCTCGCGCGAGGTGCTGCTGTACCGCCAGGGTGACATGAACATCATCGTCAACGCGCACCAGGACACCGAACGCACCGGCGTGCACGCGCCGCCCGCACTCACCGAAACACCGGTGCTGGCCGCCATCGCCTTCCGCGTGGGCAATGCAGCCGCAGCATTTCGCCGCGTGCTGGAACTGGGCGCCTGGGCCGTGCACACGGAGGTCGAGGTGATGGAGCTGAACATCCCCGCCATCCACGGCGTGGGCGCGAGCCGCATCTACTTTGTGGACCGCTGGAAGGAGTTCTCGATCTACGACGTGGACTTTGTGCCCATCCCTACCGTCAGCCCGCGCCCGCCTGCGCTGCAAGGCCTGCACCTGTTCGGCGTGGTGCAATACATCGGCCTGGGCCGCGCGGCGGACTGGATCCATTTCTACAGCGAGCTGTTCGGCTTTGCCGAGCTGGCACCCGACCAGTCGTTTGGCGTGCTCACCCATGGCCGCATCCTGGCCAGCCCCTGCGGCACGCTGCACTGGCAGCTGATTGAACCGCTGGTCGATGCGCTGGATGCCGACCCCGAGGAGCTGCTGCAGCGCGTGGCCTTTGGCACACCCGACGTGCTGGCCACGGTGCAAGCGCTGCGTGCGCGCGGCGTGGAGTTTGTCGAGTCGCCCACGGGCGTGCACACCGGCACGCGCGGTGCCCTCACGCGCGCCGACACCGCATCGCCCAGCTTCGAGCTGGTGCTCGACGCCCGCTGAGCCTGGAGACCGCCCATGCGCCAATCCACCATGCAACGCAACGTCGCCGATTTCGGCATGGACACCATCAGCCTGGCCGGACCGCTGGAGGCCAAGCTGGCCGCCGTGAAAGCCGCCGGCTTCGGCCAGATCATGCTGGCCGCGCGCGACATCGTGGGTCATCCGGAGGGCATCGAGGCCGCCGTGCACGCCGTGCGCAGCGGCGGCCTGCGGGTCACGGGCTTTCAGGTGCTGCGCGATTTTGAAGGCCTCTCAGGCCACCTGCACAGCTACAAGGTGGACATTGCCAAGCAGATGATCCTGATGGCGCGCGACCTGGGCGCGCCCGTGCTGCTGGCCTGCAGCTCCACGTCATCGCACGCCACGGCCGATGCCGACGCGATTGCGCGTGACCTGCGCAAGCTGGCCCTGCTGGCGCTGCCCCATGGCATTCGCGTGGCGTTTGAAGGACTCTCGTGGGGCCGCCACATCAACGAAGTGCACCAGGCCTGGGCGGCCATAGAGCAGGCCGATTGCCCCAACCTCGGTTTGGCCATCGACTCGTACCACCAGTTCGCCACCAGCACGCCGCTCTCGGCCCTGGAAGACGTGGACCCCGCCAAGATCTATCTGGTGCAGCTTTCGGACTTCATGTGGCAGGAGACCCGCACGGTGCAGGAGCGCATCGAGACCGCGCGGCACTTTCGCGTGTTCCCTGGCGAGGGCGTGCACAGCCAGGCGCTGGCCGAGCTGGTGCGCACCCTCGATGGCATGGGCTACCAGGGCGACTACAGCTTCGAGGTCTTCAACGACGACTACCAGCAGCTGCCGCTGCCTTATGTGTCGCAACGCGCGTGGAACAGTGCGCTGTGGCTGGCGGAGGGGGTGCTGCAGCGCGCCGTGCCGCTGCCCGGGCACCCGCGCATCAAGACCCTGGCGTGACCCAAGCGCCAACGATCAGCTGTTGGCGCGCTTCTTGAGCCAGCGCATCAGCGCGCCGACCACGGGCAGTTTTTCGTACAGCTCTTCGGCCGCGTCCCAGTAGTCGCGGTGCAAGGTCACGAGGCCTTGCTCATCCAGCACCAGGTGCGAGGCGCCGCGCACGGTCTGCGTCACGCCCTTCTCAAAGTTCTTGAAGGCAAACAGGAAATCCCAGGTCAGAAAACATTGCTGGCCCTGCACCACGCGGCCGGTGACCACAAAACGCGGCTGCTCCAGTGCCTCGAACATGTGAGCAAAAATGCCCTGGATGGCAGTTACGCCCACCACCTCGTTGAACGGATCCTTGAAGCGCGCCTGGGGCGCATAGAACTGGCCGATGGTCGCCACATCGGCGGGCGACAGGTTTTCAAAGAACGCAATGACGCGCGTGACGGCTTCTTCCGTAGCGATCGTGGTTTCCGGTGGGTGCATACCGTTCAAAGACCTGTGAATTTGCGAACCGCCGGAAAGTACCACCGATACGGCAGCACGCGCAGCAGTTTCATCACCCGGGTGAAGCGCTTGGGAAAGTGGATGTCGAAATGCCCCCGCTCCCAGCCCTGCACGATGGCCGCCGCCGCTGCCTCGGGTGAGATGAGGGCCGGCATGGTGAAGTCGTTGCCCGCCGTGAGCGGCGTGGCCACAAAGCCCGGGTTGATAACGCTCACGCCCATGCCCAGGTCATGCAGGTCCAGGTAGAGCGCCTCAGCCAGGTTGATGAGGGCCGCCTTGGTGGGGCCATAGGCCAGGCTCTTGGGCAACCCCCGAAAGCCCGCCACGCTGCTGATCAGGCTCACATGGCCCGGGCGCCCGGCCTGCGCTGCGGTCAGCATGGCGGGCAACACGCCAGCGAGCACATGCAGCACGCCGTTGTAGTTGATCTGCTCGTGGCGCAGCATCACGTCCAGATCGAAGTCGGTGGCGCGCATGTCGCGGTAGTAGCCCGCGCAATAGCACACCATATCGGGCACACCACCCGCCAGCACCTGCGCGGCGGCGGCCTGCACCTGTGCAGGTTCGGCGGTGTCAAAAACCAGCGCCGTGCTGCCGGGGTGCTGCCGGGCAAAGGCGTTCAGCGCATCACCACTGCGCGCCGACACGATGACCTGCGCGCCGCGCGCATGCAGCGCAGCCGCTGTGGCCCGGCCAATGCCGCTGCTGGCCCCGATGAGCCAGGCCCGGCGGCCATGCCAGTCGCGCAGGGGAGGATTGAGGCTCATGGTGCGCGTTTGGTGAAGGACAGGGTGATCTCGCCCAGGCGGAATCCGAACTTGTTCATGGTGGCGCGGTTGAGCATCACACGGTCGTCAATGAGGTACATCCAGTCGTCCAGGTCCACGTTGTAGACCTTGCCATCCACGGGCAGCGCCAGCGTGTAGTTCCAGCGGAAGGCGTTGCCACGCGTCTGGCCGTTGGCCGTGCCCACCACATCGTCGGCGGTGCCGGTGTAGCGGCCGTCGGCATGCTTCGTCAGCCGCCAGATGCGGCGTTGCGTGGTGCCGTCGGAGTAGGTGAAGGCTTCGTCGAGCACACCCTCATTGCCTTTCCATGTGCAGTCCATGACCACGGTGAAGCGCTTGACGATCTGGCCGCTGCGGTCCTGGAAGATGCCGTAGGCGTCGATCTTGCCGTTGAAATACTGGGCCAGGTCCAGCACCGGTTTTTCGCTGGCGTAGCCATCGAGGTTCTGGCTGGCGCAGCCAGACAGCACCACGGGTGCGGCCACAGCGGCCGAAAGGAGGAGACGTCTTTGCATCATGGTGGTGGGCCTTGGTCGGTTCGAATTCAAACAATCGCCGCGCCACGCGGGCGCCGCAAAATGAGGAGATAGAGCGCGGCCGCAGCGGTGCACTTGAGCACGCAGGGCAGCACCGCATAGGCCAGGCCGAGGGTCTGCAAACCGTCATCGCTGCGCGTTCCGGGGCTGTAGCCCAGCCATCCCAGCAGGGGCAGCGCCAGGCCTGCCGCCAGTGCCAAGTTGAGCTTGGTGGCAAAGTTCCACCAGCCAAAGTACGCGCCCTCGTGCTGGCCGCTGTCGCCCTCGGCGGCAATCACGCCAGCCAGCAAGGCGCTGGGCAGGGCCAGGTCGGTGCCCAGGGCCACGCCGGACAGCGCACAGACGACGAGGAACGGCACCACATCACCCGCACCCAGAAACGCTGTCCACACAAACACGGCAATCGCCAGCAGCATGCCCGCCAGCCAGGTGCGCACCAGGCCCCAGCGCGCCACGGCACGCAGCCACAGCGGGATGGACAGCGCAGCGCACACGAAATAGGCCGCGAGGAACATGGGCTCCTGCGCGGGCGGGGCCTGCAGCAGGTCCTGGATAAAAAACAGCACCAGCGTGGCCGGTATGGCGCTGGCAATGCCGTTGAGCATGAACACCGCCAGCAGGCGGCGGAAGGCAGGGCGGCCCCAGGGCCGCCACAGGCTGGCGCGCTGCGGGGGGCGGTACACACCGGCCACGGCGACACCCGCATGCGCTGCGGGGCGCGGGGCTCTGGTCCAGGCCCACCAGCCTAGCAGCAGGGTGATGGCAAACACACTGAGCATCACCGGCAGGCCCAGCAGCGCGGGCAGCACCGATGCCAGCACCACGCCGGCCAGTGCAGCACCCTCGCGCCAGGCCACGATGCGGCCACGCTGCAGCTCGTCGCCGCCCAGGCGCGCGCCCCAGGACTGGTGTGCAATGCTGAGCTGGCTGTAGGCGGTGTAAGTGATGAGCAATGCCACCAGTGCCCAGGCAATGAGCGCATCGGCCTCGGCTACCTGCGGAAAGAACAGGCTGGTCAGCCCCAGTGCCAGCACCACCGCCGACACCGCGCCCACCGCCAGCACGGCGCGCACCGAACGGCCGAAGAGGTAGTCAGACAGGCGGCCCAGCAGCGGGTCGGTGAACGCATCAAACAGCCGCGCTGCCAGCAGCACCGAGCCCAGCGTGGCCAGGGGCATGCCAAATTCGCGCGCATAGTGGTTGGGCAGCAGCACATACAGCGGCAGCGCCACAAACGCCAGCGGCAGGCCCAGCAGCCCATAGGCCAGGCCTGCGCTGGCGCGGATGGGCTGCGTGGAGGTCATGGTTGGCCTGCAGTGCGGGTGGCGGCCAGCAATTCCTGGCGCAGCCCGGGTTCGGAGGTCTGCGGAGACAGCCAGATGCCAAAGAACAGGCGCGAGAACTCGGCGTCCGGCACCTCACCGACGACACGCCCCGCCATCTTGAACACCGCACCCACGCCCGGCTGGTGAATGCCCAGCAGGCGGTCGCCCGACTTCACATCCGGCAACGCGGCCTGCAGCGCCTGCTGCCAGCGCGTGGCCTGTTGGGGCGTGAAGCTGCCCACGCGGCGCATCTCTTCCAGTGAGCGTTTGGCGATGGCCTCGGCCGTGAAGTCGCGGTGGTAGGTCAGCTCCAGCGCCAACGGCTGGGCGCCGTAGTTGTCTGCGTCAAAGCCGGGCTGCACCCACAGGCGGGCGCGGTAGATCTCGAAGCCCAGAAACCGGAGCACGCCCTGGCCCGCCAGGCGCACGCCTGACAGGGGCGTGGCGGTGGCCGACTCTGCCGCCTGGGCCATTGGCACGGCCTGCGCGATAGCGGAATTTGAATAAAAAAAGGCTCCAGCGCTTATCCATAAAGCGGTAATAGCTATATTTTTCATAGCATTCAATCCTTCGCCAGCGTGTACTGCACCAGGTCGATGTTGCTCATCGCAAATGCCGCTTCGCAGTACGCCAGGTAGAACTCCCAGATGTGCAGGAAGCGCTGGTCAAACCCCAGCTGCAGGATTTGCGTGCGCTGCGCCAGAAAGCGCTCGCGCCAGCGCTTGAGGGTTTCGGCGTAGTCCTGGCCGAACGCGAACTCGTCCACCACGCGCAGGCCGGCCGCCTCGGCCTCACGGCGGAATTCGCGCGGGCACGGCAGGCAGCCTCCGGGGAAGATGTACTGCTGGATGAAATCCGTGGAACTGATGTAGCGCTCGAACAGGCTGTCGTCGATCACGATGCTCTGGATGCAGGCCTTGCCGCCGGGCTTGAGCAGGCGGTTCACCGACTGGAAATAGGTGGGCCAGTACTCGCGGCCCACGGCCTCGACCATCTCGATGGAGCAGATCGCGTCGTACGGGCCGTCCTGGATGTCACGGTAGTCCTGCAGGCGCAGGTCGGCGTGCTCGGCCACCCCCTGCTGTGCCATGCGCTTTTGCGCGAATGCGAGCTGCTCGGTGGAGAGTGTCACTCCCGTCAGATTCGCGCCAAATTCGACCGTCGCCATCTCGGCCAGCGCGCCCCAGCCGCAGCCAATCTCCAGCACCCGGGAGCCTGGCTCCACCCCCGCCATGCGCAGCGCGCGGCGCACCTTGGCGTGCTGGGCGGTGCGCATGTCGCCGCCTGCATCGCCCTCGAACCAGGCGGACGAATAGTTCATCGTGTCGTCCAGCCAGAGTTCGTAGAACGCGTTGCCCAGGTCGTAGTGGGCGTGGATGTTCTTCTGGCTGTTGGCGCGTGTGTTGCGGTTGAGCAGGTGTTTGATGCGATACAGCAGACGCCCGGCCCAGGTGCCGTAGATCACGCCTTCCACCTGCTGGCGGTTGGCGATGAAGAGCTTGAGCAGGTCGGTCAGGTGCGGGGTGGTCCAGTCGCCCGCGATGTAGCTCTCGGCGAAACCGATGTCGCCCGACCGGAGTGCGGCACTGCACACGTTCCAGTTCTTGAGCGTGATGGCCGCCGAGGGGCCATCACCATGGCCGAAGTGCTGCAGCGTGCCGTCGGGCAGCTGCACCGTGAGGTGGCCATGCTGCAGGCGCTGCAGCAGCTTGAGCGCCGTGCGGGCGGCAGCGGGGGTGCCTGCGGGCAGGGCCAGGGCGGTGCGGGGGGCAGTGGTGGAGTTCATGGCGGCGTTCTCGTTCGTCATGGAATTCAGCGGGTCACGATGGATGCAGGCGCCTCGGGCTTGCGGTGGAAACGCACGCGCTTGAGCCACAGCTGCAGCGCGTGCCAGTGAATGCGGGCAATGATGGCCAGCGTCATCGCGGGGTAGCCCCAAAGCGCCTGCCGCAGGGTCTGCGGGGTGATGGCCTGCAAGGTGCCGCTCACGCTGGTCTGGATGAGTGGGCCGGTGTCGTCGTCGTGGTCGATGCGCACCACGGTGCGGCCCGCGTCCTGTGCACCGGCCTCGGTGCGCATGAAGCGGAACCGGTAGCTGCCTTTCACCTCGCAGAACGGCGACACATGGAACACCTTGCGCGCCCGCTGCTCCACGCCGTACTGCGGCGCATCGAGCAGGTAGCAGTGGCGCTCGCCGAAGGTGTTGTTCACCTCCACCACGATGGCGCGCAGGCTGCCATCGCTGCGGTGGCAGTACCAGAAGCTCACGGGCTTGAAGGTGTAGCCCAGCACGCGCGGATAGCAGTGCAGCCAGACCTCGCCCGTGGCGTCGGTGACGCCTTCGGTGCGCAGCAGCTCATCGAGCCAGGCCAGCGCACCGCCCTGCGCGGCGCTGCGGCCGTCGCCGTGGTCCATGTCATGGAAGCTGATAGCGCCACGCCGGTTCACGGCCAGCGCGCTGCGCAGGCCGGACAGGCTGCGCATGGGCAGCATGAGGAAAAACGTGGGGTAGGCAAACGCATGCCGCCGGGGCCGCAGCCGCGTGTGGCGCACCTGGCCGAAGCCGATGAGGGGCGCTGCGGGTGGGGCCAGGGCGTGGCTCACGCAGCCTCCGCCAGGGGCGCGGGCAGGGCCGCCAGCAGTTGCTCGGCCACGGCCAGGCCGGATTTCAGCCCGTCTTCGTGGAAGCCGTAGCCCGTCCAGGCGCCGCAGAACCAGGTGTGCTGCTGCTGCCCCTGCAGCTTGCCCACCTGCTGCTGCGCGCGGATGGCGGCCATGTCGAACACCGGATGGGCGTATTCGTAGCTGCCGATCACGTGCTCAGGCGCAATGTCGCGCACCGGGTTGAGCGACACCACCACAGGCTGCGCAAAGGGCACGGGCTGCAGCTGATTGATGAGGTAGTGCAGGCACACGCGGGCCGACTCGCGGCTGCGCTGCGGGGCACGTTCGTAGTTCCACGCGGCCCAGGCGGCGCGGCGCTCGGGCAGTACGGACGTATCGGTGTGCAGCACGGCGCGGTTGGCCTGGTAGCGAATGGAACCCAGCACCGCGCGCTCGTGCGGCGTGGGCTGGGCCAGCAGGGCGAGCGACTGGTCCGAATGGGTGGCCAGCACCAACTTGTCAAAGTGCTCGATGTGGCCTGCGGTCACCACGCGCACCCCGGCGGCGTCACGCTCGATGCGGCGCACGGGGGTGTTCAGGCGCTTGTCGGCAATACCCGCCACGATCTTGTCCACGTAATGGCGAGCACCGCCAGACACCGTCCACCACTGCGGGCGATTGCTCACCTGGATGAGGCCGTGGTTGTGGCAGAACCGGATCATGGTGGCCACGGGGAATTTCAGCATCTGGTCAGTGGGACAGCTCCAGATGCAGCCCAGCATGGGCAAGAAGTACCAGTCGCGGAAGGCGTCGCCAAAGCGGTGCTCGCGCAAGAAGTCGCCCAGCGGCTGCATCAGCGCCGCCTCGGCCTGTATCTCTGCAATGCGCGTGCACAGCTTGTTGAAGCGCAGCAGGTCGCGCAGCATGCCCAGAAAACGCGGGTTGACCAGGTTGGAGCGCTGGGCAAACACGGTGCTGAGGTTGGTGCCGCTCCACTCCAGCGCGCGACCACCACCAGGGCCGCTCAGGGCGCCCGGCACCTGCACCGAGAACGACATGTCGGATTTGGCGGTCTCCACGCCCAGCTCGGCCAGCAGGCGGATGAGGTGGGGGTAGGTGCGCTCGTTGAACACCAGAAAGCCAGTGTCCACGCCGTGGGTGACGGGGGTGCCCGAGGCATCTGGCAAGGTGACATCGACCGTGTGGGTGTGCCCGCCGAAGTAGTCGCCTGCCTCAAACAGTGTGATGTCCGCCTGACCGCGCAGCTGGTGCGCGACCGAGAGCCCGGAGATGCCGGAGCCGATGATGGCGATTTTCATGACCGGCTCCCTCTGGCCGGTGCACGGAATAAAAAGGTTGCGAAGCGTCCCGAAACGAATAAGAGAGGGAGGGAGGAGAAGCGCTCCAGGAGGTCAGTCGGAACCCGGGGGCCCGAAAGGCTTCGCAACGTTAAAACTGTACGCTGCGCAATCGTCTTGCGCAATGGATAGAGTGGGGTCACGCTGGCGAAGTTCCAGAGGCTCACTGTATTTTTTTTCAAGAAATGTAAAGAAGTCATGGCGGTCACCGGGGCACAGGCTGGTTCAGCTGTTGTTCGATGGCCCGCACCAGGCCCTTGTTGTCTGGGGCGGTCAGGCTGGAGTAGCTGTCCACCAGCTTGCCGTCGCGGCCCAGCAGGTATTTGTGGAAGTTCCAGCGCGGCGCTGTGCCCGACAGCTGCGCCAGTTGCTGGAACAGCGGCGAAGCCTCGGGGCCCTTCACGCTGCTCTTGGCAAACATCGGAAATTTCACGCCAAAGGTGTTTTCGCAGAAGTCAGCAATCTCCTTGTTGCTGCCTTTTTCCTGGGCAAAGTCGTTGGACGGAAAGCCCAGCACCACCAGGCCCTTGTCTTTGTAGCGGGCGTACAGCTCCTCCAACCCCTTGTACTGGCCCGTAAAGCCACAGAAGCTGGCCGTGTTCACCACCAGCACCACTTTGCCGCTGTACTGGCACAGCGACTGAGGCTTTTCGTCCTGCAACCTCGCAAACGTGTGCTGCAGCGTGGCCGGGCAGCTTTCGGAACCCGCCGCGCGGACCGGGGGGGCATAGCCGACCGCCACCGCGACCAGCAACAAAAGGCTGGCGGCCGAAAGAAAGCGTCTGTTAGAGGTGTTCATAGGACTTGGGATCGCAGTGGGTATGGGCAATTTAACCATTCCATCATTTTTTGTCCACATGAGTTTTTATTTGGACTGATTGGTTTACGGGAATGCGAACCGCTCGGATGCAAAGTCCTGCAAAAGAAATGGGTATTGCGGGCGCACACGGGAACGGGGCGACAGGTGTCGCACGGCTGAAGGTTTGCCGTCGTGGTGGCAAGAGAGGGAGAATTCCGGGCACAAGCTGCCCGCCAGTGGCGCTGGGCGCCGTTGGGTGGCGTGGGCCTCTGTGCCAGCCCACCCGTTGCAGGTGGGGGGGATGCGCCCGCAGCCCGGCGCGGGGTCAGACCAGGTTGAGCAGGCGGTCCAGCGAGAGCTTGACTCTCACGTCCTTGAATGCCACCACGCCCGTGACCTTCCAGGGGGGCATGCCGGTGTCACGCGGAATGGGCTCGCCCGTGGGCATGCCGTCGCGGTTGGTCACCACCGCCACCTTGGGCGTGGTGGCCGTGGTGCCCCGGCGAACGACCACGCCCACCTCCTGGCTGGCCAGCCGCACGAAGGCCCCGGGCGGATATACACCCAGGGTCTTGACGAGCGCGGCACCAGCCTCGTCCACCTGGTGCTCTTCGTCGTAGTAGCTGGCCTGCATGGCCGCCGTGACGGGCATGGGCAACCGGGCCGCGCGAGGTGCCATGCGGGCGCCAAAAATGTCGGCACGCTGCAGCAGGCGGGCCATTTGCTGGGGTTCCGTCTTCTTGGCCAGCGGGCCGGGGGTGCGGTGGTGGTGGCAGCGCACCGCCTCCAGCCACACCGGGTCGGCCACGCCGAGCGTGCGCAGCAGCGCCTCGGAACGCTCCGCATGGCTCTCGACCGCCGCAATCTGCTGGGCGGTGAGCGGATGGGTCTGCTGGGCCAGCTGGTCCTGCAGCTCGGACATGGCTATGTTCATGGAGAGCGCCGCGTGGCCCAGCTGCTGCACGCGGGAGGCGGGCCAGCGCAGCATCTCGCGCGCCACCACCATGCACACACAGCACACCAGCATCGAATGCGTGGCGCTGTACATGCGCGTTTCCTGCGCAGACAGGTAAATCAGGCCCAGCAGCGTCGCGTCGGGCGTCTGCTCGCAGTGGCGGGCCAGCTCGTCGTGCAGCGTCTGGAAGCGCCCGCCAAAATCAGCGGGCGAAGGTGCACGCAGCAACTGTGTGGCACGCAACTGCAGTTCGGGCCAGTCAGGCAGCGTCTTGCCAGTGCGGCCCCGCCCTCCTGCGTCGTCGGCCGCCGTCATCTTCATCGCGGCAATTTCGCCCAGGTTGGTGTCGGCGATCAGCATGCGCTGCAATTGCGCGAGGTAGGCCCGGTGGCTGTCACCGGACTCATCGGTATCCACACACAGCTGCCGCCCCCGGCCCACCATCTTGGCCAGCTCTTCCCGGGTGCGGATGACATAGCCTTTTTGCGCCAGCAACACGCCATCAGCACCCCGCAGCACAAACGGCAGAGGGTGGCCCAGCTGGATGGATTCGATGTTCAGGCTGACGAGGTTCATGGTGGTCGTTACATTATCTAACGGCCACACGCCCGGCTAAGCCGGGGCAACCCCGGGGATTGCCTGCTTTTTCAAGCAACCACCGGTCTCCATCATCCCGCTGGGGGTGTAGCGGGCGCCTCGGGGGCGGGCACCGGGTGGGCACCCCGCAAGCGCCGCAGCATGCGACCAAACCACTGCCCCAGATCATCCACCCCCGTGAACACGGCGGGGATGACCAGCAGGCTCAGCAGCGTGGACGTGATCAGCCCGCCAATCACCGCCACCGCCATGGGCGAGCGGAAGCTGGCATCCGCCGCACCAATGCCCAGCGCAATCGGCATCATCCCCGCGCCCATGGCCAGCGTGGTCATGATGATGGGCCGTGCGCGCTTGTGGCAGGCGTCGATCAGTGCCTCAAAGCGCGTCATGCCATGCTCGCGCCGCGCCAGGATGGCGTATTCCACCAGCAGGATCGAGTTCTTGGTGGCAATGCCCATGAGCATGATCAGCCCGATGAGCGAGGGCATCGAGAAGCTCTTCTGCGCGATCAGCAGGCCCACGAACGCCCCGCCCAGCGACAGCGGCAGCGCCGCCAGGATGGTGACCGGGTGGAGGAAGTCCTTGAACAGCAGCACCAGCACGATGTAGATGCACAACACCCCGGTCAGCATGGCCAGGCCGAAGCTCGCGAACAGCTCGCCCATCATCTCGGCATCGCCAATGGTGATCTGGCGCACGCCCGGCGGCAGGTTCTGGATGGAGGGCAGCGCTTCGACCGCCTTCGTCACGTCGCCCAGCGGCTGGCCTGACAGCTCGATCTCAAAGTTGACATTGCGCGCGCGGTCATACCGGTCCACCACGGCCGGTCCGCCGCTGAACTCGAGCGTGGCCACCTGGCCCAGCATCACTGGGCCTTTGCTGCCCGGCACCGACAGGCGCTCCAGCAGCGACAGGTCTTTGCGCGCGTCGTCCTGCAGCTTGACCACGATCGGCACCTGGCGCGAGGCCAGGTTGAGCTTGGGCAGCGACACGTCGTAGTCGCCCACGGTCGCAATGCGCAGCGTTTCGGCAATCGCGCTGCTGGTCACTCCCAGGTCGGCGGCGCGCGCAAAGTCCGGGCGCACCGCGATCTCGGAGCGCACCAGGCTGGCCGTGGACGAGATGCTGCCCAGGCCCGGGATGGTGCGCAGGTCCTTCTCGACCGCCAGCGCGGCCGAGGTCAGCGCCTGCGGGTCGTCGCCCGAGAGCACCAGCACGTACTTCTCGCCAGAGCCCCCCAGGCCCACCTTGCTGCGCACGCCCGGCAGCGTCTCCAGCGCTGCACGGATCTGGTTCTCGATGCCCTGCTTGCGCGGCCGGTCGCCGCGCTCGGCCAGCAAGATGGTGAGCGTGGCCTTGCGCGTTTCGGCATTGGCGCTGCCCATGAACGGGTCGCCACCGGCCGAGCCCCCACCGATGGTGGTGTACACGCTTTGCACATGGTCCACCTTGGCGATGCGCTGGCGCGCGTCCTCGGCCACGGCGCGGGTCTGGGCCAGCGTGGCGCCAGGTGGCAGCTCCAGGTAAACCTGGGTCTGCGAGTTGTCATCGGCCGGGATGAAGCCCGTGGGCAGCAGCGGGATCAGCGCCAGCGAACCGATGAAAAACGCTGCTGTGGCAATGAAGGTCATCCAGCGGTGTTTGATGCACCAGGCCGCCCAGCGCAGGTACACCGTCATCCAGCGCGGGTCCTTGTGCGTGTCCACGATGGGTTTGAGTATGTAGGCCGCCATCATGGGTGTCAGCACCCGCGCCACCACCAGGCTGGCAAAGACCGCCAGCGACGCCGTCCAGCCGAACTGCTTGAAGAACTTGCCCGCAATGCCGCTCATGAACGCGGTGGGCAAAAACACCGCAATCAGTGTGAACGTGGTGGCCACCACGGCCAGGCCAATTTCGTCGGCCGCCTCCATGGCCGCCTGGTAGGGCGTCTTGCCCATGCGCAGGTGGCGCACGATGTTCTCCACTTCCACGATGGCGTCATCCACCAAAATGCCCACCACCAGCGACAGCGCCAGCAGCGTGATCACGTTGATCGAGAAGCCCAGCCAGTGCATGCCGATGAACGCCGGGATCACCGACAGCGGCAGCGCCACAGCCGACACGAACGTGGCGCGCCAGTCGCGCAAAAAGAGCCACACTACCAGCACGGCCAGCAACGCGCCTTCGTACAGCAGGTGCATGGAGCCGTCGTACTCCTCCTGCACAGGCTGCACAAAGTTGAAAGCTTCGGTGATCTCCAGATCGGGGTGCTGTTCGCGAATTTCCTTGAGGGCCGCCTGCACCGCAGAGCCGACTTCCACCTCGCTCGCACCCTTGCTGCGCGCAACCTCGAAGCCCACCACGGGCTTGCCGTTGAGCAGGGCCAGGGCGCGCGGCTCGGCAATCGTGTCTGTCACCGTGGCCACCTGATCGAGCCGCACATGGCGGCCGTCGGACAGTGCCAGCGTGAGCCCTGCGAGCTCCTGCGCCGACTGCACCGTGGCCAGGGTGCGTACCGGCTGTTCGCTGCCGCCCAGGTCGGTGCGGCCACCGGCACTTTCGGTCTGCACCAGCCGCAGCTGGCGCGAGACATCGGCCGCCGTGGCGTTCAACGCCTGCAGCTTGACCGGGTCGAGCAACACATGCACCTCACGCTGCACACCGCCCACGCGGTTGACCGCGCCCACACCCCGCACCGTGAGCAGCTTCTTGGCCACGGCATCGTCCACAAACCAGGACAGCGCCTCGTCGTCCATGCGGGTGGAGGCAATAGTGAACGCGAGCACCGGCTGCGCGGCCAGGTCCATCTTGGTCACGATGGGGTCGCGCACGTCGCCAGGCAGGTCACCGCGCACGCGGGCCACGGCAGAGCGCACGTCGTCCAGCGCTTCCTGCGTAGGCTTTTCCAGGCGGAACTCGGCCGTGATGGTGGCGCCGCCGTCCTGCACCTTGGTGTAGATGTGCTTCAGGTCTTGCAGCGTGGCGATGCTGTTCTCGATCTTGCGCGCCACATCGTTTTCGAGCTGCGCGGGCGAGGCGCCGGGCAGCGCCACGGTCACGGAGATCGTGGGCAGGTCAATGTCCGGAAAGTTCTGCACCTTCATGGCGTTGAACGACAGCAGGCCGCCGAAGGTCAGCAGCACAAACAGCATCAGCGCCGGTATGGGGTTCTTGATCGACCAGGTGGATACATTCATGCTGAATGCTCCTCAATTGATAGCTGTTTGCGCTTTATTGGTAAGCGCTAGAGCCATTTTTTGCTTGAAATCCGGAGCTTGCGAGGTGCTGCTGGCGGGCGGCGTGCTCACCACCCGCACCAGATCGCCGTCGTTCAGGAAGCCAGCGCCACGCACCGCTACCGAGGCATTCGCGTCCAGACCCGAGAGCACCTCGACCCGGTCAGCCACGCGGCGTCCCGTCTGCACCTTGCGCATTTGCACACGCTGCTCGGCACCCACCACAAACACGTACGAGAAGCCGTCGCGCACCACCAGCGCCTCTTGCGGCACGGTGAGTGCATCGCTGGCGCCCAGCGCGAACTCACCACGCGCAAACATGCCCGCACGGAAGTCTGTGTTCAGGGGTAGATCAACGTACACCAGCGCATTGCGCGTCTGCGGGTCCACCGTCGGCGCAATCATGCGCACCGTGCCTTCTGCCACCGCACCACTGGCCGCCGTCACGCTGACCTTGGCGCCCGGCGCAATCCGGCGCAGCTCGGTAGACGTGACTTCGGCGCGCCATTCGAGGCGCCCCTTGCGCACCATGCGGAACAGCTCGGTGCCCGCGCCCACCACCGCGCCCACGGTGGCCGTGCGGGCCGAGATCACGCCGCTGTCGGGCGCCACCACCTGGGTGTACTTCAGACGCAACTGCTGTGCGTTCAGCGTGGCCTTGGCCGCCTCCACGCGAGCCTGCGCGGTCTTCTCGGCCGTTGTGTACTGCTGGATCTGCTGCTGGCTCAAGGCGCCCGTGGCCTGCAGCGAGCGTGCGCGTTCGGCATTGGCGGCCGCCTCGGCCGCGTTGGCCTGGGCTTCGAGCAGGCTGGCGCGCACCTGGGCCACATCGGCCTGTACGGTTTCGGCAGAGAAAGTTGCCAGCACCTGGCCGGCCTTGACCACGTCGCCCACATTCACACGCACGTCGGTCAGGCGCAGACCGTTGCTCTCGGCGCCAATGCTGGCCTCTTGCCAGGCGGCCACATTGCCGTTGGCGGCCAGGCGCAGCGGCACCGAGGTGCGCTGGGGTTGGGCCGTGCTCACGGTGAGCGCAGGCCGGGGCTGGCCCGCCTTGGGCTCATCGGCGGCGCGCGATGCGCCAGAGAAAACCAGTGCACCGCCCGTGGCCAGCACGCAGGCAGTGATCACGGCGAAGGCGGTGGGGGAAAACTTGAAGAAGAAAGAGGAGTGTTGCATGTGCATCTGTCCTGGAGAATTCATATCAGCTGTGCATGGTGTTGGGCGTGGCCCACTGCGCTCGAAACTGGCGATGCGCAGACGAGGGCAGCCAAGCAAGGGCCGCCCCGCAGCGAAGGCTGCGTCCCCCTGCCCGCGTTGCGCAGCAATGCGAGAGCGGGGGGGAAGGCGCAAAGCGCCTCAGGGGGGTGTCTCATAGCTTCCATCCACCGCCAGCGGCGCGGTACAGCGCAACCCAGGCGGCCTGGCGTTCATGCTGCAGCGCAATCAGCGCATTCTCGGCCGCCAGGGATGTGCGCCGCGCGTCTTCCAGCTCCACCAGACTCGCCAGGCCGCCGCGCCAGCGCGCTTCGGTGGCATCGAAAGATGTGCGATAGCCCGCAACCGCCGTTCGCGCGCTGGTGCTGCGCTCGGCCGTGCTCTGCAGCCGCACCAGCGCCTGTTCGACCTCGCTCACGGCCTGGCGCACCTTGGCGCGGTAGAGCGCGGCGGCTTCGTCATAGCGCGCCTGCGCCGCGTCCACCTGCGCGCCGCGCCGGCCACCATCGAACAGCGGCACGCTGAGCGCCAGCGGGCCGATGGTCCAGGTGTTCAGGTCGGTGGTCACGCCACCGCTGCGCACCCACGCCGTGCCCACCGAGCCGCTGAGAGACAGGCGCGGGTAACGCTGGGCCTGGGCGCTGCCCACTTCGGCACTGGCAGCGGCGACTTCGCGCTCGGCGTTGTACACATCAGGGCGCTGGGCCAGCACCTGGGCGGGTAGCGTGGCGACGGCGAACAGGGTGTCGGGGGCTGTGGCGGCAGGCGTGGACAGGCGCGATCGCAGCGCCGGCTCCTCCCACCCGGTCAGTGCCACCAGGGTCTTGACCTCCACATCGCACTGCATGCGCTGCTGCGATGCACGCGCCTGCGCTTCGGCGGCACTGGCACGGGCCAGGGCAGCCGTGGCGGGCGCCGTGAAGCCGGCGCGTTCGCTAAGACCTGACAGGCGCGAGGTTTCGCCACGCGACTGCGCATCGCGCTCGGCCACGCGCAGCTGCTCCAGGCAGGTGCGCAGGCTGCTCGTCTGCTGCGCCACCTCGGCGGCCACGCTCACGCGCGCCTCGTGCCACAGCGCCTGTGCGCCCGCCAGCCGCTCATCGGCAGCGGTCTTGGTAGCGCGGTTCGCACCAAAGAGGTCAATCTCCCAGCTCGCCTGCAGCCCGGCCTGCGCCGTGGTCGCGATGCCTGCAAGCTGTTCGTTGAAACCCCGGCTGGCGCTGGCCTGCGCATCGAGCGACGGCAGCAGCGCGGCGCGGCTGGCCACCTGCGTGGCCCGGGCCTGCGCAATGCGGGATTGGGCCTGCGCCACACCGGGGCTGACGGCCTGGGCCGCGTCGATCAACTCCACGAGCAGCGGGTCGCCCAGCTGCGTCCACCATCGGGTCAGATCCCCCAAAGAGCCCTGGTGCGGCAAGGGCGCCTGCCACGCCACAGGTGGAGTGGTGGGCACTTGGGCGGGAGGCGCTGTGATGGCACAGGCGCCCAGGGCCAGGGGCAGGCAGGTGGCCCAGAAGAATCGGGTCTTGCTCAAAGTCATGCGTTGGATTCCTTGTGCGAATTCCGTGAAGTACTGCGGCGCGCGGGCTGTTGTACGGCCTGCCGCCTGGCGATCTCGCCCTGCACCATGCTCAGGGCGTAACCGGTCAGCCGGTCCACCCATTCGTCCACAGCCCCAGACCCCGCCAGCTGCGGTGCAATAGCCTGCAGCGGGTCGCGCTGGGTCCACATCTGCATGACCAGCCCGGCCAGCGAGAAGGCGAGGCGGTGCATGTCGTCGTCCGCTGCGGCCACGCCCATGTGGCGGCACAGCACCTGGACCAGCGCCAGATGGGGTGCCCGGCACTCGCGCTCGATGAGCTCGGGCCACACATGGGTGGGGTCCAGCAGCTCGCGCACGTGCAAGCGCAGCGACTGGGTCACAAGGTCATCGTGCTTGAGCGGCTCCAGAAAGCCACCGAAGTAGGCGGCCAGCGCCTGCTGCAAGGTCAGCGCAGGGTCGGCAAACACCGGGATGAGGTCGCTGCCGCTGCCGAAGGGCTCGTAGAACGTGGCTGTGTAGAGGCGCGCCTTGTCGCCAAAATGGTAGGCGATCGCTGCCACGTTGGTGCCGGCGGCTTCGGCAATCGCACGCACCGAGGTTTGCGCAAAGCCCCGCTCGGAAAACAGCTGCAGCGCGGCGCGCAGCAGGCGCACGCGCGTGTCTTCTCCGTCGCTGCGGGCGGTGCGCTGGGCTGCGGGAATGAAATGGGCGCCAAAACTCATGGCACCGGATTACACACCAGAATTCAAACAACCGTTTGAATTAGCGATGCCACGCGGAAAATTCAGCCCGCAAAAATGCAACAAAACGTCACACCTTGGTGCGACTCAACCGAACACGGACCTCCACAGGGCCAGCACCGCATCGCGCTCGGCCTGCAGTGCGGGGGGGGCAACCTGGGTGGGCGCCTCGTCCAGGCGCGCCACGTGTTGCACGCGCCGCAGTTCGCGGTACGCATCCGCAGCCGCCACACCCACGCCAGGGGGCAACAGCCCCACCTGCTCGGCGCGCTGCAGTAGCGCGATGTTGCCCACATTGCCCACCAACTCCGGGTGGTTTGCAGACTGCGAGAGCACCAGGTACTGCACGGCAAACTCCGCATCCACCATGCCACCCGAACTGTGTTTCACATCAAACTGCCCGTCGCGCGTGGGGTGCGCTGCGCGCACACGCTCGCGCATGGCCACGATTTCCTCACGCAGGGCGGCAGGGTCGCGTTCGGAGGTGATAACGGCCTCCCGCACGGCATCGAAGCGCGCCTGCAAGGCCTCGCTGCCCATCACAAAACGCGCGCGTGTCATGGCCTGGTGCTCCCAGGTCCACGCGGTGTTGCTGCCCCGGCGCTGCTGGTAGTTGGCGTAGGCCTCGAAGCTCGTGACCAGCAGACCTGAGCTGCCATTGGGCCGCAACGCAGTGTCGATCTCGTACAGATCGCCCTCGCCCGTCTTCACGGTGAGCCAGTTGATGAGCTTGCGCACAAAGGCCGCGTAGACCTCGGGGGCGCGTTCGTCGTCGTCATCGAACACAAAGACGATGTCCAGGTCGCTGCCGTAGCCCAGTTCCTTGCCGCCCAGCTTGCCGTATCCAATGATGGCGAATTGCGGGCTCTCGCGGTGGCGCGTCTTGAGCCGGCTCCAGCACCACTGGGCCGTGATGCGCAGCACGCTGTCGGCTAGGGCGGACAGGTCATCCGCCACCTGCTCGACGGTGATGCGCCGCTCCACGTCGCGCGCGAGGGTGCGGAAGGTTTCCGCGTGCTGGGCACGGCGCAGCAGGTTGAGCAAGGTTTCATCATCGTCCTCGCCCGTGGACTGCAGCGACGCGAGCCGCACGGCCAGTTCGCGCTCGAAGTCGGCCACCACAAAACGTTCGGCGAGCAGCG
The DNA here is from genome assembly GCF_013376875.1 of Acidovorax sp. JMULE5. Lineage (GTDB taxonomy): Bacteria > Pseudomonadota > Gammaproteobacteria > Burkholderiales > Burkholderiaceae_C > Acidovorax > Acidovorax facilis. The sequence goes on from NZ_CP035951.1 coordinate 3,402,717, forward strand.
AATCCCCCACCAGTTCATCGATGACACCGGGGTGCTGCAGCAGGTAGCGGGCGGGCCACTTGGCCGCGCCCAGCAAGTGCAGCAATTGCTCGTGCACAGAGGGGCGCTCCAGCAGCAGCGCCAGATAGCTCTCGCGGCGCAGCAGCGGCTCCAGCCAGTTGGCAAGGCGCAGGGCGGCCTCTTCGGTGACGCGGCCTTCCTTGAGCCACTGTGCGGTGCGTTGCACCAGCCGGAACAGGCGGGCACGGGCTTCGTCGCGCAGCCCCGCCACGCGCGGGTGGTTGCGCCATTCGGCAACGCGCTCGCGAAATCCGGGCGGCAACTGCTCCAGCAGCGTGTCAAATTCGGGGGGGGCGGCCGCCGCAGCGCGGGGGCCGCCACAGCCCCCGCCGTTGCACTGCTTCTTGCCCGCCCCGCCCAGCAAGGTGTCGAATTCCTGGGCCACCAGTTCACGGTGTGCGTCCAGCTCGTGCAGGAAGGCGCAGCAATCGGGATACCCCAGGGTGTGCGCGATCCACGCAAGATCGTCATCGCGCGTGGGCAGCACATGGGTCTGCTGGTCATCCAGGTACTGGATGCGGTGCTCCACACGGCGCAAGAAGACGTAGGCCCGCGCGAGCGCATCAGCCGTTTCCTGCGGCATCAGACCCGCCTGGGACAGGCGGGTGAGCGCATCAAGCGTGGGGCGGCGGCGCAACTCGGGGAACTGGCCGCCCCGCACCACCTGCAGCAGCTGAACCGTGAACTCGATCTCACGAATGCCGCCGCGCGAGAGCTTGACGTCGTTGGCGCGCTCTGGGTGGCCCGCGCTGCGCTTGGCGGCATGGTTCCGGATCTGGCGGTGCAGCACCCGCAGCGCATCGAACACGCTGTAGTCCAGGTAGCGGCGGAACACAAAGGGCAGCACCACACCGCGCAGCGCCTGAACCTCAGGGCTGGCAATGCAATCACGCGGTGCCACCACCCGGCTCTTGAGCCAGGCAAAACGCTCCCACTCGCGCCCATGCAGCTGCAGGTATTCCTCCAGCGCCGACAACGAGACCGAAGGCGGGCCGGAGTTGCCATTGGGGCGCAGCGCCAGGTCCACGCGGAACACAAATCCGTGTTCGGTGGTGTCGCCCACCAGGCTGTAGATGGCCTTGACCGCACGTGCAAAGTATTCGTGGTTCGAGATGCGCCCCCGGCCATCAGCCGTGCCCGCCGTTTCGCCATCGTGCTCGTACACGTAGATCAGGTCGATGTCGCTGGAGACGTTCAGTTCGCGGGCACCGAGCTTGCCCATGCCGATGATCCACAGCTGCACGGGCTGGCCGTCCGGCCCGCGCGGCGCGCCGTGGCGCTCGTCCAGCTCCTGGCGGGCGTGTTGGCAGGCCCTGTCCAGCGCCAGCTCGGCCAGCTCGGTGACCGCGCTGGTAATGTCCGCCAGCGGAGCCTGCGCCTCGCAGTCCATATGGATCAGCCGCTCCATGACCAGCTGGCGCAGCACCCGGAGCGCGGTGCCCGTGTCACAACCGCGTGCGCGCAGCGCATCGTAGGCCTGCTCCATGCTGGGCCACCGGGGAACACCGTGCGGCAGGAGCAGCAGGTCAGCCTCGTAGCGGCGATGCAGGCGCTGATAGAAACGCGAGTGCGCGGCCCCGTGAACAAAGGTCGCGGAGGGATTGCAGGGGGATTCAGGATACGAGATCGACATGGCAGCCGCAGCGCAACGCTGCGTACATAAGAACACTGGTTTGTAGTGAACCCGCGCTAAGCCTGCGGGTCATAATTCCTGCCACATTCAATCCCACCATGATCGATCCCACCACGCACCCCACCCGCCTGCTGAAAATTGTGGCAGGTCTCGCGCGGTGGTCGCTGGGGTTGCTGCTGGCCTTCTGGCTGCTGCTGACCATCGCGTGGGGGGCCCTTCATGGCTGGATTGTGCCGCGAATCGGTGATTTCCGCCCACAGCTGGAGGCGCATGCCGCACGGGCGCTGGGGGTTCCTGTCCAGATCGGCGCCATCGCGGCGCACACCGAAGGCCTGATCCCTTCCATTGAACTCTCGGATGTCACCCTGCTGGACGCTGCCGGCCGCTCTGCCCTGCGCCTTCCGCGGGTGGTGGTGGCGCTGTCGCCGCGCTCCCTGCTCAAGGGCGGCTTCGAGCAGCTGTACATCGAAGAGCCCGAGCTGGATGTGCGCCGCACTGCGGACGGGCGCATTCAGGTGGCGGGGCTGGATTTCTCCCAGCAGCAGGGCGAAGACAACGCCGCAGCCGACTGGCTGTTTTCGCAGGGCGAGGTGTTCATCCGGGGTGGAACGGTGCGCTGGACCGATGAGCAGCGCGGCGCCCCGGAGCTTGCGCTGGAGAAGGTGGACCTGCTCTTGCGCAACGGCAACTGGCACCACCACATGCGGCTGGATGCCACGCCGCCCGAAGCCTGGGGAGACCGCTTCACGGTGACGGGGCTGTTCCGCGCGCCTTTGCTGCGCGCGCGCGACGGCAACTGGAAACACTGGAACGGGCAGGTCTTCGCTGACTTTTCCCGGGTGGACGTCTCGCGGCTGCGCCACCATGCCGATGTGGGCGTGGAGATCGCCCAGGGCCGGGGCGCGCTGCGAGCCTGGGCCGATGTGCAGCGCGGGCAGATTGTGGGCGGCACAGCCGACCTGGCGCTGGCCGATGTCAATGCCACACTGGGGGCAGGCTTGCAGGCGCTGGTGCTGCCGTCCATTCAGGGGCGGCTGGGTGGGCGTCGGCTGAACGGGGGGTTTGAATTCTCGACCCAGGCGCTGCAATTCAAGACGGACGATGGTCTCACCTGGCCCGGAGGCAACGTCCGGCTTGTGCACACGGCAGCGGCCGGCAAGGCACCCGCGCAAGGCGAGTTCCGCGCCGACCGTCTGGACCTGGCTGCCCTGGCGCAGGTCGCCAGCCGCCTGCCTCTGGGCGCCACGGCACATGAGGCCGTGCGCACCTATTCACCCCACGGGCTCGTGGACGAGATCCAGGCCACCTGGAAAGGCCCTCTCGAAAACCTGCAGCAGTATCAAGTACGCGGGCGCATTCGCGGATTGGCGCTGGCAGGCGACACCCCCGCCAGCGCGTCCACCCAACTGGGCCTGCGGGGTGCCACGGTGGACATCGACATGACCCAGGCGGGCGGCAAGGCAGCGCTGAGCATTGCCTCCGGCGCGCTGGTGCTGCCCGGCGTGTTCGAAGACCCGGTGCTGCCGCTGGACCGGCTCAGCGCCGATGTGCGCTGGCAACTCGATGGCGACCGCATCGCTGTGCAGGCCACCGACGTGCAGTTTGCCAATGCAGACGCCCAGGGCGAGGCCCGGGCCACTTGGCATACCAGCGATGCGGGCAAGGTGGCACACCGCTCTCGCTTTCCGGGAGTGCTGGACCTCACAGGCACCCTGAACCGGGCGGACGGGACCCGTGTGCACCGCTACCTGCCGCTGTCCATCCCCCAGGAGTCGCGCCACTATGTGCGCGACGCCGTGGTGGCGGGCAGCGCGAGCAACGTGCAGTTCCGCGTCAAGGGGGATCTGCACCACCTGCCTTTCGACGACCCCAAACAAGGCGAATTTCGCATCGCAGCCCGCGTGAAGGACGTCACCTACGCCTACGTCCCCACGCAGCTGCAACCGGCCAATACGTTGCCGTGGCCTGCATTGACGGAGCTGGCGGGCGAGCTGATCTTTGAACGATCCACCATGCAGGTGCGGGGTGCGAGCGGCGGGTTTGCCGGGCGCCCAGGCCTGCGCCTGTCGAAGGTGGACGCCAAGATTCCAGACCTCTCCCATACCGTGGTGGGTGTCAGTGCCGATGCCCGGGGGCCGCTGACCGAGCTGCTCACGCTCATGAACACGTCGCCTTTGGGCCGGATGACCGGCAATGCACTGGAGCAGGCCAGCGGCACCGGCAACGCAGATTTCAAGTTGCGCCTGACCTTGCCGATCAGCGACATCGAAAAATCCAAGGTCCAGGGCAGCGTCACGCTGGCGGGCAACGAACTGCGCATTACCCCCGACACCCCGACGCTGAGCCGGGTGCGGGGCGTGGTGCAGTTCACCGAAGGCGGTTTTTCGCTCAATACCGTGCAGGCCCAGGCACTGGGCGGCGCTGTCCGGCTGGAGGGCGGCATGCGCGCTCTGCCCTCCAATGCCCCGGCCACCGAATCGGCCGTGCAGCTTCGCGCACAGGGCACCGCCACCGCCGAAGGGCTGCAGCAGGCATCACAGCTGGGCATGCTCTCGCAGCTGGCGCGCCGCGCCACCGGCAGCACCGCGTATTCCATGGCGCTCGCGTTTCGCCGTGGCGTGCCGGAGGTGCAGGTCACCACCAGCCTGCAGGGGCTGGCGCTGGCGCTGCCCGCCCCGCTGGGCAAGACGGCCGAAAGCAGCCTGCCAATGCGGTTTGAAACCCAGGTGGCCCGCGAATCGCTGGTGGGCCTTACGCAGGCTGGAAATGGCACCGAAGCCCCGCCTTTGCGCGATCAGATCACGCTGGACCTGGGCGCACTGGGCTCGGCCACTTACATTCGGGATCTGGGCGGGCCCCAGGCCCGGGTGCTGCGCGGTGCCATCGGCATCGGCCTGTCGGGCGGCGAATCCGCCCCGGTGCCCGCGCAGGGGTGTGGCGGCCAACATCAGCCAGGGCAAGCTCGATGTGGATGCCTGGGAAGACGTGCTGACCCAGGCAACCGGCAGCGAACCCGCTGCGCGCCCCGCGACCGCACCCGGATCCCCAGGCTCAACGGGAACGCCCAGCACGGCGCAGGACTACCTGCCCACCACACTGGCCTTGCGCGCCCGCGAACTCACGTTGCAGGGTCGCACCCTGCACAACATCGTGGCCGGCGCGCTGCGGGATGGCACCACCTGGCGTGCCAACCTCGACGCCACGGAACTCAACGGCTATCTGGAATACCGCCAGCCAGGCGGCGCCGAACACCCCAACGGGCGCCTGTTTGCGCGGCTCTCGCGCGTGAACATGCCCCAGAGCGACGTCACCCAGGTCGAGGCCCTGCTGGACGAGCAGCCCGGCGCCCTGCCCGCGCTGGACATCGTGGTGGATGACTTTGAACTGCGCGGCAAACGCCTCGGGCGTGTGGAAATAGAAGCGCAGAACCGGGGCGGAGATGGCACGCAGCGCGAATGGCGCCTCTCCAAATTCAATATCCTCGCGCCCGAGGCGAACTTCACAGCCAACGGCAACTGGGCGGTGCTGAACACCGCAGGGGTGGGGCCCCGCACACCGGAGCGGCGCACGGTGCTCAACTTCAAGCTGGACATCCGCGACTCGGGCGACCTGCTGGGCCGCATGGGCATGGCCAATGTGGTCCGGCGTGGCAAGGGCCGCATGGAAGGGCAGGTGGCCTGGATCGGCGCGCCGTTCAGCCCTGATTACCGCAGCATGACCGGGCAGATCAACCTGAACGTGGAGTCCGGCCAGTTCCTCAAGGCCGACCCGGGCCTGGCCAAGCTGCTGGGCGTGCTGAGCCTGCAATCGCTGCCACGCCGCCTGACGCTCGACTTCCGCGATGTGTTCAGCGAGGGTTTTGCGTTCGACTTTGTCCGGGGCGATGTGCGCATCGAGCAAGGCGTGGCCACCACGAACAATCTGCAGATGAAGGGCGTCAACGCCGCCGTGCTGATGGAGGGCAGCGCCAACATCGACCAGGAAACCCAGGACCTGCGCGTGGTGGTGGTGCCCGAGATCAACGCCATGACCGCGTCCCTGGTGGCCACAGCCATCAACCCGGTCATTGGGCTGGGCAGCTTCCTGGCCCAAGTATTTCTGCGCGGCCCGCTGATCGAGGCGGCCACGCAGGAGTTCCGCATCGATGGCACCTGGACGGACCCCCGCGTGGTGCGCGTGGCCCGCCGCAACCGCGAGGCAGGCCCTGCAACCGGCACACCCACACGCCCCAGTGCCCCCCGCACCGGAGAACCTTCATGATGAAAGTTGCTGCGATCCAGATGGTGTCCTGCACCCGGCTCGACGACAACCTGCGCGCTGCACGCGCCCTGCTGGAGCAAGCCGCCAGCGCAGGTGCCGAGCTGGCCGTGCTGCCCGAATACTTCTGCGTGATGGGCCACAAGGACACCGACAAGCTCGCCCTGCGCGAAGCACCGGGCGAGGGCCGTATTCAGCACTTTCTGGCCAGCGCGGCACGCGAGCTGCAGATGTGGATTGTGGGCGGCACCTTGCCGCTGGTGGCCACCACACCCGACCAGGTGCGCAACACCACCCTGGTGTTCAACCCCAGCGGCGACTGCGTGGCACGCTACGACAAGATCCACCTCTTCTACTTTGACAACGGCCGCGAGCAGTTCCACGAAGGCCGCGTGATCGAGGCAGGCAACACCCCCGTGCAGTTCGAGCTGCCTTCGCGCAACGGCCACCGCTGGCGGGTGGGCCTCTCGGTGTGCTACGACCTGCGTTTTCCCGAGCTGTACCGCGCCCACGCCAGCGCGGGGGCAGACCTGCTGCTGGTGCCCAGTGCGTTCACCCACACCACCGGCCAGGCGCACTGGGAGGTGCTGCTGCGCGCCCGTGCCCTGGAGAATCTGGCCTACGTGTTGGCACCCGCCCAGGGCGGCGTGCACGAGAACGGTCGGCACACCTGGGGCCACAGCATGCTGGTGGACCCGTGGGGCACCGTGCTCGCGCAGAAGGACCAACTGGCGGGCGTGGTGTCGGGTGTAGTGGACCCGCAGCGCCTGCGCGACCTGCGTCTGCAGTTGCCCGCCTTGTCGCACCGCGTCCTGTGAAGATCCCGCAGCAACGCACACTCTTCAGGCGCTGGCGGGGCGCATGGCGGCGCTGGTCGCTGTGGACGCTGCTGGTAGCACTGGTGATCTCCATGCTCGCCACCATGGTGTGGCTTGCGGGGCGCTATGAGGCCAGCCAGGTGCAGTCGCACCTGGAGCGCGATACGGCGGATGCGGTGTCCGACATCCGCGTGGCGCTCACCCGCAACCTGCAAAGCCTGCAGGCCCTGCACGCGGGCGACCCGGGCCAGCTGGCCTGGGAGGTCGATGCAGCCGAGCTGCTGCGCAACCGGCGGGAGCTGGTGCGCATCGAGTGGCGCGATGCCGACCTGCGGGTACGCACCCATGCCCAGTCGCCCTACCGCCCCGTGGCCTGGGACGCCCGGCTGCGCGAGGGTAGCCAGTCCGACGCCGCCATTGCCTGTGCCAACGCACGCCGCCTGAGCAGCCCAGCCTATTCAAGCAGCTACTTTCAGCCCCACGGCGACGGGCTGGGCTCGGAGATGATGGAGCTGTGCCTGCCGCTCACCTCGGGCGGGCGCAGCACGGGTTTCCTGGTGGTCACGTATTCGCTGCAGGACGTACTGATCAACCTGGTGGCGCACAACCTCACGCGCAGCCAGGAGGCCTCGTTCACCGAGGCCGACGGCACCCGGCTGGCCGTGCTGGGCGCCGCGCGCCGCGGCTCGCGCATGTTCACGGCCACGCACCTGCTGGATCTGCCCGGCAGCACCCTGGTGCTGCGCATGGACACCTGGCACAGCGCGCCCAGCCTGTTCCCCAACGTGCTGACCGCGCTGGTCACCGCCATGTCGATTGCGCTGGTCACCGTGATGGTGGTGCTGGTGCGCGACAACCGCAGGCGCCTGCGCGCCGAGCGCGATCTGGCCGACGCGCTGGCGTTTCGCAAGGCCATGGAGGACTCGCTGGTCACAGGCCTGCGCGCCCGCGACCTGGAAGGCCGCATCACCTATGTCAACCCCGCCTTCTGCGCCATGGTGGGGTTCAGCGCGCCGGAGCTGCTGGGCCAAAGCGTGACCGCGCCCTACTGGCCCCCCGAGCGGGTGGAGGAGTATCGCCAGCGCCAGGCCATCCGCTTTGCGGGCACCATGCCGCCGCGCGAGGGTTTCGAGTCCGAATTCATGCGCAAGGACGGCACCCGCTTCCCTGTGTTGATCATCGAGGCCCCGCTCATTAACGCCCAGGGCCTGCACACGGGCTGGATGAGCGCGTTCCTCGACATCAGCGAGCAGCGGCGGGTGGAAGAGCTGTCGCGGGCGTCACAAGAGCGGCTGCAGGCCACCGCCCGCCTGGCCACCGTGGGCGAAATGGCCTCGCTGCTGAGCCACGAACTCAATCAGCCCCTGGCCGCCATTTCCAGCTATGCCACCGGCTCCATCAACCTGCTGGAGGCGCCCACACCGGCAGAGCAGGGCGCAGGCGCCGCTGCCCATGCTGAGCAGCTGCAGGATGTGCGCATGGCCATGCAACATATTGCGCGGCAAGCCGAGCGCGCAGGCAAGGTGATCAAGAGCGTCCACGACTTTGTGCGCCGCCGCGACCAGGCGCGCGAAGCGGTGTACGCGCAGCAGTTGCTTGATGCCATCCTGCCACTGGTGAGCCTGCAGGCACGCAAGCTGGGGGTGCGCGTGAACACCTCGCTGGAGCCCCACCTGCCCCCCGTGTTGTGCGACCGCACCATGGTCGAGCAGGTGCTGCTCAACCTGGCGCGCAATGCCATGCAGGCCATGGACGACCCCGCCCTACCCACGCGCATTCTGGACATTCGGGTGCGGCGTGCGGCGTCAAACCAGCACAGCGGCTGGATCGAGTTTGCGGTGACCGACCTGGGATCGGGCATTCCCCCGGATGTAGCCGAAAGGCTTTTCACCCCGTTTTTCACCACCCGCCCCGAGGGCATGGGTCTGGGGCTGAGCATGTGCCGCACGGTGATCGAGCAGCATGGCGGTTTTCTCGGATTTGCGCCCCATGAACCGCGTGGTACGGTGTTTACCTTCACGCTACCAGCAACAAGCCCCTGAGCGACTACGTCGCTTCTCCCTTCTCTCGCGCTGCGCGCGGGAAGGGGAACGCCGCCGGCGCGGCGGGGCGGCCCTTGCGCGGCGGCCCCGCCCCGGCCGCGCCAGTTGCCGCGACTGCGCGTAACCGACAATCCACCAGATAACCGAGTTGAACCATGGAGCCCACCACCAACGCCACCGTGTACATCGTGGACGACGACGCCAGCGTGCGCGAAGCGCTGGCGTGGCTGTTGCGTTCGCGCAGGCTATTCAGCGAGTCCTTTGAGAGTGCAGAGGCCTTTGACGCCATGCTCTCAAGCCGGCCCGCGCAGCGCCAGCCCTGCTGCCTGCTGCTGGACGTGCGCATGCCCGGCATGAGCGGCCTGGCGCTGTTCGACCTGCTGGCGGTGCGTGGTGACCTGGCCACCATGCCGGTGATCTTCCTGACCGGCCACGCGGACGTGCCCACTGCCGTGGACACCGTCAAGCGGGGCGCGTTTGATTTCTGCGAAAAGCCGTTTTCCGACAACGCGCTGGTAGACCGTGTCGAGCAGGCGCTGGCCAAATCGGCCGAGCGCCTGGCGCAACTGCGTGAGCGCAGCGACCTGCAGGTGCGCCTGCGCGATCTGACGGACCGCGAGCGCGATGTGATGGACCTCGTGGTGGCGGGCCTGCCCAACAAGCTGATTGCTGACCAGCTCGATATCAGCGTGCGCACGGTGGAGGTGCACCGCTCACGCGTGTTCGACAAGATGCAGGTCAAGTCGGCCGTGGAGCTGGCCAACCTGCTGCGCACAGAGAAGTAGGGCTCTGCGCGCCCACCCCCCACGCCCTCTCGGGCGTGGTTGCTTACCCGCGTGGGCGCTCGCCCACAAAGATCTCCACGCGCCGATTGCGCGCCCGGCCGTCGGCCGACTCGTTCGTGGCGATGGGATACCGCTCCCCCATGCCATCGATGGCGATGCGGCGCCCGTCCACGCCCCGCCCCGTGAGATAGCTGCGCGTGCTGGCAGCGCGGTCCATCGAGAGCGGGTTGTTGATGGCGTCGCTGCCGGTGTTGTCGGTGTGGCCGACGATGCGGACATCGGTGTTGGGGTTGTTGCGCAGCCCGGCTGCGAACTGATCGAGCACGGGTGCGAAGTTGGACTGGATGTCAGAACGGCCCACGGCAAACGAAATGTCGCTGGGGATGTTGAGCATGAGCTGGTTGTCGGCCGTTTGCGTCACGCCGATGCCGGTGCCCCGCGTGGCCTGCTCCATCTCGCGCTTCTGGCGCTCCATGTTCTGCGACCAGATGTAGGTGCCCAGGGCCCCCACACCGGCACCTACCACTGCCCCGGTGCCAGCGCTGCCGCCGGTGGCGGAGCCGATGACGGCGCCTGCCAGCGCGCCCACGCCGGCCCCGGTGGCAGTGCGGCGCTGGGTGTCGTCCATGCTGGCACAGCCGGTGGCCAGAACGATGACGGCGGTGGCGCCGAGAAGAATGTGTTTGCGCATGGTGGTGCTCCTTGAAAGATTCAACGGAGCTGGGCTTGTCGGGACTTCCGATCGCGTGCCGCGTGGCCTGTGGTGGGCCTAGGCCTCGGGTGCGCCCAGCTCATCGCCATCGTGGCCGCAGCCGGGCCTGGGCACCATCGGCACAGCGGCATCCTGGCTGTAGGACGAAGCCGCCTTGGCTCGCTACCCGCACGCAGGCAAGGTCATTGCGCCGGAGGCGGTGGGGGAGCTGCCTCGGGGGATGCCGCTGGCGGTGGAGGCAAAGGCTCCTGCGGCGGCGGCTGCAGCTCGCCACCCTTGCGGCCCGAGAACATCGTCCACCAGACGATGGCCACCAGCAACACCAGCGCCAGCAGCGCTTCAAGCAAAATCAGCCCCATGAAATTGACACTCCTGCGCGTTGCTTTGACGGCGCTGATTGTAGGAACGCTGGCCGCCTGCTCCACGCCCCCTGCCCCAAGCCCCTCCCGCCCCGGGGCCATCCCCGCGCCACCACCGCCCAGCACCGTGGTGCTGCCCAGCGACACCGGCCCGCTGCCGCCACCGATGTCACAGCCCAAAAGCCGCTGGATTCCCGTGCGCTGGGCCGAGCTGCCCGGCTTTGCCGACGATGCGTTGCACGAGGCCTGGAACGCCTGGATCAAGAGCTGCGAACGCCCCCAGCCCCCCTTCACCGCGCTGTGCAGCGAAGTGCGCCAGCTGAGCATTGCCACCGCCGACGAGCAACGCGCTTGGCTCATCGCCCGCCTGCAGCCCTACCGCGTTGAAGCAACCGACGGCAATCCCGAAGGCCTGCTCACCGCGTACTACGAGCCGATGATGGAGGCAACCCGCCAGCCAGGCAATGGGTTTACCGTGCCCATTTACCGCGTACCGACCAGCCTTGGGGCCCGCAAGCCCTGGTACACGCGCCAGCAGATCGAGACCCTGCCGGAAGCGCAGGCCGCGCTGGCGGGCCGCGCCATCGCCTGGCTACGCGACCCGGTCGAATCGATGGTGCTGCACATCCAGGGCTCGGGCCGCCTGCGCATCGCCGAGGCAGACGGCACGGTGTCGCTGGTGCGCGTGGCTTACGCGGGCACCAACGACCAGCCTTACCAGAGCATCGGCCGCTGGCTGCTCGACCAGGGCTACACCCGCGACGCCACCTGGCCCGGCATCCGCGCCTGGCTGGCCGCCAACCCCCAGCGCACCAACGAGCTGATGTGGACCAACCCGCGCTACGTGTTCTTTCGCGAGGAGCCTCTGAACCCGCTGGACGCAGGCTTCGGTCCGCGCGGCGCCCAGGGTGTACCGCTCACCCCCGGCCGCTCCATCGCTGTGGACCGCCAGAGCATCCCGTACGGCACGCCCGTCTGGCTGGCCTCCAGCGGCCCGCAGGTACAGCTCAATCGCATGGTGATGGCGCAGGACACGGGCAGCGCCATCCTGGGCGCGGTGCGCGCAGACTTCTTCACAGGCTGGGGCCCGGAAGCGGGCGACATCGCCGGGCGCCTGAAGCAGAACCTGCGTCTGTGGGCGTTGTGGCCCCGATGATTTTGAATAATTTTGGCTGCTAGCGCTTATTGAATAAGCGCTAGCAGCTATTAAATTAATAGCAACCTTACCGAATGCAACTGCACTCGGGCGCCCAGTGGTTGGCCGCCGGGTTCACGGACATGGCACCCTCGCCGCTTCGGTTTCCACCCGCTGGGCCGCAGCCGCCGCCGCGAACGCCATGGCCGGGGGCACGGTCACAGTGCGCAGCTGATCGCCCGTGATGCGGTACTCGTACTCGCGCGTCGAGCCCACCATCTCCGTCCTGAAAGTGCTGCCCGCCATGGTGGCCGCATACACCTGGGGGCGGACGACCTGGTAACGGTACTTGGTAGTGGCCGTCCCGCTGGCGGTCTTGCAGGTCGATTCGAACTGATCTTCCTTGAACTGCAGGGTGCAGCGGCCGGAGGTGTCTTCGGCCTTTTCGCCATCGGGGGTGGTCAACACGATTTTGGCGGCGCGCCAGCAGCCGAGCAGGGCTGGGTCGGGGGCGGCGTGGACGCAGGGGACGATACACAGGAAAGAAAGCAGCAGGCGGGAGCGCGCGAGGAGATTCATAGGTTCATCTCACCCCATACAGAACAAGAACCAAGACCGACGCTGCGGCAAATGCGGCCCACGAGATCACGGTATATCTCGCGCCGACTTGGCCGTGCTTGGCCAACGACCAGATCTTCGTGATGTCATACGGGATACCGCGCGCGGCGCAATAGATAGCGGGGGCGAGAACCCCGCTCCCCAGCACGATCAAATACGCGAGTGGAAGCAGCGGATGCACTTGGTAGAGCATCTGAAAAATGAAGGTCATGGGCTGGGATTTTCAACCGAGTCGCACAGGCCGGGAGCGTTCAGCCCGAGGGGCGGGGTGAGGCGAGCCACAATGCTGCAAAATTTATAGCTTATAGCGCTTACCCCAAAAGCGCTAGCGACCAAAAACATCTCAAATCGCACAAAAACCCAGCCCACGGCCGCCAACGCCCACCTTGTCCCCCTCGGCGGCGCATCCCCCAGAAAGCCCCAGCGTGAGGCCCCGCTGCGCCACATCGGACGCCGTAACCTCATCAAAGCACAGCAGGTGTTCCGTCCCGGATGCGTTCCGCAAACCGCGCGGACTGGCTGATGCCATGCAGCAATGGCCAGCCCCACATGCCCCGGAGCAGGATGGTGAAACCGATGGGGTTTTTGTGACGCGTTGTAAGAGGCACTCGCGGAACGAAGCCACTAAGCCACCCGCATCGCCCCACGTGCAGACCTTGCAAGACCACCTGTAAACAGCCATTCCTGCGGGCAGGGCGCATTTACAGAAGACTACAAAGACAACGGCACCACTACCAGATTGGCCCTTGAGAATCTGCGCTCATCTTCGGCAGGTAGTGGCTCTCTGGGCGACCAAGGGCCTATCGCCGCCGGAACACTTCCGCCGGCCAAGAACCGCGCGAAGCGCACGGATGGCACAAGGCCGCCGCTTTTGACAGCGGAGTGCAGGGGCGCCGAACCTGCCAGGCCTGCGTCGGCATGGGCTTCATTGCGGTGCCATGGTGGCGTCATGGCGATGGCAGTTGTTCTGTTCCAGCGCCGAAGACAGGGAGGAGGTCTGTGCCCCAGCACAGATCGTGTTTGTTATTAACAATGAGAGGATCGCACCATGCGACAAGGTATTTTGAAGAGTGTTTTGGGAATGAGCTTGGGCCTGGCGATGGCCACGGGTGTGCATGCCGAGCTGCTCAACATCAGCACGATTGCGGTGCAATCGCAGAACACGCTGACAGCGGCGTGCACGATTGTGGGCGCAGGTGGGAAAACGTTGCCGGACGGCAGCAAAGTGTTCGTCGTCCTGGCAGAAGGCATGGCTGCCGATTCCAACCCCACGCTGGTGATCCGATTCAGCGACAACTCCACCGGGAGCAACGACGACTGGAATTCCACATCTATCGACGCTAGCGGCAAACCCATCCGGACGAATACTGCAGGATGGCTGGGCCGCAACCCAGGGCGCGAAAGTGATGCTGGCACAGTGGTCGCGGCGATTCCAGGAGAATGGTTTTGTGTGACTTCGCGTGAAGTTTCCGGCGGCGATGCGCTTCGTCCGGTGGCGATCTCCGTGACCGACGTCACGGCAAAGGCGGCGAGCGCGAAGTCTGCTGCCGTGGGTGCAGATGCGGGCTTGCGTTCCGATATCTGGGCCGGTTCGCCCGACTGATCCAACAGCCGCTCATTGGCTTCGGGGCGTTGCACGCTCCTATTGAAAAGGAACACCATCGTGTGTTCCCTTTTTTCGGGCTACCGCATTGTCTGCACCAGCGGCATTTGCGGATGATTTATAGCTACCCGGGGAGGCCCTCATTGCTCCACCGCCCAGCGCGTCACCCGGGGCGGCGCATCGCCCACATGAAACGCCAACTTGCGGTCGCGCAGCGCCACGTCCGAGGCCGTCACGCGGTCGAAGCGGCGCAGATGCTCCGTCCACGACTCGTCCTCGATGCGCTCCACGTACCGCGCGGGCTGGCTGATGTCGTGCAGCAACTGCCAGCCCAGGGCGCCCTGGCGCAGGCGGCTGCGGCGGCTTTCCTGCATCACGGCGCGAAATTCAGCGGCGCGGGCGGGGTCGATGAAGTATTCGATGGTGACCACCAGGTGCCCTGACCCGGGCGGTGTGTCGGCCACCGGGGCCTTGAAGGCGCGCGAGGGGCTCAGGTCCTCTTCCATGCTGCGGTCGGCCACCAGGCGCTGCACCAGCAGCATGGCCACCACGCCGGTGGCGGCGGCAATGCCCAGGCTCACATGCACGTCGGTGACCGTGGCCACCTGGCCCCATACGGCGGCGCCCAGCGCGGTAGCGCCCATGATGGACATCTGGTAGATGGACATGCCGCGCGCGCGCACCCAGTTGGGCAGGGCAAGCTGGGCCGACACGCTGAGCGAGTTGGCCGTGGTGATCCACGCCATGCCCGCCACGAACATCGCGGGCACGGCCACGTACACATTGGGCGCCACGGCCATCACGCCTGTGGCGGCAGCCTGCAGCGCCGTGCCGCGTATCACCAGCACATCGCGCGCCATGGCCTGGCGCAGGCGCGGCAAGAACATGGCCGCCGTGATGGCGCCCGCGCCCATGCTGGCCAGCAGCAGCGTGAAGGTGCCCGCGCCGCCGCCTTCGAGCCCCTTGGCGAGCAGCGGCAGCAGGGCTAGCAGCGCGGTGGCGTGCAGAAAGAAGATGGAGATGCGCCACAGCACAGCCCGCATGCGCGGCGACTGGCGCACAAACTGCAGGCCCACACGCATGGCGCTGGTCAGCTTTTCGCGGCCCAGCGGGCTGGGCGTGTGCACCCGCTTCCAGCGCATGATGGTGAAGCCGGAAACGATGGACAGCACCGCGTTGAGCACAAACACCCAGGCGCTGCCCGCACTCGCGATGATGGCGCCCGCCAGCAGCGGGCCGATGATGCGCGAGGCGTTCATGGCCACGCCGTTGAGCGCGAGCGCGGCAGGCAGCTGCGGGCGACTGACCAGCTCGGGCACGATGGCCGCGAACACCGGCCAGCGCATGGCCAGGCCGATGCCGTTGGCAAAGGTGAGCGCCAGCAGCAGCGGCGCCGTCATGCCCCCGGCCAGGATGGCCACACACAGCACCAGCGCCACGGCGGCCACCCAGAACTGCGTGGCGATGAAGTAGCGCCGCCGGTCCAGGATGTCGGCCAGCGCACCGCTGGGCAGGCCGAGCAAGAAGACGGGCAGCGTGGAGGCGGTCTGCACCAGCGCCACCAGCACGGGCGAGGTGGTGAGCGTGGTCATGAGCCAGGCGGCCGCCACGTCGTTCATCCACATGCAGGTGTTGGCCGCCACCCAGGTGAGCCACAACATGCGGAACACGGGCACCGACAAGGGCGCAAACGGTGAGAGCGAGGCCGCCTGGTTCAGCGCCGCGCTGTCCCCCAACTGGGCGGCGACGGACTCTTCGGTGCCATGCGCCAGATCCGCACGGGCGGCACTGTCTGCAGCCGCATCGCTTTGCGGCGGGGCGCCCGGGCTCAGGTCCGGGGCATCAGGGGAGGGCGGGGGCGCAACGCTGCGCGGGCTTTCGTGGGACGGCAAAGGGGGCATGTCTGCACATTGTGCGACGGTTGGCGCAGCCGTGGTGGTTCAACGCCCAATAGCCGACTGCATGCATGCCCCCTGCGCTTCGTCACGCCGCATCGGTCGGCGCAGCCGCTGCCTGCTTGTCCGCCTGTTGGGTCTGCCGCAGCAGCAGCCAGGCCATGAGCGCCAGCGCGGCGACGCCTGCCACCAGCACACCCCACAGCACGGCACTGCGCAAGGAGACGCCGCTGCTCACGGCAGCTGCAGGCACCAGCGCGCCGCCCGCAGGCGGGCCGCCGGTGATGTCGGCCCGCGCCACATCGACCTGCGCCTGGGGCAGGCTGTTTTCTTGCTGGGGCTGGTAGCCCGGCACCAGGCTCGCCAGGGGCAGGAAGGCGCTGGCTGCCGCCGTGGCCCCGGGCAGCCCCGCCGCCAGCGTGAAGGGCCCCTGCCCGCTGGCCAGGAAGACCAGCTGCACGGGCTCGAACTGCAGCGCCACCTCGGGCGCGGCCGCAAAGCCGGGGGTCTTGGGGTCGGCCTCGATCTTGACCTCGCGCACCGAGGCGCCGCCCAGCTCGATGGGGCCGCTGGCCTGTTCCTTGCCGCCGGTTGCCATCTTGTAGACCACGGCACTGGCCAGTGGCGACCAGGGCTGCTCGCGGTGGTTGCGGCCCAGCACGCGCACAGGAATCAGCACATTGCGGCCGGGCGGCGTGATCGTGAGCGCGGCGACTGGTGTGGCGAACGGCAGCGCCAACACGAGCTCGCGCGGGTTGGCCAGGGTGGGCGTGGCCATGCTGGCGCTGACGCGCTCGCGTGGACCCGTGCCGCGCGTCGTGGCCAGCGTGGCGCCGCGCAGGGTCACGGCAGCGTCGCCCCAGGTCACGCGCATGTAGTGACCCTTCAGGTCGGCGCGCTGCAGGTCGATCTGCTCGTTGCCCAGGCGGCCTGGCGCAGTGGACACCGTGGGTGCCGCTGCCGCGTCGGCACGGTAGAGCACGGTCTCGGCCAGTGGCTGCCAATGTTTGAGGTCCTTGCTGGCCTGCACCCGGAACGTCACGGGTTGGCCCGCAGGCAGATCCACGTCCAGAGCCATGCGAGCCACGGGCAGCTGCACATTGCGCGCGTCGAGCAGCGCGCCGCGCACGGCCTGCGGGGTGGCAGGGCCTACCGTGGTGGTCGTGGCGGCCGTGTCGATCTGCACCACACGCTGGCCCTGGCGCTCCTCGATGCGCAGCGACAGCCCCTCCAGCCCGGCCGTGCCCGTGCTGGTGGCGCCCAGGATGGGATAGGCGGGCAGGGTCACCGACTCCTCGGGCGCGCTGGCCGCCGCCACACCGGCCAGTGCCATGGGCACGGGCTGGCCCGCGCCGTTGAAGAGGCGCACATCGGCATAGCCCGGGCTTTGCAGGCGCACCAGCACCTCGGCAGGCAGGATCACGCGCTGCAGCGGCGCATCGGCCGCGAGCGTGACAGGAACGCGGATGGCGTAGGCCGCAGGGATGTTGGCATCGGCCGCCGCCTGGACTCCACCGGCGCACAGGGACAGGGCGGCAGCGGCCAGCACCAGGGGCAGGTTGAGGGCGACAGGCTTCTTCATGGCAGTGTTTCTGGTTGAGATGGTGCCAGGGGTGGCGCAGCAGGCTCCGCAGGGGCGTCCGCCTTGGGTGGCGACTTCGGAGGTAGAGGCGCAAAGTAGCCCACCACCAGCATCAGCACACCCACGGCGATGAAGGCAATGATGCGTTCGGCACCACCCGCGTTGGACAAATCGATCAGCAGCAGCTTGACCACCACCACGCCCAGCAGGCCCGCGCCCACCAGCCACAGCGGCCGCTGCGCGCGGCGGTGTGCCAGCACCATCAGGCTGAGCGCCAGCAGCGTCCACAGGATGGCGTAGCCGGTCTGTACCACGAAGCTGTTGAACAGCGCCGAGGCGTCCCAGCGCACGCCAAAGAAGTGGTGGGCCACCCGCAGCCACACGGTATTGATCACGATGAACGCGAGCAGCGCCAAGGCCACCAGCGCATGGCGCCCGGTGACCCCGCCCGAGCGGGCCGGGGGCGGCAGCGCTGCGAGCAGCACCCGCCGCCAAAACACCAGGCCGCCCAGCGCAAGCGCAAGCGTGAGGTCGGTGGGGTTGAGCAAAGGGATGTAAGGCAGCGGCGCGGTGTGGCCGGACGAATGCACGGCGGCCAGCAGCGCGCCCCCGAACACCAGCACCGCAAGGGGCAGGGCCGCCAACCAGTAGTAAGCCTCGGCATGGGGGTTCAGCGGCCAGGGCAGCGCCGCGCGTGCCGCTGGCTGGTTGCCACGGCCCGCCCACAGCGCGAGCAGCATCAGCACCGCAATCGCGCTGACCAGCAGGACCACACCGGCCCACGAGGTTCGCCACAGCTCGGCCTTGCCGATGCCGGACCAGAGGCAGTCGGCCAGCAGCAAGGTCACCAACCAGGCCGTGGCGGCGTGGAACCAGCCGAAGCGCGGCGCGCTTTGGGCGGACGGACCCCCAGCGTCCGCCGCCTGCCAGCGATCGGTCTGCCACAGCATCCACCCATGCAGCGCCAGCACGATGGGCCACACGGCCCAGGCTGGCGTGGTCAACACGCGGTGGCCGTCCACCACCTGCGCCACCCACCCCAGCGCCAGCACGCCGATGGTGGCGCGGGCAGGCCAGGTGGCCACGGCCCAGCGCGTGCGCAGGCCGAGCACCATCGACAGCGCGGCGCTCAACACCACAGCCAGCATGCCCAGCAGTTCGGCAACGCGGCCCGAGAACACCGGCACGGGCCACTGGCCCTGCTCCAGGCCGGGCACACGCCGCGTGATCTCCAGCCACAAGGCCAGGCACCAGAAAACAAAACCGTAGAGGTAGGCCGGGCTGGGCAGCAGCACCTCCACCCTGGCATAGCCCTGGGCCCAGGCAGATCCGCTGTGTGGCAGCGACTGGCGCAGCCACCAGGCCAGCAGCAGCGCGGGCAGCGCAATCAACATCGCGCCCAGGAAGGCCGGGTTGGCCAGCGGCAGGGGCGAGACCTGAAGGCCCCCGCCGTCCACGCCACCCATGAACGCCAGCATGGCCACGACCTGCAGCACCAGGCCGAAGGCACGCGGCATCCAGCGGGCCTGGCGCATGCCCACCCAGAAGGCGCCCGCGCCTTCAAGCGCCCACACCGCCGAGGTCCACTGCGCATCCAGCGCCAGCGGCACGGCCAGCGTGGCAAAGCCCACGCCGATGGCGATGAAACATTCGGTGAGCAGGCGCCAGCTGGCTTGCGCGCGGCGCACCAGCACAGTCGCGGTCAGCAGGTAGACCGCCGCAAAGGCCAGCGCCGAGAAGGCCGCGCCCAGCTCGAACGGCTGCACCAGCCCGGCCTGCAGCCCAAAGCCCACCAGCGGCGTGCCGAAGACCAGCATGCTGTCCACCGTCTTGCCCAGCTTCGTCGGCGTGTTGCGCGCATAGAGGATGGCGGTGGCGAGGTAGATCAGCACAAAGCCCGCGAGGAAGGGCTGTGTGCTGGCGTAGTGATCGGGCACATATTTGAGCGCCCCCCAGGCCGTGGCCACGCCAAAGGTGGCGACAAAACCCACCACGTTGAGCACGCGCCAGGAGCGCTTGTGGGCGATGAAGAGAATGGCCAGGTTGAGCAGGGTGTAGTAGCTGAACAGGCCCACGTGGCTGCCCTGGCCGGTGGACAGCAAGATGGGCGCAGCGAAACCGCCAGCGAACGCCGCCACCGCCAGCGCGCGCGAATCCTGCAGCAGCGCCAGCGCACAGCTGGCCGCGCAGACCGCGATCATCAACCCGAAGGCCCACAGCGGCGGCAACAGCCCATAGAGCCGGAAAGCCGCAAACACGGTGAGGTACATCACCGCCACACCGCCGCCCTGCAGGGCCAGCGCAAAACCGGGCTTGTCGGTGCGCTTGCGGAACCCCACCCCCAGCAGCGCAATGCCCACCGCTGCCACGGCGGCCAGGCGGAACTCAACCGGCAACAGCCCGGCCGAGGCGGCGTAGCGCGCAAGGAAGGACAGGCCGATGAACAGGATCACAAGGCCCACACGCACGATGGTGTTGCCGCCCAGGAGCCAGTTCTTGGCCGCGAGCACGGCCAGCTCGATGGGGTTGGGCTGCGCGGGCTGGGCTGTCTTGCGGGGCGCGGCAGGCGCATCCGTGCGGGCGGCCACCGGGGCCGACGCCGGGGCCAACGCCGGGATACGCGGCAGGCCTTGGGGCGTGAGTTCGCCGGCCCAAAAAGCGTCGTCCGCATCCCGAGGATCGTCGCTGGGGGTGGGTGGTGGAGGGGGTGCGTGTGGCACAGGCCGTTGCGGCACGGGCGCTGCCGCCACAGGCTGGTCTTCGGCAACCGCCGCCTGCGGTGCCCGCGTGGGCTGGGCAGTGGCCTTGGTGGCGTGCGCCTGCAGCTCGGTGCGGATGGCAGAGCGGATCGCCCAGCGCAGCGACAGCCCGGCGAAAAAGCCCAGAATGCCGCCCACAAACGGCCCGAAGTCACCGTAACCGCCGAACCACGAGCCCAGCACCGCGCCCCAGAAAATGCCCCAGATGATCATGCCGCCCTCGCCCTCTTTTTTGGGCTCCGGTCGGCAGGCCCTGGGGCTGTGCGCGAAAGAAGCCGTCGTATTGGTAGACCCACCGGCAACCGCTCGCGCCCCAACTGGCCGACACACACCCAGGTCAGAGACACAATGTGCGGTGCCTTGCAGGCGGGTGACGGAGAGGGTGCGTGCGGCAGCTTGGCAGCCCCGCTGTGGTTCCGCAGGCTTATACAGCACCCCCTGCGCAGGAACCACCCCCTAACGCCTTGTTACCTTGCAGGGCGCCCAGCCACATCGCGCACCTCGCCCCGGGGCGGGGCTTGTGCTGCCCGGATTTGAGGCCAAAACAGGCCTCTGCGCCCGTCCATCAATCCATAGAAGCTATCAATATAGTAGCAATTATCCTTTGACCCGCGCCAGGTGCGTGAGCGGCAGCGCCCCGCTGGCCTTCACCTCGCCCAGCGAGAAGCTGGTGTGCATGTCTTTCACATTGGGCAGGTTCAGCAGCACATCGCGCGCAAACTGCGAAAAGCTGTCCAGGTCGCGCGCCACCACCTGCAGCTCGAAGGTGCCGGTGCCGCTGATGTAGTGACAGGACACGACCTCGGGGATCTGGCGGATGGCCTCTTCCATCTTGCGCGTGAGGTTGCCCGTGCTGCGGTCGGCATCGAGCCGCACAAAGGCCAGCACCCCCAGGCCGATCTTGTGCCGGTCGATCTCGGCGCGGTAGCCCTTGATGAAGCCTTGCTCCTCCAGAGCCCGCACGCGGCGCCAGCAGGGCGCGGCCGACAGGCCCACGCGCTGGGCCAGCTCGGCGTTCGTCAGGCGGGCGTCAGCCTGCAGTTCGTTGAGGATGGCGATATCGAATTTGTCGAGAGTGTTCACAAAATGGCAGCAATGAGAAAGATCCTTTCTCAGAATAGCCTAAACACGGCACAGAACGCAAAGACATATCAGCGGCGCAGACATACACTTCTCTCCACACTGGAGTCGCGGCCCTAAACGGGCGGATGGACTCTGCCCCCCACCGGCCCACAAGGCGCGGACCCCACAAAAAAGCCATTGGAGACATAGCCATGAATGCCCCACTCCCAGAATCCGTCCGCAAGGCGCTAGAAACCGTCACGCTTGACGACAAGTATTCCCTGGACCACGGCCGGGCCTTCATGAGCGGCGTGCAGGCCCTGGTGCGCCTGCCCATGCTGCAGCGCCAGCGCGATGCGGTGGCCGGGCTGAACACAGCGGGTTTCATCAGCGGCTACCGGGGCTCACCGTTGGGCACGTATGACCAGGCGCTGTGGGCGGCCAAGAAGCACCTGGCGGCCAACAACATCGTCTTCCAGCCCGGTGTGAACGAAGAACTGGGCGCCACGGCCGTTTGGGGCACGCAGCAGCTAGACCTGTACCCGCAGAGCAAGAAGTTCGACGGCGTCTTCGGCATCTGGTACGGCAAGGGCCCGGGCGTGGACCGCTGCTCGGACGTGTTCAAGCATGCCAACATGGCCGGCACCGCAAAGCATGGCGGCGTGATCGCGATTGCGGGCGACGACCACATCAGCAAGAGCAGCACTGCCGCGCACCAGAGCGACCACATCTTCAAGGCCTGCGGCACGCCGGTGTTTTTCCCTAGCAGCGTGCAAGAGATCCTGGACATGGGCCTGCACGCCTTTGCCATGAGCCGCTTCTCGGGCGTGTGGTCGGGCATGAAGACCATCCAGGAGGTGGTGGAGTCTTCGAGCAGCATCAACATCGACCCGGACCGCGTGAAGATCGTGATGCCCGAGGACTTCGTGATGCCCCCGGGCGGCCTGCACATCCGCTGGCCCGATGCGCCGCTGGAGCAGGAAGCGCGCCTGATGGACTACAAGTGGTACGCGGCCCTGGCGTACATCCGCGCCAACAAGCTCAACTACAACGTCATCGAAGGCAAGAACGACCGCTTCGGCATCATTGCCAGCGGCAAGGCCTACAACGACACACGCCAGGCGCTGGTGGATCTGGGCCTCGATGACGACACCTGCCGCCAGTTGGGCATCCGCGTGCACAAGGTCAACGTGGTGTGGCCGCTCGAAGCGACCATCACCCGCGACTTCGCCCAGGGCCTGCAGGAGATCCTGGTGGTGGAGGAAAAGCGCCAGGTCATCGAATACCAACTGAAAGAAGAGCTGTACAACTGGCGCGCCGATGTGCGGCCCAATGTGCTGGGCAAGTTCGACGAGCCCGAAGGCGACGCCACGGGCGGCGAATGGTCCATGCCCAACCCCAGTCAGAACTGGCTGCTGCGCGCCAAGGCCGACCTGACGCCGGCCATCATCGCCAAGGCGATTGCCAAGCGCCTGAAGAAGCTGGGCGTATCGAGCGACATCATCGCGCGCATGGATTCGCGCATCGCCGTCATCGAAGCCAGCGAGCGCGCCATGACCGAGCTGAAGGTGGACACGGGCGAACGCGCCCCGTGGTTCTGCAGCGGCTGCCCGCACAACACCAGCACCCGCGTGCCCGAAGGCTCGCGCGCCGTGGCCGGAATTGGCTGCCACTACATGGCCAACTGGATGCCCGACCGCAACACGTCGACCTTCACGCAGATGGGCGGCGAGGGCGTGACCTGGGTGGGCCAGGCACCGTTCACCACCGACCAGCACGTGTTCGCCAACCTGGGCGACGGCACGTACTTCCACAGCGGGCTGCTGGCCATCCGCCAGAGCATTGCGGCCGGCACCAGCATCACCTACAAGGTGCTCTACAACGACGCCGTGGCCATGACCGGCGGCCAGCAAGTGGGCGAGCGGCCCGAAGGCCACTCGGTGCTGCAGATCATGAACAGCCTCAAATCCGAGGGCGTGGTCAAGCTCATCATCGTGACCGACGAGCCACAGAAGTACGACGGCGTGGCGCTGGCCGAGGGCGTGACGGTGCACCACCGCGACGAGCTCGACACGCTGCAGCGCCAGTTCCGCGAGATCAAGGGCTGCACGGTCATCATCTACGACCAGACTTGCGCCACCGAAAAGCGCCGCCGCAGGAAGCGCGGCACGCTGGCCACGCCCGACAAGACCGTGGTCATCAACGAGCTGGTGTGCGAGGGCTGTGGCGACTGCTCGACCAAGTCCAACTGCCTCTCCGTCGAGCCGGTGGAGACGGAATTTGGCCGCAAGCGCCGCATCAACCAGAGCACCTGCAATAAGGACTACTCGTGCGTGAACGGCTTCTGCCCCAGTTTCGTCACGGTGGAGGGCGGCAAGCTCAAGAAGCCCAAGAAGGAAAAGAAGGGCGACCTGTCGGCGCTGCCCTCCATTCCTGAACCCGTGCTGCCGGTGGCCGAAGCGGCCTGGGGCATCGTGGTCGGCGGCGTGGGCGGCACGGGCGTGATCACCATCGGCTCGCTGCTGGGCATGGCGGCGCACCTGGATGGCAAGGGCGTCATCACGCAGGACGCTGGCGGCCTGGCGCAAAAGGGTGGCGCCACCTGGAGCCACATCCAGATCGCCAACCGCCCCGAAGCCATCTACACCACCAAGGTCGATACGGCCAAGGCGGACCTGGTGATTGGCTGCGATTCCATCGTGGCGGCCCACAAGTACACGCTGGCAGTGATGCAGCCCGGCCGTACCTTTGTGGCGCTCAACACGCACGGCACGCCCACGGCGGCGTTTGTGACCAACCCGGACTGGCAGTTCCCCGGTGCCAATTGCGACAGCGCGATTGCTGCGGCGGTCGGCGCAGGCGGTGTGGGCAGCTTCGATGCTGAGCAGGTGGCCACCCAGCTGCTGGGCGACAGCATCTACACCAACCCGCTGATGCTGGGCTACGCCTGGCAAAAGGGCCGCGTGCCGCTGACGTTGGCATCGCTGATGCGCGCCATGGAGCTCAACGGCGTGCAGGTGGACAACAACAAGGCCGCGTTTGAATGGGGCCGCCGCTGCGCGCACGATCTGGCGTCGGTGCAGGCGCTGTTCCAGGCGGCGCAGGTGATCCAGTTTGTGAAGAAGCCCTCGCTGACCGAGATGATCGCCAAACGTGTCGAATTCCTCACTGGCTACCAGAACGCGGCCTACGCGGCCGAGTACCACGCGTTTGTCGAGAAGGTGAAGGCGACCGAATCGCGGCTGGACGTCGGCACCCGCCTGAGCGAAGCCGTGGCCCGCTACCTGTTCAAGCTCATGGCGTACAAGGACGAGTACGAAGTGGCGCGCCTGCACACCGACCAGGCTTTCACGGACAAGATCGCCAACATGTTCGAAGGCGACTACAAGCTGGTGCACCACCTGGCGCCGCCCATGACGGCCAAAAAGAACGACCGGGGCGAACTCGTCAAGCAGCCGTTTGGACCGTGGATGCGCAGCGCTTTTGGCCTGCTGGCCAAGATGAAGGGCCTGCGCGGCACGGCGCTGGACGTGTTCGGCAAGACCGAGGAGCGCCGCATGGAGCGCGCGCTGATCGTGGAATACCGCGCCTGCATCGACGAGCTGCTGGCCACGCTGAATGCGGACAACCTGGCCCTGGCCGTGGAAATCGCCCGCATCCCGGAAGAGATCCGGGGCTACGGCCACGTGAAGGAGCGCCACCTGAAAGCGGCACGCCCCAAATGGGACGGCCTGATGGCCCAGTGGCGCGGCGGCAAGGCGACCGAGCCCCGGCGCCAGGCGGCCTGACACACGGCCCGCAGCGGCCGTTTGGGGCGGAGAGCCCGCGCCTGGCGCGGGCTTTTTGCTATTAATTGATGAGCTATAAATGTATAACCATCAAGCGCTAGCAGCCATTTTTACCCAAATAACTGTCAATCCATCCCCAGCACCGCCTGGCGCGGCAAACACCCGCTGCCGCCTTGGGTCTTCCTCCTGGGGACACAGGCGGGGCGCCGCATACAATGCCCTGTTCTGCCCTGACAGGCGCTATGGCGCTTGCCTCTGGCGGGTTGTGTGAATTTTGAACATCCGTTGTGGAGTCCAGTCCGTGTTTATTTCTTCCGCTTTTGCCCAAACCGCACCCGCAGCAGCCGCTGGCGGCGGCGACATGATGTCCACGCTCACGGGCATGCTGCCCCTGGTGCTGATGTTTGTGGTGCTGTACTTCGTCATGATCCGCCCCCAGATGAAGCGCCAGAAGGAACACCGCGCCATGATCGAAGCCATTGCCAAGGGCGATGAAGTGGCCACCGCAGGCGGCATCGTCGGCAAGGTCACGCGCCTGTCCGAAGGTTTCCTGCACATCGAGATCGCCAGCGGCGTGGAAGTGCAGCTGCAGCGCAGCGCCGTGGTTCAGGTGCTTCCCAAGGGTTCGGTGAAGTGAGGATCAACCCCCTGAGCGGCTGCGCCGCTTCCCCCTTCTCTCGCGCTGCGCGCGGGACGGGGGACGACGCCCGTGGCCTGGCAACGCCAGTTCCACGGTGTCCGCTGGCATGAGGGGATCGGCGCACGCAGCGCCTGAAATACTGAGATAAGAGCGCGATCATGAACCGTTATCCGGTCTGGAAGTACGCGATCCTGGTGATCGTGCTGCTGGTGGGGGTGTTGTACACCCTGCCCAATTTCTTCGGCGAGGCACCTGCCGTGCAGGTTTCGTCGGCCAAAGCCACCGTCAAGGTGGACACCGCCGTGCAGCAGCGGGTGGAAGAGGCGCTCAAGGCGGCTGGCGTCACGCCAGACTTCGTGGAACTGGAAGGCAACTCGGTGCGCGCGCGTTTCGATGCGCCCGACACGCAGCTCAAGGCCAAGGACGCGATCCAGAAGGCCCTGGTACCCGACGCCAACGATCCCTCGTACATCGTGGCGCTGAACCTGGTGTCCCGCTCGCCCGTCTGGCTCAAATCCCTGCACGCCAACCCCATGTACCTGGGCCTGGACCTGCGCGGCGGCGTGCACTTCATGCTGCAGGTGGACATGCAGGCGGCCTTGACCAAAAAAGCCGAGTCGTACGCAGGCGACATCCGCACCGCACTGCGCGACAAGAGCATCCGCCACGGCGGCATCAGCCGCGAAGGGCAGAACATCGACATCAAGGTGCGCGACGAAGCCACGATGACTGCAGCCCGCAACCTGATTGCGGACCAGTTCCCCGACCTCCAGGTCACTAGCACGCCCGAGGGCACTGAATTCAAGCTGCGCGTTGCCATCAAGCCCGAAGCCACGCGCAAGGTGCAGGAGCAGGCGCTCAAGCAGAACATGGTCACGCTGCACAACCGGATCAACGAACTGGGCGTGGCCGAACCCGTGATCCAGCAGCAGGGTCTGGACCGCATCGTGGTGCAGCTGCCCGGTGTGCAGGACACGGCCAAGGCCAAGGACATCCTGGGCCGCACCGCCACGCTGGAAGTTCGCCTGGTGGACGAGGGCACCGAAGCCCGCGCCGCCGAGACTGGCCGTGGCCCCGTGCCGTTCGGCTCGGAACGCTATCTGGAACGCAGCGGCCAGCCGGTCATCGTCAAGAAACAGGTGATCTTGACCGGCGAGAACCTGACCGATGCCCAGCCGGGCTTTGACGGCCAGACGCAGGAACCCACTGTGAACCTCACGCTGGACGCCAAGGGTGCGCGCATCTTCAAGGACATCACGCGCGAGAACGTAGGCAAGCGCATGGCCATCGTGCTGTTTGAAAAAGGCAAGGGCGAAGTGGTGACCGCGCCAGTGATCCGCACCGAAATCGGCGGTGGACGCGTGCAGATTTCGGGCCGCATGACCACGGCCGAAGCCAACGACACCGCGCTGCTGCTGCGCGCCGGTTCGCTGGCGGCGCCCATGGAAATCATCGAAGAATTCACCATCGGCCCCAGCCTGGGCGCCGACAACATCGAGCGCGGCATCAACAGCGTGGTCTGGGGCCTGATCGCGATTGCCATCTTCATGTGCGCCTACTACATGCTGTTTGGCGTGTTCTCCAGCATTGCGCTGGGCGTGAACGTGCTGCTGCTGGTGGCGGTTCTGTCGATGCTGCAAGCCACACTCACATTGCCGGGCATTGCCGCCATGGCCCTCGCGATTGGGGTGGCCATTGACTCGAACGTGCTGATCAATGAACGCATCCGCGAGGAGCTGCGCTCGGGTGTCTCGCCACAGGCGGCCATCCATACGGGCTACGAGCGTGCCTGGGCGACGATTCTCGACTCCAACGTGACGACACTGATTGCAGGCCTGGCCCTGCTGGCCTTTGGCTCCGGCCCGGTGCGCGGGTTTGCCGTGGTGCATTGCATCGGCATCCTGACCAGCATGTTTTCGGCCGTGTTCTTCTCGCGGGGCCTGGTGAACCTGTGGTACGGCCGCCAGAAGAAGCTCAAGAGCGTGTCGATCGGTACGGTCTGGAAGCCAGATGCCGACACCGCCGTGGCCAAGACGAACTAAAGGACAACGGCCATGGAATTCTTCCGCATCAAAAAAGATATCCCCTTCATGAAGCACGCGTTGATCTTCAACGCGATCTCCTTCATCACCTTTGCCCTCGCAGTGTTCTTCCTGCTGACCCGCGGCCTGCACCTGTCGGTGGAGTTCACCGGCGGTACGGTCATGGAAGTGGCCTACAGCCAGCCCGCCGAACTGGCCAAGGTCCGCGAGACGGTTTCCGGCCTGGGCTATCCGGACGTGCAGGTGCAGAACTTCGGCACCGCCCGCGACGTGATGATCCGGCTGCCCGTGCAAAAGGGCGTCACATCCGCGCAGCAAAGCGAGCAGGTGCTGGGCGCGCTCAAGGCCGCTGACCCCGAGGTCACGCTGCGCCGCACCGAGTTCGTCGGCCCGCAGGTGGGTGAGGAACTGGTGCACGGCGGCCTTATGGCACTGGCCATGGTGGTCGTGGGCATCGTGATCTACCTGGCCTTCCGCTTCGAGTGGAAGTTCGGGGTCGCCGCCATCATTGCCAACCTGCATGACGTGGTGATCATCCTGGGCTTCTTCGCGTTCTTTCAGTGGGAGTTCTCACTGTCGGTGCTGGCTGCTGTGCTGGCCGTGCTGGGATACTCGGTCAACGAGTCGGTCGTGATCTTCGACCGGATCCGCGAGGCCTTCCGCAAGTACCGCAAGATGAGCACGCACGAGGTGATCGACCACGCCATCACGAGCACGATGAGCCGCACGATCATCACCCACGCTTCGACCGAGGCCATGGTGCTGTCGATGTTCTTCTTTGGCGGCCCCAGCCTGCACTACTTTGCGCTGGCGCTGACCATCGGCATCCTGTTCGGCATCTACTCGTCCGTGTTCGTGGCAGCCGCCATCGCCATGTGGCTGGGCGTAAAACGAGAGGACCTTGTCAAGCCCGTCAGAAAAGATGGGGATCCGAATGATCCCCATGCCGGAGCCACCGTCTGACCCGCTAATATCTGCCCATGCAGCCCACGCCCTCTTCTGTTCCGCAGCGCCGCCTGGCCCGCCAGGCGCGCCAGCGGTTCGTAGAGGGCATCTGTGCAGGGCTCCCGGACCTGGACAAGACGGTCCTGGACCTCCTGACAACGCTGATGACCCAGACGGGCACGGCGCGCGAAATGCAGTCGCACCGCGATGCCTGGATGCGGTACCAACAGCACCATGCAGCCTGGACAGATCGCACCGGCAAGGCCTGGCGCGATGCGTTGGCCCCCCACAGCAGCACCACCCGGGGTGCCTTGGCAGCCAATGGCGCAAGCCCTCAGTTCGAACTGTTGAGCGACGATGTGGTGGAAAACAAGATCCTGGCTTCGCGCATGGCCCTGACGGTCAGCGAACAGGTGAGCCAGCAGTTCGACACACTGCGCCAGCGCACCCAGTCGCTGGAAGGCCAGGAACTCGACAGCAGCGATATCCTCCGTCCGGAAGCCGTGTGCCTGCTGCTGGTCGAGCAGTGGGTGGAGGCCGGACTGCCCCGCACCGACCTGCAGACCGTGGTGGACCCGCTGCAGCGGGAACTGGCCAACCTGCTCCAGAAACAGTACCAGGCCGTCAACGTGTTCTATGTGGAACAGGGTGTGACGCCACAGGCGGACCTGAAGTCCCGCGTGCGGCGCACGGCGGGGGGGGCGATCACCGGCAGCGGTGGTAGCAACGACTCCGGGGCCGGAGGCCTGGCCTCCCAGGCCCTGGCCCAGACCCGGGATGCCATGGCGGCAGCGCGCGGGGGCATGATGCCCCCCCAAGGCGGTCGGCCCATGCCCCAGCATCCGTCCCGCATGCCCCCACCGGGCTACCCGCAGCACGGAATGCCCACTGCGTTTGCCACCGGCATGACTCCGCTGGCACGCGCCCGCCAACGCGCCCACGGTGTGATGGGGCAACTGCGCAGGCTGCTCACACAGCCCGCCACCGGCTTCGACATGGTCAATGCCCCACCAGCGTCTGCGGCGCTGGCCCATGCACTGACCGCCCACCGTGTGCACGCCGACACGTACTACAGCGGTGTCGCCACCCTGATGGAAGACTACAGCCCTGCGGCCGTGGTCCAGTTGGCAGGGGCCGTGCGCGAACGCTCGACCGAACTCAAGAAAAAAGCCTCGACGGCCGGTGAAAAAGCCATCATCGAAGTGGTGGCCCTGATGTTCCAGAGCATCCTGGCCGAAGACCGCATCCCCCCAGCCGTGCGCGTGTGGTTTGCGCGGCTTCAGGTGCCTGTGCTGCGCGTGGCACTGGCCGAGCCTGAGTTTTTCAGCAACCTCAACCACCCAGCGCGCCAGCTGATCGACCGCATGGGCGCCTGCGTAATGGGCTTTGATGCGACCAGCATCAACGGCAGCGCGCTGGAGGCGGAAATCCGCCGCGTGGTACAGGTGATTGAGCAGTACCCTGAAACCGGCCGCCGGGTGTTCCAGCTGGTCTACGACGAGTTCGAGAAGTTCCTGTCCAAGTTCCTCACCGAGAAGCAGGCCACCTCGCGTCTGGTCACGGTGGCCCAGCAGGTCGAGCAGAAGGAAACGCTGGCGATCCAGTACACCATCGAGCTGCGCACCATGCTGCGCGACATGCCGGTGCGCGACGAGATCCGCGAGTTTCTCTTCAAGACCTGGGCCGAGGTTCTGGCCCTCTCGGCCGTGCGTGACGGCCCCCAGCACGCAGACACCATCTCGCTCAAGCGAACGGCTGCTGACCTCGTCTGGGCCGCCAGCGCCAAGCCCAACCGCAGCGACCGGGCGCAGGTCATCCAGAATCTTCCTGGCCTGCTACAGCGCCTGCGCCAGGGGCTGACCCTCATGGGCGTGAACGGCGCTCCGCAGGACGCCCAGATCAAGATCCTCACCGACACCCTGGCCGATGCCTTCCTGTCCAAGACGGCCTCCATTCCGCAGGCCCACATTGACGCCATGGCCAAGCGCCTGGCCAATCTGGAGGACTTTATTAGCGATGCCACGCTGGGCGACATGCCGCTCAATGCCGACAACATCGAAATGATGCTGGGTATCGACGCTTCGTCCATTCACGTGGTCGCCGACAACGGCGCCCCGGTGGAAGACGCCATGGTGGCCTGGGCCCAGGAACTGCAGCCTGGCACCTGGTACACACTGGACCACAACGGCGCATCAGCCCAGGTGCAGTACGCGTGGCAAAGCCAGCGCAAGCAGCTGCACCTGTTCGCAGCGGTGGATGGCAGCAGCTACCTGATCCAGCTGCGCAGGCTGGCTGCGTACTTGCAAGCGGGCTTGCTCGTGGCCCAGGACGAAGAAGGCCTGACCTTGCGCGCCACGCGCGATGCACTGGCCAAGCTGGACGCGAACCCCGAGCGGCTGCTGGACTGACGCGGTTTCAGGGGGCATCAAGACGATGCCTGTGCCACCGGGCAACGAGAGGTCACCGCCAGCGTCAGGCGCTGCCCAGCCGCTGGTACAGGCCGCCGGGCAAACGCGCCACCTGGCCATCCAACTCCAGCTCCAGCAGCTCCACCTGCAGCGACGCCGCATCCATGCCCGTGCGGGCCACCAGGGCATCCACCCCCATGGGGTCAAAGCCCAGCGCCTGCAACAAGGGGCTTTCAGTCTCGCGAGTGTCGATATCCGTGCTGCCTTCTTCGTCAAGCACGGCAGCGCCAGAAGAGGCGCTCTGCTTGCCTGCCGCAGGGGGCATGCGCAGTTCTTCCAGCACATCCTGCGCGGACTCCACCAGCTTGGCGCCCTGGCGTATGAGCGCATGGCAACCCCGAGATTGCGGTGCGTGAATGGAGCCGGGGATGGCAAAGACCTCGCGGCCCTGTTCCGCCGCCATTCGGGCGGTGATCAGCGAACCAGATGCCAACGCCGCCTCGACCACGAGAGTGCCTTGAGAGAGGCCGGAGATGATGCGGTTGCGCTTGGGGAAATTGGCGGCCAGCGGTGGCGTGCCCAGGGGGTATTCGCTGACCAACACCCCGTGGGCTGCGATGCGGTGGGCCAGGTCAAGGTTCTTGCGGGGGTAGACGCGATCCAACCCGGTGCCCACGACCGCAATGGTGGCGGGTGTTGCCTCCGCAAAGGGGTCGGAGGACACATCCAGCGCACCTTCATGGGCTGCCGCATCCACACCCAGCGCGAGCCCCGAGACGATGGTGAAGCCCGCCCCCCGCAGCGCGCGCGAAAAGAGCCGCGCGTTGTCCGCGCCCTGTGCCGTGGGGTTGCGGCTGCCGACCACGGCCAGGCACCGGCCGGTCGGGAACGGGTTTTGCGCCAACAGCCGGGCTGCCCCCATCAGGTACATGAGCAGCGGGGGATCTTCGGTGTCCAGCAGCGACTGTGGATACCGGGCATCCCCCAATGTGATCACCGCACGGGCAGGTCCTTGTGGGTCTGCTCCCTCCAGCCAATGCCAGGTGGTCTCCAGCAACGCCTCCCATCCGCTGGGTACGGTACACAGCGCCTTGGCCTGGGCCAAGGTCACACAGTGCTGCAAGGCAGATTCGGGTTGGCGGAAGATGTCCTGCGGCAGCCCAAAACGGGACAGCAGGCGCCGCGCGGCGCCATTGCCCACGCCCTGGGAAAGCGTGAGGCGCAACCAAGCGCCCAGCTCGTCGCGGTCCATGGAGGCAGTTGATAGAAGAACCACGGCAACGCCGGCCCCGCCGCCGCGCCACCAACAGGCAGCCGTGCGGCTTCAGCCAGTCCGCCGTTATTCCTGAGGATTGATCAGGCGGTCGCCCACGCGCACTCCGCTGCGGATTTCCAGCAGCAGCGCGTACGAGACGCGGTCGAAGGTTCGGAACACCATGGCCGTCCCGTTGCTCTCGCTGGGTAGCTTGATTATAGTCTTCCCCTCGCCAGTCACATCCTTGATGCGGTCGCCCTGGGTCAGCAGCGACAGGACATGACCTGGCTCAATGCCGTCTTGCGAACCCATGTTGATCGCAACCACCTGGTTCTGGGCGGCATAGGCTGCCGAGAAGCTGCCGTAGATGGAGACGATGCGCGCGTCCACATCGATGTGGGGCGCTCGTGGGGTGTAGCTGGTAAAGACCCGGGCAGGCGCTGGCAGGATGCGGTCTCCTGCGCGTATCTCTTCCTTGGTGCCGGACAGATCCACAGTGGCAGGTACATATTCAGAGACATAGCCGCCCTTGCCGTTGGGAATCTCCTCAAAAGACTCGCCACGCACCAGCTCGGCCTTGCCCAGGTACTGTGCTTCGTACCCCAGGATTTCACCCGTCACCGGATCCTTCATGGCCACGGCATCGCGGAAAACACGGAAAAAACGGGGCTCGCCAGGTTCTGCACGAACGGGGGCGGATGCATCGCCGCGCACATAGGCGCGGTCGCCACTGGCCATGAGCACGCGATCTTCGGTGGTGGCCACAATGCGGGGAGCCCGTTGCAACACGTCGGCATCCACCACCAGAGGCTCCACAAGGAAGGGCTCGATCAGGTGAGACTTGAGTGTGGGGAGCGCCGTGCTGGCCAGACTGTCGCTGCGGGTGCGGGGCGACACGCGCACCGTCTGAGGCTCTGAATCCGACACGCCAGGGGGTGTCGTACGCAGGCGGGCGTAGCTGCCATCCTTGTCCAGGTAAAGCGTCTGGCCCGGATAAATCAGGTGCGGGTTTGCAATGGCCTTGAGGTTCATGCCCCACAGTTCGGGCCAGCGCCAGGGCCGCTTGAGGTACAGACCCGAAATACCCCACAACGTGTCACCGCGCTGCACCGTGTAGGTGTCCGGGGCGTTAGGCGCCAGCTCTGACAGGGGGATGCCACGCTCCGACACTTGCTGTGCCGTGGCGCGCTGACCGCTGGAGATGGGAGGGGTCTGGGCCTGAGCCGGTGCGACCAGCAAAGCGCCAGCGATGATGGTGAGCGCGCCCAGGGCGGTCCGCCGCACGCTGGTGAATGCTGTCATGTTGTTCCTTTTCTCATGCATTGGGAAACGCCCCCTCGCTGGCACCTCGACGCACGGAGCAACCGCGCAGCCGGGCAAATACGTTACAAAGCTTCTTAGATTCTCTGCTCAAGCCCTTGATTCGGCAACGATTATTGGCTGGCGGCGCTGCAGCAGGCCTTAAAAGTGGCGAAAATAGCGACATCTCTTGGCAGCTTTCATGGCAATCCTTCCCATTCTCTGTTACCCGGACCCCCGGCTTCACAAGGTTGCACGCCCCATTGCGGCGGTGGACGACCGCATCCGGACGCTGGTCTCCGACATGCTGGCCACCATGTACGACGCCCATGGCATTGGCCTGGCCGCCACCCAGGTGGACGTGCACGAGCGCCTGGTGGTCATCGACGTTTCTGAGGAACGCAACCAGCCGCTGGTGCTCATCAACCCCGAACTGGTCTGGACCAGTGCCGAAAAGCACCTCAACGAAGAAGGTTGCCTCTCGGTACCCGGCATCTACGACGGCGTTGAACGCTTCGATGCTGTGCATGTGCGGGCACTGGACGCCCAGGGCCAGTCCCGCGTCATTGAGGCCGATGGCCTTCTGGCGGTGTGCATCCAGCACGAGATGGACCATCTCATGGGCAAGGTGTTTGTGGAATACCTCTCCCCACTCAAGCGCAACCGCATCAAGACCAAGATGGTCAAGCAGCAGCGGGGGGCGCGCGAGTGACCGGTCCGGCGCTCTGCACCCGCAGGGGTGGCGGAGTGCTGGCGCGCCTGGCGCTTCTTGTGCTGGCGGTGCAAATTTCGGGCTGTGCGCTGCCAGCCCGCGAAAAAACCGGCGCGCTGCGCGCCGAGGTGGTTGCCCGTCTGGGGCCGCCCACCGCCTCCTTCCCTTTGCCAAGCGGCGAGCGGCTGCTGTACTCCGAACTGCCCGCAGGGTTTGCGGCCTACAACCTGGATTTCGACGCCAGCGGCAGGCTGGTGCGCAACGAGCAGGTGCTGACGCAGGCGCGCTTCGAGAACCTTCCCGTGGGCGTATGGACCACCGCCGATGTGCAGCGCACCTTTGGCGCGCCTTTGCGCGTGGAGCGTGTGGCACGGTTCGAGGGCGACATCTGGACTTACCGGTTCCGCCAGAACTCCGACCCGCGCCTTGCCCACGTCCACCTGGACCGCCAGGGCGTGGTTCGGCTGGTGATGTTCACGGACGAGCTTCCCCATTTTGACAACGCGCGCGACTGAGTGCGTACTTACCTCCTGACAACGGTTTCCCATGAGAGTCATTTTTGCCGGCACGCCCGAATTTGCCCGCGTGGCGCTGGAGCGGCTGCTGGCCGCAGGGTTCACGGTGCCCCTGGTCCTGACCCAGCCCGACCGCCCCGCGGGGCGCGGCATGAAGTTGCAGGCCTCCCCCGTCAAGCAATGCGCGCTGGAGCACGGCATCCCGGTGGCGCAGCCCCGCAGCCTGCGCCTTGACGGCAAATACCCCGACGATGCAGCTGCCGCGCGAGATGCGCTGGTGGCTGCGCAGGCCGATGTGATGGTGGTGGCCGCCTATGGACTCATCCTGCCACAGTGGGTATTGGATCTCCCGGCCCAAGGGTGCCTGAACATCCACGCCAGCCTGCTGCCCCGCTGGCGGGGAGCCGCGCCCATCCATCGCGCCATCGAGGCCGGGGATGCAGAAACCGGCGTCACCATCATGCAGATGGATGCCGGCCTGGATACCGGCGACATGCTGCTGATGGAGCGGCTGGCCATTGCGCCCACAGACACCACCGCCACCCTGCACGACCGGCTGGCCGCGCTCGGGGGCCGCATGATCGTGGAGGCTCTGGAGCTGGCCGCCTGTGGAGGGCTGAAGGCCGTGCCCCAGCCCGCCGAGGGCATCACCTACGCCCACAAGATCGAAAAGGCCGAGAGCACCATCGACTGGTCGCTGCCCGCCACGGTGATCGGCCAGCGTATTCGGGCGTTTGACCCGTTCCCCGGAGCCAGCACCGAATGCGCCGGGGAAACGATCAAAGTGTGGAGTTATGAAATTGATAGCAATAAATCGAATACGGATAAGCGCCAGGGCCAAATTTTGTCGGTAAATGGCTACGGAGTGACGGTCGCCTGCGGCGAAGGCACGCTGCGCCTGACCACCTTGCAGCGCGCGGGGGGCAAGCGGCTCGCAGCGGCCGATTTCTTGCGGGGCTTTGACCTGCAGCCCGGCATGGTGCTGGGCGCTGCGCCCACCACCGCCGCGACACCGGCATGAGCCGCCGGGCCGCCATCGGCAACACGCTGCGCCACCCCTCCTTTCGCGTGGCCGCCATCGACATGGCGGGCACGGCCGTGGGCATCGGGGCCTGGGGCCTGGTCACCGGTGTGGTCATGGTCAAGAGCGGGCTGCCCGTTGGGATGGCCATCTTCATGTCGCTGGTGGTGTATGCCGGCAGCGCGCAGCTGGCGGTCATCCCTTTGATGGCGGTGGGCGCGCCGCTGTGGGTGGTCTGGCTCACGGCGAGCTGTGTGAACCTGCGTTTTGTGATCTTCAGCAGCATGTGGCGCAGCTACTTCGCGCACCTGCCGCTGCGCCAGCGCCTGGCGGTGGGCTATTTCAGCGGCGATGTGATCTACGTGGCCTTCATGAAGCGCTTTCCGGAGCCGCGCCCCCAACCCGAGCAGGTGCCGTATTTCTGGGGTGCGGCCAGCACCAACTGGCTGGCCTGGCAGGTGCCGTCCATCGCGGGCATCCTGCTGGCCAATGCCGTGCCGCTGTCCTGGGGCCTGGGGTTTGCGGGCGTGCTGGCGCTGCTGGGTGTGCTGCTGTCGCTGCTGTTTGACCGGGCCACCTGGCTGGCCACCGGGGTCGCCGCCACGGCTGCAATTGCCGCGTTTGCACTGCCGCTCAAGCTCAACATCCTGGTGGCCATTGCGGCGGCGGTGGCTGCGGGCCTCTTGATGGAAGCAGTGGACCGCCGCCGCCACAAGCCCGAACTGGTCCTGCTGCCCGCCGACAGCGTGCTGCCCCCTGAAGAACGCGAGCAGGTCGAGGCGGGCGACGTCGTGCCACTGCGCGAGGAGCGCCATCCATGATGAACGACGGGTCCTGGATCGAACCCGCCATCGCCATCTTCGGCCTGGCCGTGATCACGGTGGTGTCGCGCTCGTTCTTCATGATCCCCGAGCGCGAGCTGCCGCTGCCTGATTGGCTCAAGCGCGGGCTCAAGTACGCACCGCTGGCCGCCCTCACCGCCGTGATCGCGCCCGAGATCCTGATGACCCAGGGCGAACTCATCGGCACGTTCATGGACGCGCGCATCCCTGCCGTCCTGTGTGCCACTGCCTACTACTTCTGGCGGCGCGGCATCCTGGGCACCATCGTGGTGGGCATGGTGGTGTACCTGCCGCTGCACATCGGCTGGAATTGGTAGAGAAGCACCTCCTGAGCCGTGTGCGTCAGTGCCGCCGCCAGAGGCGGTGGCTCTTCGGTGCAGTCCAAGCCTGCGCAGGCAGGCTTGGAGCCGCTGCCCCTCAGCCCCCAGGGGGACGACGCCAGGGGCCTGGCAGAGCCAGTTCCGCGGTTGCACTGGCACGGGCGCGGGAGCCGCATGGGCTTAGCTCACTAAAATGGCAGCCCTCAAGAGCCCGATTCAATCCACCCCTCCCGCCATGAACATCCTCCGCTTTTCCGATCTGTGCGCCCAAGGCAAGGCCCAAGGCCAGCGCGTTTTCATCCGTGCCGACCTGAACGTTCCCCAGGACGATGCTGGCCGCATCACCGAAGACACCCGCATCCGCGCATCGATCCCCTGCATCCGCATGGCGCTGGACGCCGGAGCGGCCGTTATGGTGACCAGCCACCTGGGCCGCCCGACCGAGGGTGAGTTCAAGCCCGAGGACTCGCTGGCCCCCGTGGCCGCACGCTTGGCCGAGCTGCTGGGCCGCGATGTTCCGCTGGTCTCGAACTGGGTGGACGGCGTCACCGTCGCCCCTGGCCAGGTCGTGCTGCTGGAAAACTGCCGCCTGAACGTGGGCGAGAAAAAGAACAAGGAAGACCTGGCCCGCAAGATGGCTGCGCTGTGCGACATCTTCGTGAACGACGCCTTTGGCACCGCCCACCGCGCCGAAGGCACGACCTACGGCATCGCTCAATTTGCCCCGATTGCCTGCGCTGGCCCACTGCTGTCGGCCGAGATCGACGCCCTGACCAAAGCACTTGCCCATCCCCAGCGCCCGCTGGCTGCCATCGTGGCGGGCTCCAAGGTCTCGACCAAGCTCACCATCTTGAAGAGCCTGGCCGACAAGGTGGACCAGCTCATCGTGGGCGGCGGCATTGCCAACACCTTCATGCTGGCGGCGGGCCTGCCGATCGGCAAAAGCCTGGCCGAACCCGACCTGCTGGACGAAGCGCGCGCCGTGATCGCCGCCATGAAAGCGCGCGGCGCCGAAGTGCCGATCCCCACCGATGTGGTCACCGCCAAGGCCTTTGCCGCCGATGCCCCAGCGACCGTCAAGGCAGCCAAGGACGTGGCCGAGGACGATCTGATCCTGGACATCGGCCCCGAAACCGCCGCCCGCCTGGCCACCCAGCTCAAGTCCGCAGGCACCATCGTCTGGAACGGCCCGGTGGGCGTGTTTGAATTCGCGGCCTTTGAAAACGGCACCCGCGAGATTGCCAAGGCCATCGCCGAATCCCCCGCGTTCAGCATTGCTGGCGGTGGCGACACCCTGGCGGCCATCGCCAAATACGGCATCGAAAAACAGGTGGGCTATATCTCCACCGGCGGCGGCGCCTTTCTGGAAGTGCTGGAAGGCAAGACGCTGCCCGCGTTCGAAATTCTTGAAAAACGCTTCGTTACCATCGTTTGAAATTTGTTACGCTCGCCGGTACAAGCAAATGCAGCCACGCGTAAGCAAGCACGCCAATCTGTGACCAAAAACAACGAATTGCGTGTGTCTGGGCGCAGTTACCTCAATTTTTTCTTGTTTTTGTTGAGTATCGCGCCCAGAATTATTTTTCAATCGCGTGGGATGTATCTGTTCATGTCCCCGCCTCTCAAAGTCCGTAGGAGGGAATCATGAAATTTTCAAAGGCAGTCAGCTTGGCGGTATTGGCCGGCGCTGTGGCTACTTTGGCGGGATGTGCTTATCGTTCGCCCATTCCCCTGGCGGAGAACTTTGAGCTGACGGTACAACCCAAGGTCCGCTCGGCGGGCCACTGGGAACTGGTCTCGAACGACGTGGTGGCGCAAACCCTCAGCACGCTCGACAAGACCGGCATGGCCCCTGGCACGCAGTTGCATGTCGCGCTGCCCCCCAACCCGAGCGCATTCGATCTGGCATTCCGTGATTTCCTGATCACCAAGCTCGTGCAAAGCGGTGCGCCTGTTTTGCAGGATCCTGGCCAGGCACTCAACGTGACGTACAACACGCAGGTGGTTCGTCACAACAGCCCCCGCCCCCACTTCATTCCTGGCCAGTTCACGATGATCGCTGCGGGCCTGATGGCAGCCTACGGGCTGCGTCACGAGCACCTGGATCTGCAGCTGCTGGCCGCGCTGGGTGCCACCTCGCTGGCTGACTACGGCGCCAGCATCAACTCGGGCGGCCCCACCAACACCGAGCTGATCCTGACCACCACGGTCACACGCGGCGGCCAGTATGTGGCCCGCAAGACCGATGTGTACTACCTCGAGAACGCGGACACGCCGCTGTTCATGCGTCCGTCGTACTACAAGAACGTCAATATGAAGGTAGTTTCGCAATGAAAACCGCAGCACTTCTGACCGCGCTGGCCGCAGCAGCTTTGCTGGCCGGCTGTGCCAACAATGGCGCGCCCACGCGCACCGATCCGACCTACCAGGAAGCCGCCAACAACCAGTTCCTGACCAGCAGCCGCGATGCTGTGGCCAAGCTGACCGCCGGTTTCGACCTGAGCGCAGCAGGCAGCGGCCCTGTCCTGGTGGCCACCGTGGTCAACGTGAACGACCTGAGCCGCTCGGCCCCTCTGGGCCGCACGCTGTCCGAGCAATACGCCTCGCACATGGCGGCCAGCGGTTTCAACGTGAAGGAAATCAAGCTGCGCGGCGACGTGTTCGTGCGCGAAGGTGCTGGCGAGTTGCTGCTGTCCCGCGAAATCAAGGATATCGCCCGCAGCCACAATGCCTCGCTGGTGCTGGTGGGCACCTACTCGGCCGCTGCCAATTTCACCTACGTGAGCCTGAAGCTCGTGCGCACGGAAGACAGCCGCATCATCCGCGGTCACGACTACGCACTGCCCAACGACCGCGATGTGCAGCGCCTGCTGGCGGTACCGCGCTGAGGGAATGCGAATTCGGTAGAGGGGCTCCTCCTGCGTACGGGGACTCCCGAACCACCCCAAAAAAGGCCGTCTCGACGGCCTTTTTTGTTGTCCACTGCGGGCTCGTGACCACACCCCGGAGTCCTCTGCGCCGCAGCGGTGGGCAGAAAACCGTGCGGCGGTGTTTGTCACCCCACCTAAAATCAGGCCCCATGACCTTCACCGACATGCTGCGCGACGCCACGGCGCAAAACAACTCCCTGCTGTGCGTGGGCCTGGACCCGGAGCCCACGCGGTTTCCTGCGGGAATGCAGGGCGATGCGCACAAGATCTATGACTTCTGCGCCGCCATCGTGGACGCCACGGCCGATCTGGTGTGTGCCTTCAAGCCACAGATCGCCTACTTTGCCGCCCACAGCGCCGAAGACCAGCTCGAACGCCTGATGCAGCACATGCGCGCCAACGCACCGCATGTGCCGGTGATCCTGGATGCCAAGCGCGGCGACATTGGCTCCACGGCCGAGCAGTACGCCAAAGAGGCCTTCGAGCGCTACGGTGCCGATGCGGTCACACTGTCGCCCTTCATGGGCTTCGACTCCATCGAGCCCTACCTGGCTTACCACGGCAAGGGCGCGTTTTTGCTCTGCCGCACTTCCAACCCCGGCGGCGACGACCTGCAGACCCAGCGCCTGGCCAGCGTGGAGGGACAACCGCTGATGTACGAACATGTGGCGCGCCTGGCGCAGGGGCCGTGGAACAAGAACGGCCAGCTGGGCCTGGTGGTGGGCGCGACCTACCCGCAGGAGATCGAGCGCGTGCGCGCGATTGCGCCCACGCTGCCGCTGCTGATCCCAGGCGTGGGCGCCCAGGGTGGCGACGCCGCTGCCACCGTGCGCGCCGGGCTGCGCGATGGCGGGCCGATCATCGTGAACTCGTCGCGATCCATCCTGTACGCATCCAAGGGCGACGACTTTGCAGCGGCGGCGCGCACCGAGGCCCAGCGCACCCGCGCGGTGCTCGAAGCAGCCCGCGCGCGCTAACACCCCACTTTCAGCTCCGACAACCTTCGCGCCCCAGCTGCACCCGGATCACACCCATGCAGCTCAAGTGGCTCGAAGACTTCATCGTGCTGGCGCAGGAGCGCAGCTACACGCGGGCAGCCGAGCTGCGGCATGTCACGCACCCCGCCTTTGGCCGCCGCATCCGCGCGCTGGAGGCCTGGGCGGGTACGCCGCTGGTGGAGCGCGGTGGCGGCCCCGTCACCCTGACGCCTGCCGGGCAGAGCTTTCTGGAAACTGCGGGCCACATGGCGCGCAGCTTGGCGCAGTCGCATGAGGAGCTGCAGAGCCTGGCCGGGCGGCAGGCCCGCACCGTGACGCTGGCCACCGGCCGCACGCTGGCACGCACGGTGGTGGCCGACTGGCTGGTGCGGCTGCAGCCCATTTTGCAAAACGCCGAGCTGTGCATACGCACCCGCGCCCTGGCAGACACCGTGGCCCTGCTGGAGAGGGGTGAAGCCGACTTCTCGCTCGTGTACCACCACCCGGCGCTGGCGATACGGCTGGATGCGCGCCAGTTCATGCATGTCACGGTGGCGTCCGACCGGCTGGTGCCCATTTCGCGGGCGACGGCACAAGGGCAGGCGCTGCACCGCTTCGGGCACGACCACCTGCCCGTGCCCTACCTGGCCTATGCCCCCCAGCTCGCGCTGGGGCGGCTGGTGGAAGAC
Organism: Acidovorax sp. JMULE5; assembly: GCF_013376875.1. Classification (GTDB taxonomy): domain Bacteria; phylum Pseudomonadota; class Gammaproteobacteria; order Burkholderiales; family Burkholderiaceae_C; genus Acidovorax; species Acidovorax facilis. Next base: position 3,444,420 of record NZ_CP035951.1, read on the forward strand.
CATCTGTCCCAGAACCCGCATGCGCCCCGGCTGCAGCGGGTGGTGGAGTGCGACTCGGCCGACGCGCACTACGAATACGTGCAAAAAGGCCTGGGCGTGGCGTGGCTGCCCTGGTCCATGGTGCACGCCGATTGCCAGGCCAAACGGCTTGCGCCTGCGGGCGATGCGCGCATGGAAGTGCGTTTCGACGTGCGCCTGTACCGACCCAAACGCCGACTCGGCCCCGTGGCCGAAGCGCTCTGGAAAGCCCTGGCACAGCGTTGACATCCCAGGGTTTGCCCGAGGGGGCAGAACCCATTTGGCACACCTCAGTGCCATTTCAGCACCACAGACGTGTGCCCGCCTTTTCACAATGGCTCCACCCACAAGAACTTCACTGGAGCCCCGCATGCAAAACACTCCCTCCCTGCGCCGCACCGCCTTGCTGTGTGGCATGGCCCTCCTGGCGGCCCCAGCGTTCGCACAGGATGCCTATCCCTCCAAACCCATCACCATTGTGGTGGGCTACCCACCCGGCGGCAGCACCGACCTGACCGGCCGCAACGTGGCCCTGGAGCTGAGTGCCAAGCTGGGCGTACCGGTGGTGATTGAAAACATAGGCGGCGCAGGCGGCGCGATTGGTGCACAGAAGGTGGCGAGCAGCGCACCCGACGGCTACACCTTTCTGGTGGGCGCCAGCAACGAGATTGCCATCAACAAGCTGGTGACCAAGAAGGTGAAGTACGACGTGAAGGACTTCACCGCCATCGGCCTCATCGCCTCGCAACCGCTGGTGCTGGTGGCATCCACCGGCGCGGGCGTGAAGAACCTGGCCGAGTTCACGCAGAAGGTATCCAAGAACCCGGGCAAGTTCAGCTACGGCAGTTCGGGCGTGGGCACCTCGCTGCACCTGGCGGGCGAGATGGTCAAGGAGCAGGGCAAGCTCTTCATGACGCACATCCCTTACCGGGGCGTCGCGCCGCTCACCAACGACCTCATGGGCAACAACCTGGAATATGGCGTGTTCGTGCTCTCCAGCGGCCTGCCACACATCAAGAGCGGAAAGGTGATTGCCCTCGGCACCACCGAAGCCAAACGCTCCGCCGCCACACCGGACATCCCGGCCCTGGCCGAAACCCCGCAGTACAAGAACGTGGACATTGGCGTGTGGTTTGCGCTGATGGGCCCGGCCAACCTGCCCAAGCCGGTGTTCGACAAGGTGAAGAAGGCGCTGAACGACACCCTGCAGTCGCCCGATTTCAAGAAGAAGATGGAAGCCAGCGGCTCCACCGTGGCTGCGACCACGGTCAACATCGACCAGTTCCTGGCGGCCGAAGTCGCCAAGTACAAGAAGATTGTGGAATTCGCCAAGATCGAAGAATGAGCAGCAGCACCGCCCCCCAAAACACGGCCGTTCCACCGCTGGCTTTCGAGCTGCCCGCGCCCGACATCACCGCCTGGCGCGTTGGCAACACCGGCACCGAAGGCGTCTGGCATTTCGACTCGGGCGAGCCCGGCCGCCACGTGATGGTCAGCGCGCTGGTGCATGGCAACGAGCTGTGCGGCGCCTGGGCCTTGAAGGGCCTGCTCGAAGCGGGCGTGCGGCCGCAGCGGGGCACGCTCACGCTGGCGTTCTGCAACCTCGATGCCTTCGACCGGTTTGACGCGAGCAACCACGACGCCTCGCGCTTCACCGACGAAGACCTCAACCGCCAATGGCTGGACGAGCGCATCGACGCAGCCGATACCAACGAGCGCCGCCGCGCCGCCGCGCTGCGCCCGTTTGTGGCGCAGGCGGACTGGCTGCTCGACATCCACTCGATGCACGAGCCCTCGGCCCCACTGCTGCTCACCGGTATCCAGCCGCGCAACCTGGAACTGGCGCGCGCCATGCGCTCGCCCGAGCACATCGTGGTGGATGCGGGCCACAAGGACGGCGTGCGCATGCGCGACTACGGCCGGTTTGGCGCGCTGGAAGACGACCACGGCAACAGCATCCGTTCGCTGCTCATTGAATGTGGCTTCCATGGCGACCCGGCCAGCCGCGCCGTGGCACAGGACCAGTGCGTGCGCTTCATCGAACAGTCCGGCGCCCTGAGCGCCGACGCCCTGGCGCAGCAACTGCCGGGCTGGCGCCTGCCCGATGCGCCCCGCCAGTGGGCGCTGGAGGTGACCGGCCCCGTGGTGGCCACCAGCAGCGCCTTCCGCTTTGTGGCGCCCTACACTGGGCTGGAGCTGTTTGAAAAGGCTGGCACCGTAATCGGCGACAACGACGGTTTGCCGGTGACCACGCCGTATGACAACTGCGTGCTGGTGATGCCGTCGGTGCGCCAGGCGCGCGCGGGCGTGACGGTGGTGCGGTTCGCGCGGCGCAGGGCGCTGTAGCGCTTAGCAACAGCTCAGTAGCGGCGCAACAGGCGCACTGCAGAGGCGGTGGGTGGCAGGAGCCCCCGCCTCTCCCCCTTCAAATACTATAAATTTAATAGCTGTTAGTGCTTATCCATCAAGCGTTAGAGGCCATTTTTGCTTGTATTTTTGGCCCCAACACCACACAGGCCAGAGCTGCCACCACCAGCACAATCCCCGCCCACTGCCAGGGCGCCACGCCCTCGTCCAGCAGCAGCCAGCCTGCGGTGAGTCCCACCACCGGCACCGCCAGGCTGAAGGGGGCCACGCGGTTGGCAGGGTAGCGCTGCAGCAGGTTGGTCCACAGCGCATAGCCAACAATGGTGGCCGCCCAGCCCAGGTAGGCCACAGCCGCCCACGACAGCAAGGGCACGTCCGCCAGCGTTTGCCACTGCAGCCAGCGTGCGGCGTCAGGGTCGAACACGGCAGACAGCGCCACAAAAGGCAGCACCGGCACCAGGCTGCTCCAGATCACAAACGCCAGCGGGTCAAACCCCGGGCTGTGCTGCTGCGCCAGCCTCGCCACGATGTTGGAAGAGGCCCACATGGCGGCGCCGCACAGCGTCAGCAACAAACCAGCCAGCGTGGTGGCCGCCGCCACTCCCACGCCAGAGCCCGGCCCCACGTAGTTCATCGCAAAACACACCAGCCCCAGCGCGGCCAGCACCATGCCCCACCGCAAGGGCAACCCCGGCCGCTCGCGCAGCAGTGCAAAGCCGAACAGCGCGGTGAAGAACACCTGCGTCTGCAGCAGCACACTGGCCAGCCCGGCCGTCATGCCCACCTTGAGCCCTACAAACAGAAAACCGAACTGCCCCACGCCCTGGAACAGCCCGAACAACAGCACCCAGCGCCAGTGCATGCGCGGCGGGCGCACCAGCAGCACCAGCGGCAAGGCGGCACACAGGTAGCGCGCGGCGCCCAGCTGAAAGGGGCTGAAGCTGCGCAGCCCCCATTTCATCGCAACGAAGTTGACGCCCCACAGGACCACCACCACTAGGGCGGCCAGCAGGTCGCGCGCACGCAGCGGGCCACCTACCGGGCCTGGAGGGCCGGATACAGGCGCCGTCACTGCGCAGCCCGCGCAGCGTCGATGTGTGCCTTCACCCGCTGGGCCAGGGCCATGTCGCCGGGGGTTTCGGGGCTCCATTTGTCGATGGCGCGGGGCTGCTCATCGGCATCCACGGCGGTGTAGACCGCCACACAGTGCAGCACCTCTTGCAGCGGCTCGCCATGGATGCCACCGCTTCGCACCTCCACGGCCAGCTGCATGGCGGTGTCGGTGGTGGACGCCAGGCGCGCATGCACCTCCACCAGATCCCCCGGGCGAATGGGGTGCACAAAATGCGCGCCGCCCACAAACTCAGTGATGCACGGCCCCTTGGCCCAGGCGCTGGCGCAGGCAAACCCGGCCTCGTCCACCCAGCGCAGCACAGTGCCACCGGGCACACGGCCGGCCTGGGGCAGGGTGCTTTGAGACGCCAGGAAACGCAGGGTGATCGATTGCATGCCAGGTGCTCCAAGGGGCGGATGTTGGGGCCATTATTCTCCAGCGCGCCATTTGCCGCTGCCCCGTCTCCATGCCTCCAAAGACGCCCCGCAGGTGGCGAAAATTGACCTGAGTCAAAACCCTACTCAAAACAGCCCCCTACATTGCGTTACATCCCGCGCGGCCTGATGGAGGGCCGCATCCCAGTCGGCGGGTGCCGACACCCCGCCCCCTGAGGTCTACCCTTTTGCGCACACACCCACCGTGCGCGTACTGCCATGTCCCTTCTTCACCGCTTGAACCTGCTCGAAAAATTCCTCATCCTGGGGACACTCGGGCTCATGATGAGCGCGCTGCCCACCTACCTGACGGTGCGCGATGCTCTGCACGCCATTGGCCATGCGCGCCACGAGGCGCAGGGCATGGTCCCTGCGCAGGCCATCACCCGCCTTGTGCAGCAGATGCAGGTGCACCGGGGCCTGTCGGTGGGCATGCTGGGCGGCGACGAGACCCTGGCAGCACGCCGCCCCGCTGCGCGCGATGCCGTCAACGCGGCGCTGGACGATGCCACCACCCGCTTTGCGGCTGCCAAGGTGCCCGCCGCCCAGATGGCCACCTGGACCCAGGCCCAGCAGACCTGGCGCACGCTGGAGCAGGCCGTGGCCGCACGCAGCATCGAGCAGGCCCAGAGCACGGCGCAGCACACGCAGCTCATCGCGTCGCTGCTGCAGCTCAACGAATCCTTGCTGCATGCCTATGGCCTGCAGATCGACCCCGACGCCGACACGCATGCGCTGATCCAGGCCTCGCTGGTGCAGGCGCCCATGCTGGGCGAAAAGCTGGGCATGCTGCGCGCGCAAGGCGCCAGCGCCTTGGGCAAACACGAGCTGACGCCCCAGGGCAAGGGCCAGCTGCTGGTGCTGCAGCAGCGTGTGGCCGAGCTGCAGGCCGACACCTTCCGGGGACTGGACCGCGCCCTGCAGGGCAACACCGATTTGAAGCGCGCCCTGGGCAGCAGCGCGCAGGCCGTGCAGGGCCAGATCCAGCAATCGCTGCAGATGGCCGAGCGCGATGTGATCAACGCCAGCGAACTCCAGCTGCCCTCCAAGGACTATTTCGACGCTTTCACCCGCACCATCGAAGCGCTGAACGCACTCAACAACCTGTCCATGGCCAGCCTGGACCAGGCGCTGCAGGCCCGGGTGTCCGACCTGCAGCGGGGGCTGCTGTGGGAGGCTCTGGCGCTGGTCGTAACGCTCTCGGCCACCTGCGGCATGGCACTGGTGTTTGTGCGCTCGATGACGGTGCCGCTGTCGCAGGCCGTGGCGCTGTCACGCGCCGTGGCGCAGGGTGACCTGAGCGGCGCCCCGCTGGCCCACGGCACCAACGAAGTCGGCCAGCTGCTGCAAGCGCTGCAGCAGATGCGCAGCCAGCTCACGCAGGTGGTGCGCCAGGTGCGCAACGGTTCTGAAAACGTGGCCACGGCCAGCGTGCAGATTGCCCAGGGCAATACCGACCTCTCGGCCCGCACCGAAAGCCAGGCCAGTGCGCTCGAAGAAACCGCCGCCTCGATGGAGCAGCTCAACGCCACCGTGCGCCAGAACGCCGACAGCGCCCAGCAGGCCAGCCAGCTGGCCGCGAGCGCGAGCACCGTGGCCACCCAGGGCGGCGAGGTCGTGGCCCAGGTGGTCAACACCATGCAGGGCATCAACGCCGCGTCGCAGAAGATCTCGGACATCATCGGCGTGATCGATTCCATCGCCTTCCAGACCAACATCCTCGCGCTCAACGCGGCTGTGGAAGCGGCCCGCGCGGGCGAGCAGGGCCGGGGTTTTGCCGTGGTGGCCAGCGAGGTGCGCAGCCTGGCCGGACGCAGTGCCGAGGCCGCGCGCGAGATCAAGGCCCTCATCAGCGCCAGCGTGGAGCGCGTGGAACAAGGCACGGCCCTGGTGGACCGCGCCGGCAGCACCATGACGGAGGTGGTGGCATCCATCCGCCGCGTGACCGACATCGTGGGCGAGATCAGCGCGGCCAGCCACGAACAATCGCTGGGCGTGGCCCAGGTGGGCGAGGCCGTGACGCAGATGGACCAGGTCACGCAGCAAAACGCCGCCCTGGTCGAGGAAATGGCCGCCGCCGCCAGCAGCCTGCAGAACCAGGCCGAAGACCTGGTGCATGTGGTGTCGGTGTTCCGTCTGGGGGACGAAGGCCAGGGCCAGCACAGGGCACCACGCCCCACAAATTCGCTACGAATTCAATAGCTATTGGCGCTTACCCATCAAGCGCTAGCGGCAATTTATATTCAAACTCTGCGCGCCCCGTGGCTCCGCGGCGCTGCGCGGAGCGGCAGATGGACCGGGCAGCCCGCTCGCTCCTCCGTTGCGCATCCGTTCACGCCGTCGCAGGCTCACCACCCGGCCCCGCCAGCGGCAGCACCAGCCGCGCACGCAGCCCCTGGCCGGGGGCGCTGTGCAACTCCAGCGCACCCCCATGGGCGCGCGCCACGCGCTCGGCAATCGCCAGCCCGAGCCCGGCCCCCGGTGCGCCCGCACGCGCCGCACCACCGCCGCGCGCAAAAGGCTGGCGCATGCGGTCGATCTCTTCGGCGGTGATACCGGGGCCCTGGTCCTGCACCTCCAGCCATACCTGGGTGGCGTCTGCCCCCGTGCGCAACACCACCGGCGGCGCACCGTGGCGCCAGGCGTTTTCCACCAGGTTGTCCAGCGCGCGGCGCAGGGCCTGGGGGCGCACGGGCACGTCGGGCAGGGCACCCAGTTCCAGCACCAGCGCGCGGCCATGGTCGGCCTGCGCCTCGGCCACGGCCTGGGCCAGGTCGTTGAGCGATGCGGCGGTCGGCGCCTCGGCCTCACCACTGCGTGCGAATTGCAGGAACTGGCCCACGATGCCATCCATCTCGTCGATGCTGCGCACCATGCTCGTAGCCAGCGGCGCATCGACCTGCGGCCCCGCAATCTCTACCCCCAGGCGCAGCTTGGTCAGCGGCGTGCGCAGGTCGTGCGACACACCGGCCAGCATCAGGGCGCGCTCGTGGTCGGCGGCGGCCAGGCTCTGTGCCATCTGGTTAAAGCTGCGCGCCACGGTGGCGATTTCTTCGGGCCCATCATCCGGCAGGGTTGCGGGCGACTGGCCGTGCGCCAGTTGCTGCGCCGCGCCCACCACCTGCACCAGCGGGCGGTTGATGTGGCGCTGCAGCCACCACGCGCCCAGCAGCGCCAGCAGCATGCTGGCCAGCGTGGCCACCAGCCAGGCGCCGGTGAACTCGCGCGTGGGGAACACGCTGGGCAGGTTGAGCCAATAGCTCTCGGCCCCCTCCGCGCCCTCGTGCACCACACGCAGGGACAGCACGCCGGTGCTGTCGCGGCGCCATATCGGTTGCGGCGGCTGCGTCGGTCGCGGTGTCTGTGTTGCAGCATCGTCCGCACCCAGACGGCGCGACACGGCCTGCACAAACTGCCGCTCCAGGGGCGACAGCAGCGCGCGCCGCGCAGCGCTCTCCGGCGCAACGGGCGGTGCGGACAACACGGCCTGCCGGTTGAACGCCTCGACAAATGCCACACGCTGCGCCGCGGGCAGTGCCTGCAGCCCCGCACGCAGCGCAGCCACATTGCGCGCCACGCCATCGGCCACCTGCGCGACACGGGGCTTGAAGATCATCTGCCGCACCAGCACCGCCGCCACCAGCTGCCCCAGCACGATGAGCACGGCCATCAGCAGCAGGTTGCGCCCGAGCAGGCTGCGCGGCCAGAGCCCCCAGCGGCGGCTGGTTGCGAAGGCCATCATGGCTGGCGCCCCCCGCCATGCGCAATGCCATCGGGCACAAACACATAGCCCACGCCCCACACCGTGCGGATGTGGCGCGGCTGGGCCGGGTCGGCCTCGATGAGCTTGCGCAGGCGCATCACCTGCACGTCGATGCTGCGGTCGGTGGCGGTGTGGTCGGGCCCATAGGCCAGCGCGATAAGCCGGTCGCGCCCGAGCGGTCGGTGTGGCTGCTGGGCCAGCGCCTGCAGCAGTGCGAATTCGCCGGTGGTCAGGGGCACGTCCTGCGCACCCTGACTGTGGTTGTCGTCGCGACCGCCGTTGCGCACCAGACGGCGCTCGTCCAGCCACAGGGTGAACGCGCCAAACACAATGCACCCGCCCACCTGGCGCGGCCCGGTGTGGGCGCCCAGCACGCGCTGGCGGCGCACCATAGCCTGGATCCGGGCCAGCAGCTCACGCGGGTTGAAGGGCTTGGGCAGGTAGTCGTCGGCGCCCATCTCCAGGCCCACGATGCGGTCCACCGGGTCGCCGCGTGCGGTGAGCATGAGGATGGGAATGGTCTCGCCCTGCGCACGCAGGCGGCGGCAGATGGCCAGGCCGTCCTCGCCCGGCATCATCACATCGAGCACCAGCACATCGAAGCGCTCGCGCTGCAGCAGCACATCCAGCGGGCCCGCGCCATCGACCGTGCGCACGGTATAGCCCTGGTCGCTGAGGTAGCGCTGCAGCAGGGCACGCAGGTCGGGCTCGTCATCAGCGACCAGGATTTTGGCCAGGGGGTCGGTCATGGGGCAGGGAGCAACGTGGCAAGTGAAGGCGGCGTGGTGGCAATGGTAGGCGCTACTTGGACGGTACGGCGGGCCATGCACCCTCAGCCATGACAAGGCATGACGGAGCCGCAGTCGTTTGTCATGGTTTGTCATACATCGGCGGATTTCTGCCATCAATGGCTCACACCCGGGACCCACAGTACAGCCATGCCACACCCCAAGGCAAACCCCAAGGAGTTGACCACCATGCCTTTGCTGCCCCACCCCGCTGACAACGACCTGCTGCCCCGCCCCGCGCTGGCAGCGGGTGTGCTCGTGTTACCCGCCCTCGCCACCCTGGGGCTGAGCGCCGTGCTGGCGCTGGCAGCCCCCACCGAAGCGCAGGCCCGCACCCGCCGGAGCGTGGAACACAACGCCGATGGCAGTACCACCACCCACACCGGCGTGGCCCGCAGTGGCCCGAACGGCGCGATGCTGCGCGGCCGCACCGCCACCACCGATGGGCAGGGCAACGGCAGCGTGACCCGCCGCGGCGCCACCGTGGGCGCGCAGGGCGGGGTAGCCGCACGCCAGGGCAGCACCACCCGCAGTGTTGACGGCAGCACCAGCCACAGCGGCACGGTGTCCGCCCAGAATGCCCAGGGCAGCCTGCACAGCAGCGGCGGGGCGAGCCGCAATGCCGACGGCAGCGTGGAGCAGGCCCGCAGCACCACCGCCACCAGTGCGGTCACCGGCAACAGCGTGCAGACGCAGAGCCGCTACAGCAAGGACAGCGGCTTGAACCGCAGCGCCACCTGCTACGACGCGAGCGGCGCAGCCATGGCTTGTCCAACGCGGCCTTAACACCGTCTGGACCCAGCCATCGATTGCCACCCTCTGAACTCAGGAGCCTTGCCATGTCCCTGCGCCGCACCCTCACCTTGACCACCCTCGCCGCGCTCACGCTGGCCACTGCCAGTGCGCAGGCCCAGACCACCACGCACAACGGCGGCCGCCTGCGCGCCCTCATCGCACAAAAGCAGGCCGCCGCTGCACCGGCCGTCCTGTCTGCAGGCGTGCAGCGCATCGCCGATGTGCCCTACGGCACCGACCCGGCGCAGCGCATGGACGTATATGTACCCACCAGTCCCACAACGGGCACCAACAGCCTGGTAGCCAGCGCGGTGCGCGCGCCGGTCATCTTCATGGTGCATGGCGGCGGCTGGCGGCATGGCGACAAGGCCATGGGCCGCGTGGTGCAGGAGAAGGTGAACCGCTGGGTGCCCAAGGGCTTCATCCTCATCTCCATCAATTACCGCATGCTGCCCGATGCCCCTGTGGCCGTGCAGGAGCGCGATGTGCAGGCCGCCCTCATGGCCGCGCAGCAGCGCGCGGGCACCTGGGGCGGGGACCCGAGCCGCTTCATCCTCATGGGCCACTCGGCCGGTGCCCACCTGGTGGCCCTGCTCAATGCCCGCGCCCCGCAGGCACTGCGCGAAGGCGCCTGGCCGTGGCTGGGCACGGTCTCGCTGGACAGCGCCATGATGAACGTGCCCGCCCGCATGCGCGCCCCGCACCTTCCGCTGTACGACGACGCATTTGGCGCTGACCCGGCTTATTGGGTGGCCATGTCGCCCTTCCACCAGTGGACGGCGGGCGCTCCGCCGATGCAGATGGTGTGCTCGGCCCAGCGTGCGGACGACCCGTGCCAGCAATCCGATGCCATGGCCCGCCATGTGCGCAACCAGGGCGGCCGCGCCGAAGTGTTGCCGCAGGACTTGGACCATGGCGAAATCAACGCCCAACTGGGCCTGGACAGCGACTACACCCGCGCGGTGGAGGCCTTCATGGGATCGCTGGACGCTGAGGTGGCCCGTCGTCTGCAGTGATGTAGCGGCAAATTACTACTGAATTAATAGCTGCTAGCGCTTTGTAGATAAGCGCTAGCAGCCATTTTCATTCAGATTTCGCCCGCAGGTAGGGCGCCAGATACCGCCCCGTATGGCTGGCCGGGTTGGCCGCCAGCTCCTCCGGCGTGCCCACACCCACCACGGTGCCACCGCCCGCACCACCCTCCGGCCCCATGTCGATGAGCCAATCGGCGGTTTTGATCACGTCGAGGTTGTGCTCGATGATGACGATGGTGTTGCCCGCGTCGCGCAGCTGGTGCAGCACCTTGAGCAGCAGGTCAATGTCGGCAAAGTGCAGGCCCGTGGTGGGCTCGTCCAGGATGTAGAGCGTGCGGCCGGTGTCGCGCTTGCTCAGCTCCTGCGCCAGCTTCACGCGCTGCGCCTCGCCGCCCGAGAGCGTGGTGGCGGCCTGGCCCAGGCGGATGTACGACAGGCCCACATCCAGCAGCGTCTGCAGCTTGCGCGCGATAGTGGGCACGTCCTTGAAGAAGGCGGCGGCGTCCTCCACCGTCAACTCCAGAATCTGCGCGATGTTCTTGCCCTTCCACAGCACTTCCAGTGTCTCGCGGTTGTAGCGCTGGCCGTGGCAGATGTCGCAGGGCACGTACACATCGGGCAAAAAGTGCATCTCCACCTTCACCACGCCGTCGCCCTGGCAGGCCTCGCAGCGGCCACCGGCCACGTTGAAGCTGAAGCGCCCAGGGCCGTAGCCACGCTCCTTGGCGGTGTTCACCTCAGCCATCAGCTCGCGGATGGGTGTGAACAGGCCGGTGTAGGTCGCGGGGTTGCTGCGTGGCGTGCGGCCGATGGGGCTCTGGTCGACGTTGATGACCTTATCGAAGTACTCGATGCCCACGATCTCGTCGTGCTCGGCTGGCTCTTCGTGCGCGCGGTACAGCTGGCGGGCTACGGCGGCGTACAGCGTGTCGTTGACCAGCGTGCTCTTGCCCGAGCCCGACACGCCCGTCACGCAGGTGAGCAGCCCCACGGGGAAGTCCACCGTCACACCCTTCAGGTTGTTGCCCGTGGCGCCTGCCACGCGCAGCGCCTGCAGCGCGCCTTGGCGGGCATGGTGTTCGGCCATGCGCTCGGCGCGGCGCTTGCTCGCCTCAGTCTGTGGAAAGCGCGATTTGGCCTTGGCCTCCACCACGGGTGCAGCCTGCTCGAGCACCGGCAGCCAGGGCGTGCGGCGCTTTGGCACGGCAATGGTGCGCGCGCCCGACAGGTACTGGCCCGTGAGCGACTGCGCGTTGCTGCGCACTTCGTCATACGTGCCCTGCGCCATCACCCGCCCGCCGTGCACGCCCGCGCCGGGGCCCATGTCGATCACATGGTCGGCGGCGCGCATCATGTCTTCGTCGTGCTCGACCACGATCACGCTGTTGCCGATGTCGCGCAGGTGTTTGAGGGTTGCAATCAGCCGGTCGTTGTCGCGCTGGTGCAGGCCGATGCTGGGCTCGTCCAGCACGTACATCACGCCCGTGAGGCCCGAGCCGATCTGTGACGCGAGGCGGATGCGCTGCGCCTCGCCGCCGGAGAGGGTCTCGGCGCTGCGGTCCAGGCTCAGGTAGCTCAGGCCCACGTCGTTCAGGAACTGCAGGCGCGTGGCGATCTCGCGCACCACCTTGTCGGCGATCTCGGCCTTGGCGCCCGTGAGCTTCAGGTCGTTGAACCAGGTGTGGGCGGTGTTCAGTGTGGCGTGGCTCACTTCAAAGATGGCGCGGGCCTGCTCGCCCTCGCCCAGCCGCACGTGGCGCGCCTCGCGGCGCAGGCGCGTGCCGTGGCATTCGGGGCAGGGCTGGGTGCTGCGAAAGCGCGCCAGGTCTTCGCGCACCACCACCGAATCGGTCTCGCGGTAGCGCCGCGACATGTTGGGGATGATGCCCTCGAACGGGTGCTTCTTGGCATACACCTTGCCCTTGGAGGCACCACTGTCCATGATGTAGCTGAAAGCGATTTCTTCCTCGCCCGAGCCGTGCAGGATGGCGTGCTGCACCGGCGCGGGCAGCGATTCAAACGGCACCTCGATGTCAAACGCGTAGTGCTTGGCCAGGCTCTCGAGCATCGCAAAGTAGTAGCCGTTGCGCCGGTCCCAGCCCTTGATGGCACCGCTGGCCAGGCTCAGCGTGGGGAAGGCCACCACACGCGCCGGGTCGAACACATCGCGCTGGCCAATGCCGTCACACGCGGGGCACGCGCCCATGGGCGAGTTGAACGAGAACAGGCGCGGCTCCAGCTCCGGCAGCGAATAGCTGCAGACGGGGCAGGCGAACTTGCTGCTGAACAGGTGCTCTTGCCCCGTGTCCATCTCCAGCGCCAGCACGCGGCCATTGCCCTCGTGCCCGCCCACGCGCAGCACGGCCTCGATGCTCTCGGCCAGGCGCTGCTGCAGGTCGGCGCGCACCTTGATGCGGTCGATCACCACGTCGATGTTGTGCTTCTCGGTTTTCTTGAGCGCGGGCAGGTTCTCGTGCTCGTAGATCTGGCCATCCACCCGAAAGCGGACGTAGCCCAGCGCCTGCATCTGTGCGAACAGCTCGGTGAACTCGCCCTTCTTCTCGCGCGCCACGGGCGCCAGCAGCATGAGCTTGGTGTCTTCGGGCAGGGCCAGCACGGCATCCACCATCTGGCTCACGGTCTGCGCGGCCAGTGGCAGGTTGTGGTCGGGGCAATACGGCGTGCCAGCGCGGGCGTACAGCAGACGCAGGTAGTCGTGGATCTCGGTCACCGTGCCCACTGTGGAGCGCGGGTTGTGGCTGGTGGCCTTCTGCTCGATGCTGATGGCGGGCGACAGGCCTTCGATCAGGTCGACATCGGGCTTGTCGAGCCGCCCCAGAAACTGCCGCGCATAGGCCGACAGGCTCTCCACATAGCGCCGCTGGCCCTCGGCATACAGCGTGTCGAACGCCAGGCTCGACTTGCCCGAGCCCGACAGCCCGGTGATCACCACGAGCTGGTTGCGCGGGATGTCGAGGTCGATGTTCTTGAGGTTGTGCGTGCGCGCCCCCCGGATGCTGATGCGCTGCTCACGCAGGGCGCGGGCGAGGTAAAGGCCGCTGCTGTCGGCAGCTTGGGCATCGGTGGGGGAATGGGAGTCGGTCACGGAGTGGGGAAACAGCAGGGAAACCGACCATGATAGGTCAAGCCCCATGCCCTGTGTTGCAGCTGCTGCCATGCCAGTACCATTGCACGCCACATTCATTTGCCAACGCCAAAGTGACCGACCCCACACCCCCCCACGTCCCCCATGTCCATGCCCAGGCGCTGACCGTGACCCGTGCGGAGCGCGAGCAGCTGGGAGGCCACCCCGGCCGGGTGGTCTGGCTCACCGGCCTGTCGGGTGCGGGCAAATCGACCATTGCCAATGCGCTGGAGCGGGAACTGAATCGCCAGGGCAAACGCACCTACATCCTGGACGGCGACAACATCCGCCAGGGGCTGAACCGGGATCTGGGGTTTTCGGACGCGGACCGGGCAGAGAACATCCGGCGTGTCGCACAAGTGGCTCGCCTGTTTGTGGACGCGGGCGTGATCGTGGTGGTGGCTTTCATTTCGCCCTTCCGCGCAGAACGCCAGGCGGCCCGGGAACTGTTTGCCCCGGGCGACTTCCTGGAAGTGTTTGTCGATGTGCCCCTGGCACTCGCCGAAGAGCGCGACCCCAAAGGCCTGTACCGCAAGGCCCGCACGGGCGAGTTGCGCCAGTTCACGGGCATTGATTCGCCCTACGAGCCACCGCTGGCCGCCGAGCTGGTGCTGCCCACAGCCCAGCTCACGCCCCAGGAATGCGTGCAGCGGATCTGCGCTTTGCTGTGAGCCTTTGGGCCGGTCAGCCATGCCTTGCTGGCCGTGTCACGCCCCGCACATGCCCACGCGAATCACAACTCCTGCCCAATGGGCGAAAATCCCTGCTTTACCTGCCCCATAGGGCACCACCGTGCCGGATTCTCCTTCTTCACTTGCGGGCGCTGCCCCGCCGCCCCTGTCGCCATCGCCTTCCGGCAACGCCATGACCCCGCAGGAGCGCCGCTCCAGCCTCAGCCTGGCGCTGATCTTTGCGCTGCGCATGCTGGGCCTGTTCCTGGTGTTGCCCGTGTTTGCCCTTGAGGCCCGCAAGTACCCCGGTGGGGATGACCCCGCCCTGGTCGGTCTTGCCATGGGCATCTACGGACTGACACAGGCGGTACTGCAGTTGCCGCTGGGCATGGCCTCCGACCGGTTTGGGCGCAAGCGCGTGATCGTGCTGGGTCTTTTGGTGTTTGCAGCGGGTAGCCTGCTGGCCGCACTCGCCGATTCGCTCACGGGGCTGCTGGTGGGCCGCGCGCTGCAGGGCGCCGGTGCCGTGTCGGCCGCCGTAACCGCCCTGCTGGCCGACCAGACCCGCGACGCCGTGCGCACCAAGGCCATGGCGCTGGTGGGCGGCAGCATCGGCTTGATGTTTGCAGTTGCGCTGGTAGCGGCGCCGGTGCTGGCGGCCCACATCGGGCTGGCGGGCCTCTTTGGCCTGACCTGCGCCCTGGCGCTGGCGGGCGTGGCGGTGGTGATTTGGTGGGTGCCTGCAGAAACCGCGCAGCACCAGAATGCGCCCCGGGGCCGCCTGGCCGATGTGTGGGCCCACCCCGACCTGCTGCGCCTGAACCTGGGGGTTTTCGTTCTGCACACCGTGCAGTTGTCCATGTGGGTGGCCGTGCCGGCCATGCTGGTGCAGGCGGGCCTTACCAAAGACCACCACTGGCAGGTCTACCTGCCTGCAGTGGTGCTCTCGTTTGCGGCCATGGGCGGGCTGTTTGCGCTGGAGCGTGCGGGCAGGCTGCGCGCCGCGCTGCTGGGTGCCATCGCACTGGTGCTGCTGGTGCAGGCAGGCCTGGGCCTGCTGGCGGGCAGCGGCGGCACACCCACACTGTGGGTGCTGGGGTCGTTGCTGTTTGTGTTTTTCTGCGGATTCAACGCGCTGGAGGCCAGCCAGCCCAGCCTGGTGTCGCGCATGGCGCCGCCACAGCTGCGTGGCGCGGCGCTGGGCAGCTACAACACGCTGCAATCGCTGGGCCTGTTTGCGGGCGGCGCGCTGGGCGGCGCCCTGGTGAAATGGGCCGGCGCGCCGGGCCTGTTTGCCGCCACCACCGTGCTCACGGCCCTGTGGCTGGTACTGACCTGGCCCCTGCGGCCCGTGGGGCGCGGCGGCCACTGAGTGGTGGATTGAGCCATGTCGCCAGAGCTTCCATTGCGAGCCGGTTGCGGCACAATGGCGCGTTTGGCGCCCGGAATCCTTCTCCAAATCCGGCGCTTCTTTCATCCCTTTAAGGCAAAAACAGCACCATGGCATCCGTAAACAAAGTCATCATCGTCGGCAACCTGGGCCGCGACCCTGAAATGCGCACTTTCCCCAGTGGCGACCAGGTGGCCAACGTGACGATTGCCACCACCGACAAGTGGAAAGACAAGCAGTCTGGCGAAATGAAGGAAGCCACCGAGTGGCACCGCGTGGTCTTCAACGGCCGCCTCGCCGAGATCGCTGGCCAGTACCTGCGCAAGGGCTCGCAGGTGTACGTGGAAGGCAGCCTGCGCACCCGCAAGTGGACCGACCAGAGCGGCGTGGAAAAGTACAGCACCGAGATCCGTGCTGACCAGATGCAGATGCTGGGCAGCCGCCAGGGCATGGGCGGCGGCCAGGGTGGTGGCCAGCAAGGCGGCGGTTACGACGATGGCGGCTACGGTGGTGGCGACCAGGGCGGCGGCTACGACCAGGCCCCCCGCCGCGCCGCGCCCCCACCACGCCCCATGGCGGCCCCTGCCCAGCGCCCTGCGCCTGCGCCCGTGGCACAGCCACCCCGCGCAGCCTCGGGGTTTGACGACATGGATGACGACATCCCCTTCTAAAAGCCGCGCTTTCCAGCTTTTGTAAAAAGGCCCGCAGCACAGACGCTGCGGGCCTTTTTTTTGCGCCCGCACGATGGTCAAGAAGCGCTGAGTCAACAGCACGCGGCGCTTCTTCTACAACGGCCAGCGCCCTCCCCACCCCCCCAGTTTGTCCAGTGCGGCACGGGGACAACGGCGCCAACACTTTCTTACACCGGTTGCGCCCAACTCGAAGATCATCGGGCGCTTGTTGGCGGCTGGCCTGCGGTGCCGCCAGCAAATTCTGGTTAGTCACAACAACATTCAACAGCACAAGAGAGGGATAGCCATGCCAGGCTTTGTTCGCAAGATTTTGATTTTCATCACCGGTTACGCGTGGCTGCTGCTACTGGCCGGGCCCGGCCTGATCGGCCTGTCGCTGTACAGCGGATGGAAGGCCGATGGCGACCATGCCTACGCAGCGCGGGAAAGCCTGCAGACCGTGACAGGCACGGTGACGCAGGCTTCGGAGGTCACCGTCAAGCGCAAGCGCCGCGCTACCAAGCAGTTCTACGAAATCAGCGTCCAGGCCGATGGCGCAGGCGCCGAGGCCCGCAAGCTGCGCATCGACTACAGCACACCCCAGGAACTGGTGGGCAACCTGATCGACGAAAAGATCACCGCTTTGGTGGACAAGAGCGACAACGACCTGGTGTACGAAGTGGCGGTCGATGGCAAGCCCGTGATCAGCTATGAGACCACCAGGCAGCGCCTGCAGGCCGAGGCAGCGTCCTCCGCCCGGTCCTTCAGCGGCGCTGGCACCTGGATCTTCGCGATCCTGCTGACGCTGATCGGCGCCGCCGGTGTGTGGTCCAACCGCAGGCTGCGTGCAGCGGACTCCAGCCAGCAGCTCAGCGCGGCCTGAGAATTTTTCACAGAGAGGGAGGGAGGAGGCGCCTGGTGCGCCCCTCCCGTGATTTCACAACCAACACACAGAGCGAGGAATACGCCATGAATCCCAATGTCCTGACCCCTTCGACGCCGGAAGGCGCACCGTTTGAACGGCGCGATTTCATCGTGGCTACCTACAAGCACCTCGGTGTGGCCATGCTGGCCTTCGTGGTGCTTTCCGCCGTCCTGATGGCGACCGGATTTTCCGGCACAGCGGCCAAGATGCTGCTGGCCAGCGGCAACAAGTTCCTGTGGCTGGGCGTCATGGGCGCGTTCATGCTGGTGGGCTGGCTGGCCTCGTACATGGCCGACAACGCAGAGAGCCAGCAAACACAGCTGATGGGCCTGGGCCTGTATGTGCTGGCCGAAGGCCTGATCTTCGCGCCGATGTTCGGCATCGCCCAGATCGTGGCCCCCGGTGCCATTGGCGCTGCGGCCTTCATCACGCTGCTGCTGGTGGGCGCGCTCACCTGGACGGCGTTCACTACCAAGACCAACTTCTCGTTCCTGGGGGGCATCCTGAAGGTGGGCGGCCTGGTGGCCCTGGGCACCATCATTGCCGGCGCCATCTTTGGCTTCAAGCTGGGCATCTGGTTCTCAGGGATCATGGTGCTGTTTGCCGGCGCCTGCGTGCTGTACGACACCTCGCGCATCATCCACGACTACCCCGCCGACCGCCCTGCGGGCGCTGCGCTGCACCTGTTTGCCTCGATCGCGCTGATGCTCTGGTACGTGCTGCGCATCCTGATCAGCCTGGCGACCAACGACGACTGAGCCACCATCCTCGAAGCCCCGCGCGGTGGCAAGGGCCGGCTCCTGCAAAGGGGTCGGCCCTTTTCTTTGCAGCAGGCTGAAATCCAAGAAAAAACAGGCTCTAGCGCTTGATGAATAAGCGGCAATAGCTATATTATTGATAGCAAATGATCGTAGATGCATTCAGGTGCACCTGACAGGCGTGGCCCAGCCGACATCCGAGGTCGCATTCCCATGGGCGCACCGCAGCCCCACAGCCTGCCGCCCAACTCCGGCATGCCATTTTCCTGTCGTCCCTTGCGCCCGCTGCTGGCACAATTAGAAACAGCAAGACAGCCAGCATGCACCTGTGCGCGCTCGCTGGCCCGTCGATAACGCCTCGCGCGCCACGGCGGCATCTCGACGAATCCCCATTACCCACTGATCCTCTTTCTGTCCATCATGCGCAAATACTTCTGGCTATCCTTGACCTGTGCGGCCCTGCTCGCCAGTTGCGGCGGCGGCTCGTCCGACGGCGAAGACGTGGGCCCCGCCCCTGGCGTACAGCAATACCCCGGTGGCGTGTGGGAGGGCACGGTGGGCACCGGCGCTGCGCAGCGGCAGGTGGTGGGCTACATCGATCCCGGCCCGCTGGGCACCGGGGGCGAGTTCTACATGGCACGCGAGGCCCCGGGCGCAGCGGGCTTTGATGCGTTTTACGGGCGCCTGAATGTCAACGTCACGGCGGTGCTGGCCACTGGCGTCACGTACTACTCGGTCCAGGACGGCAAATTTGCCACGGGCCTGACGCTGCGTGGCACGGCATCGAACAGCGGCAAGATCGGCCGCACCGACGGCATCAGCGGCAATTACTCCGACCCGGTGCAGACGGCGGCTGCGTCTGGCGCGGTGGTGCCGATCAAGCTCTCGTACAGCAGCCTGAACTTCCACCCCGCACGCGCGAGCCTGGTCGAGGGCACCTACCGGGGTACCGGCCTGTTTGGCGGTGGATGGGTGCTCACCGTCACCCCACAGGGCCAGCTCTCGGGCCGTATCGGCGGCTGCCTGGTCACGGGCACAGCCACGCCACGCGCCGCAGACTCCCCGCTGTATTCGATGACGCTCAATCTGTCGGGCGACACCACCTCCTGCGAGGCCAGCGGCACGCAGCAATCCGGCATCGCCGTGCTGCGGTTTGATGCGGCAGGGGTGCCCAACGGCATCTGGGTGTTCACGCGCAATGCAACGGGTCCGAACAACACCTTCACCCTCAACGGCATTGCCGACCCCCGCACCACCGTGCCGCCTTCCACCACGCCGTTGTCGGTGGCAGGCAACTGGCAGGGCTCCTTCACGCTGCCTGCAGGCGTGATTGGCGATACGACCGTCTGGGGCAGCGTGCTGCCGGACGGCGGCCTGTTCTTCTACACCAATAGCAGCCTGGACCACAACGCGCTGTATGGCCGCCTTATCCGCTACGAGAACAACGTCACGAACAACCGTTTTGTGACGGCCAACGACGGCGTGTTCTTCAACCGCCTGCTGGCCAACACGGGCGCCTACAACGAGTCCGTGCTGATCGACGGCACGCTCCAAAGTGGCGATGGCACCAGCACCGCCGGCCTGTTCAGCGGCAGCTTCAGCTACCCAACGCAGCCAGGCGGTTTCCCCACCCGCTTCAGCGTGACGCCAGACCCGCTGTACGCCCTGCCCTCCGGCAAGGTGCCCAACGCGGCCCTGATCGTTGGTACCTACAAGATGGCTGGCACGGGTTTTGGTGGCGACACCACAACGCTGACGGTGTTTGCCGATGGCGCCATCACGGGCCTGACCACCAGCGGCTGTGAAGTGGCGGGCAAGCTCCTGGGCGAACTGGGCAGTGGTCTGAACCTGTACCGCGTCGAGGCATTCGGCTACCTCAACAGCCCCAACGCACCCATCACCTGTGGCCTGTCCTCGGGCCCGCCGCAGTCCGGCTCGGCATCGGCACAGTTCGATGCGAATGGCAAGGTCATTGGCCTGCGCATTCTGACTGCCGGGTTGTCCGTGGCTGGCACACGTGCCCACACCGTGTTTGTGGGCGCCAAGCAGACCACGCCGTAACGGCAAGGGAGCACCCCTCGCGCTAGGCGGGGGGTGCTCCAATCGGGCAATCACTGCGGTACCCCTGTGGTCGGCCCATGGGCCTTGGCTTACAGCGCCTTCACCCCGCGCAAGAGCCATGTAGCACGCAGACAGCGCTCCCGCCACAAGCGGGTTGCCCATAAAAAAGGCCCGTCGCACGTGAAGTGCGACGGGCCTTTTTGTGGCTTGCAGAGAGCGGGTGAGCGCCCTGGAAAAGTTCAGTAGCTATACGGTGACCGCAGCGGGTTCACCGGGAACGCCTGCAGGCCGTTGTAGGGCTGGAAGGCATAGCGCACATACAGGCCGCCCGCGAACTCGCGGTAGTTGCGTGCGTTGTTGAGCGACAGGTGTCCACCCACGAACACCTGCGGATGCATCTGGTATTCCATGGCCGCACCCAGGTTGTAGCCCAGGCCCGTGCGGGACTGGCCGGGGTAGATGGCCGTGGCGCCCGTTTCGCCAAAGGCCAGCGCGTCGGCGGCTGCCTGGACTGCCGAGACTTGCCGCGATGGGCTGTTGGGGAAGTACGGCGCCGCATCTTCCTTGAAATACTGCACGCCTACCGAGCCCTTGAGTTGGTACGACAGGCGGCCATTGCGCTGCGCCCATTCGACCGGAATGCCAAAGGACACGAACTGCTGGGGACTGAAATAGCCACCGTGGCCCACCGTGAAGTAGCGCAGGTTGCGCTGGTACGACAGCCCCGTAAAGCTCAGGCCCGCCGTGAGGTCGGCGTTCGATGTGCGGTGCACATGCCAGTACATCCCGCCACCCAGCTCGGCCCGCGCATTGCTGCGCACGCGGGTACCGGTCAGGCCATGCAGCGAACCGTACCCATAGATCCCCAGTTCACCATCGTCCCAGGTCAGATCAACGCGGCCCCCGGAAGCAGACACGCCGCCCCAGCGGTCGCCGGTCCGGGCATCACGGACACCGGCAAACGACAGCAGGCTGTCGGTCACCGGGCGGCGCGAGAGGTCCACGGCCACGGTCAGGTCGTCGGTGAGGGCTGTGCGGTATCTCGCGCCTGCCGTCACATCGGACTGGCCGAAGCCCAGCGGCGTGCTGCCGATGTCTGCCCGGAAGCCTCCGCTTTCATAGCCTACGCTCAGGCCGACGCCGCTGTCGCTTTGCGAGCCCGCTCCGCGTTCGGGCATGGCCAGGGCCGTGACCGGGCCACCACCAAAGCGGCTGATGGTGCCGTAGGGAGAGCCGGGCGAACCTGCGCTGGCGCCCGTGGGCGTTACGCCCAGCAGCAGGTGACCGTCACCCACGCTCATCTTGAGCTGCACGGGCGCTTCGATCTCGGAAAGCTGGCTCATGCCCGCCTCGCCCTGCCGTGCGCGCGCAACTGCGCCCACGGAGAACGAAGAAATCTGGCTTTGCTGCACTTCGCGCAGCTCGTCGCGGGCCGTGCGGGGCCGCGTGGGGTCGGGCACGTTGCCCAGCCCCGCCGTGGACCAGGCAGAAGGTGCTGCAGGAGCAGGCATTGCGCGTTGCGCAGGCAAGGACTGGGCGCCGCCCGCATACCCACCACCGTAGGCCTGTGCAGGCGTGTAGTAGCCCGCCGCAGCCGGGGCCGGAGCGCCCATCGGCTGCATGGGTTGTGCAGGCGGCACGTACACAGGTGCCATGGCCGGCGCCGCCGCAGAGGCCCCCACCGACCGTGGGGTCGAAGAAGGCAGTGCCGCCGCGTTGCGCCGCGCAGCGCTGGTCGAAGCCGCCGTGTCAGCCGCCGCCACCGGGCTGGACGCCTCGGGGTAGTAACTGGCGGGCGTCATGGGAGCGGCCTGCGCATAGGCCTGCGGTGCCGTGCCAAAGCGGCTTGCACCAGCCGGGTCGGGAATGTAGAGGCCTGCAGGTGCGTTGTTGCTGCGCGCTACTGGCTGGGGCGCGTACTGCTGGGGGGTGTAGCCCACCGGCGACCGTGCGACGGCTGCGGCACCAGGCACTGACAGGCCGCCCCCGGCACGCTGCTGCAACGCCGCGCGCTGGGCAAATGGATTGCCAGAACGTGCAGGCCCCGCTGCTACGCCACTGGCGGCCAGCACGGCATCGCGCTGCGCGTTTTCGGCGGCAACGGCAGCCGTGAAGAACTCGGTGGCCTTGGAATTCTTGCCCTGCGCCCGGTACAACCGACCAGCGGCCGTCAGCACTTCGGGATCACGCGGAGCGCGCGCCAGCGCCACGGACAGCAGCGACTCCGCATAGCCGTAGTCCTTGGCGCCCGTGGCCATGGCTGCGGTCTGCAGGATGAGGGGCACGTCATTGGGAGACTTTTCCAGCAACCGCGCATACAGCGCCTGCGCCTGGGCATAGTCGTTGTTGGCCGCGTACATGCGGGCCAGTGCCGCCATGGCCAGGGGCTCGTCGGGCTGCTCGGCCAGCAAGGGAACGAGCGTGTCGTAGGCCGCGACCAGGTCGCCCGCCTCGCGCAGGCCATCGGCCTGGCGCACGATGTAGGCGCGGCGGATGTCGCTGAAACTCTTGCGCTCGCGGTCATTCATCGGGGCCGTCTGCAGCTGCCGCAGGATGCCCGCCAGTTCCACATCCTGCTGGGTCTTGAGCAAGGTGGCAGCGTACTGCAGGCGCAGGCCGACATCGGGCCGGGGGGTGCGCGCCAGCACCTGGCGCACCATGCCGAGTGCCCGCTGCGGATCGCCAGCGTCCGCGTAGGCCAAGGCCATGGCGCCCAGCAATTCGGGGTCTTGGGTGGCAAAGGACTCGGCCTGGGCCAGGGTGGCCAGGGCTTCCGTCTGGCGACCTTCAGCCGCCAACGCCGATGCAGCCGATGCCTGCACATGCACCCACACCCGCTTTTGCAGCGCGGCGATGTCACGGGTGCGGTGCTTTTCTGGAACGCGGTCCAGCAGCGCCAAGGCGCTGGGCCAGTCACCAGCCTCCGAGGCCAGCAGGGCGCTGGCATACAGGGCCTCGGGCATGTTGGGGTTGGACAGCAACAACCCGTCCATCACGCCCCGCGCCTCGGCCACCGCGCCCATGCGCAGGTACAGGCGGGCAAGGTCCAGCCGCACCCAGGGGCTGGCCGGATCGTTCAGCAGGGCATCTTCCAGCGCTGCGCGGGCAGCGGCGGTATCGCCACGCTCCGTCGCTGCGCGGGCCTGGCCCAATGCCTGCGCAGCACGCAGGCGCCCCAGGGCTCCCACCTTTTCTTGCTGCGAGGGTGACAGCTTCTCCACCAGCGCCAGGGCTTCGGCCGCCTTGTTGTTCTGCGCCAGCACGCCCACGAGGCCCCGCACCGCGTCGGGGTTGTCGGCCTGGCGCGCGAGCACACGGCGGTAGGCTGCCTCGGCGGCGTCGTACTGGCCATCTTCGACCAACAGGTCTGCCAGGTCGGTTTCGGCCGTGACTTCGGCCGGATTCAGCCGCACAGCCTGCTCCAGCGAACGCCGCGCTGCCGCTGTCTCACCGCGTTCGCGTTCGGAGGTGGCCTGCTCGACCAGGCTCCAGTAGGTGGCGCTGTCGAGCGCCTGTTTCCAGCGGCTGGCCGAGCCCGCACGCGAGGCCCGCTCCAGCAGCCCGCGCGCGTCGGCAAACCGTTCCTGGCGCAAACGCAGAATGCCCAGGCCACCCAGCGCATCGCCGTCGGTGGGACGGGATTCGAGCACGTTCAGAAATGCTGCCTCTGCAGCATCCAGCTCGCCATCGTCCAGGGCCTGGAACCCTGCTGTCGTCCGCTGGCGCAGCGGGTCGGCCGTCCGGACGGAAGCTGCCTGAGACTGTTTTTGCAGGTTCTGGGCCTGCACCAGGCGCGTCTGCACCGCAGTGTCTCCGGGATTGGCGCGCAGGAATTCCTGGTACAGCGGGATGTCGGCCGAGCGATTGCCCGTCCAGGCCAGCGCCTTGCGCCAGCTTTCCGTCGCCGCCTTGCCCACATCGGCGCGCCCGGCCAGCCGCGCCAGCTGGGATATGCCTTCGCGGCGCGTGGATTCGCGGTAGGTCAGGTGTTGCGCCAGGGCCAGCGCAATCTGCGGGTCTTCGGGCGATTCCTGTGCCAGGCGGTTCAAACCCCGGCGGGCCTCGTCCCAGCCGCCTGCTGTGGCGCCCAGCGTCTGGTAGTACTCCAGCGCCAGGGGGCCGGTGGGAGCGCGGTCTCCCAGTGCCGCCTGGTAGGTGCTCAAGGCCTGGCTGGCCTGCCCGCTGCGGGCCTGCTGGCGCGCAGTTTCGATCTGGGGTGCGCTGCGGCCCGTGCGGATGGATTCCTGCAACCGGCTGACCAGCGGGCTGCGCGGATGGGCTGCCTGCAACTGGTTCAGGTAGCGCTGGGCGCCCTCGGGGCGGCGGGCGTTGAGCTCCACCAACGCCATCCCATAGAGGGCCTGGGCGTTCTGGGGGTTGATGCGCAGCAGCTTCTGCCATGCCTCACCCGCGCGTTCCGTGTCGCCGCGCTCCTGCCAGTACTGCCCCTGGTCCAGCAGGGTCTGCTCGGCCCCGGTCTGCGCCCAGGCAACGGGGGCCATCAGCGAGGCCAGCAGCCCCATGGCAAGTGTTTGATGACGACGACGTTTGGAGGACATGCCTTCCTTCTCCCTGCGAGGCTCCCGGCTACCGAGGTGCCGGGAATGTGTTGCGTGATTCAGAAACAGCCGGGCGTGCTTTGCACCGCCTCAGCCTTTTTGCTTCAGCCGGGCCCGTGCGCGCGCTCTCAGCGACAGGTACATGATGATCGCTATCAGCACCGCCGCCGACACGCCCAGGACAATCAGCAACAGCGGGTTGCGCGAAAGAAACCACTGGGTATACAGCAAGGGGCCCAACTGACCCACATGGTAGTTTTTCTCGGCCACCAGGCTGTCCACCTGCTTGCCCCGGATGACCGTGGTGCTGCCCTGCACGTGTTTGAGCATTTCGGCATCCAGCAGTGCATCCATCACTTGCGACAGACCTGCAGGCTGGTTGCTGGCAACCAGCACCACACTGCGGCCACTGCGCAAAGGCGATTCAAAACCTGCCACCAGAGCATCGGTGCTGTCGCTGGAAAACGCAACCTGGCTGCGCCGTGCGTGCACGCTGGAGTCCTCGCCAAAGCCCCACCAGCGCAGCAGGCGGTTGGCGAAATCCGACATCTGGAAACTCTTGGTTTCGCCCTGCAGGAGGGCCGGAATGGAACTGGCCCATTGCTTGAGCAGGGGCTGGTTGCCGCCGGAGGCAATGACCAGCAGGTCCTTGTCGGCAAGCCGCTCCACCTGCTGGGCCTGCGCCACGGTCACGCCCAGGGCAGGGTATCCCGTGACGCGCCCCATGACACCCATCAGGCCCAGATAGGCCGCGTATTCCTGCGCACCCGGCTTGTCGGGCATCACCACCGCAGATTCTGAAAGGTCTGCCATGCGTGTGAACGGGAACCCTGCATTGCCAAAGGCCGCCAGATCCGGCATGGCGATGAAATGCGGAAAACCGGAGATGTCGATGGTCGAATCGGCCTCGACAGAGCCCCGGACGTTGTCGAGTGGCACGTCCTTGCAGGCGCCCTGCTTGACCACGTCATAGTAGTAATGCATCTGCAACTGCGACTGGGCGGGCAGCTTGAACAGCGGGATGTGGAAAGTCTCGCGCTCCGGCGCCATCTCGCCCTTGGGCACCACCTTGGTCAGCAGGCGGTCCAGAGCGCCGGGTTCTTCATGGTTCACTGCGTGCAGGGGCAACGAACGCAGGAACTGCTGGTTCACATTGATGTTGAGGGTGGACTTGTCCGGGTTCGGGCGCGGGGTATAGCGATACCGCAGGTCCACCGGGATGCCCTTCTGGCGCCATGCGAACAGGTCGGGCGGCAGGAAGAAGTTCAGGCGGATCAGGTCTGGCGAGTAGCCGGACACGTTGAGCGCATCGGCCTCGACCAGTTCACCAAATTTCACGGGCCGGTCGTTGGAAAGCCAGTTGGGCGCGTCGTACGGCTTGCGGGGCTTGAGTTCCGTGACCTCGGTGATCCGTGCCAGCGGGCCGGACAGGGCCGAGGAACCGATGGCCAGTGCCTTGGCGGCAACGCCAAGCTCGGCCTCGTCCCGCCCCATGACCAGCAGCAGCTTGCCATGGCGGTCTGCCGGGTGGCTCACCACGGCCACGGTGGGGCCCTGGATGTCTGGCAGGGTCAGCCCGGCGGGCGCTTGCGCCTTGCCCGCGATCATCACCACCGCGTTGCCGCGCGCGGGGAGTTCGCCCACCAGTGACGGGAACCTCGCTCCCCGGAAACCCGCCAGCGCGCCAAACCAGGACGACATCGTGCCTGCGGCCTGCAAGGTGCCCGTGTTGGGCACTGCGCCGAACACCATCGGCAGCTCCAGCGGGCGCACATCCCGGCGATCAAAGAAAGGCTGCGGCAGCAGCGCCAGATCGTTTGTCTGGGCCACGGGCGCCACCGTCAGTTCCAGCACGCTGTCGTTGCCGACGTTGGCCCACAGGCTGGAGTGCAGCGGGTCTTCGCACTCCATCGTGTAGTGGCCGATCAGCTGCAGGTTGAGCCGGTTGAACTCGGTGATGAGGCGCGGCGGGATGACGATCTCGCGCTGCAGGTTTTCGCCCGCCTGCTGCGTGGTCACCG
This sequence comes from Acidovorax sp. JMULE5, assembly GCF_013376875.1. Taxonomy (GTDB): domain Bacteria; phylum Pseudomonadota; class Gammaproteobacteria; order Burkholderiales; family Burkholderiaceae_C; genus Acidovorax; species Acidovorax facilis. The sequence continues at coordinate 3,470,934 of NZ_CP035951.1, forward strand.
GAATGGTGGCGGCCACCTGCTCGTTCACCAGCACCTTGATATGGGACAGGTTGGGGAGCAGGGCGGGCGAGTAGGAGTAGTTCAGCTTCAGTCGCGCGCCTGTGACCACTTCGTCGTTGCGCACGCTGAACGCCACACCGCTGGTGCCGTCCACACCCCGCAATTGCAGCGGAAACAGGGCCCCCAGGTCCTTGAAACTGGTGCGGTGTACACGCACTCCACTCTCGGTCGGTTGCGCCGCAGCCAGCATTTCCGCCCCAGCCAAGCCCGCTGGTGCAGGGGCCGCAGCAAGTTGGGATACGGGCACGGCCGTCCCTGTCAGTACCAAGGCCAGCATGGCAGGCAGCATGCGCTTGCGCGGCAGCCGCGCTGTCGGATGTCTTTTGGGAATCATGGTGTCGAGTCTTTGGAAACAGGGAAAGGCTTAACGGGGCTTGAGGGACTTGACGGCGGAGACGGTCAGTTGTCCCATGCCGCGCACTCCGATCGCAATCACGCTCCAGAGCGAGCGCAGCGGCTTGTCGCGCTGGCCCGTGCCCCAAGTGGCAATCCAGGCATCCGCCCGTGCAAAGGTCAGCGATGCCAGTTCGGCCTGCTGGCGCAGACTGAGGTTGTCGAACTTCACGCCCAGACGCCCCTTGCCACTGAACGTGACAACGGCCGGAAAAACACCTTCTTCGTCGGACCGGAACAGCGACACGGAAAGGCGGCTGCCCATGGGAATGTCGCTGTCCGCCGGAACGGACAGGCCCAGCCCGTGCTGCGAGAAATCTTCGGTCTTGCAAACCAGCGTGCGGCCGTTATCGAAGCGGATGACAGCGGGCAGGGCAGCCGCCACGCGCGGTGTGCCACGGATCTGGCGCGTCTCGCTGGCCACCGCCACACTGGCGCCCAGCAGGATGACGTTGTAGGTGGTCCAGACCATGTTGATGACCAGCGTGGTGGTTTCGTCGCCTGCGGAGGAGAACAGCTTCCAGATCCCCACCGCAAAACCCACCAGATTGATCACCAACAGCACCACATAAGGCCGTGCAATGGTCCAGTCGAAATAGGCTTTCTCGATCACGCCCCCCTTGGCCGTCACGTTGAACTTGCCCAGCTTGGGGTTGATGAAGGCAACGATCACCGGGCGCATGATGTACCAGGCCAGCACTGACTCGTACACCTCATTCCAGAACGAGTGGCGAAAGCGCCCCTGGATGCGGGAGTTGGTCACGCTGGCGTGGGCCAGGTGGGGCAGCGCATAGGCGGTGATCATCAGCGCCGTGGCCTGGAACACGTGGGCCCCGAAGAACAGGTAGGCCAGCGGTGCAGTCAGAAACACCAGGCGCGGCAGTCCGTAGAAGAAATGCAGCATTGCGTTCAGGTAGCACAGCCGCTGGCCGAACTTGAGACCCTTGCCAAAGAGCGGGTTGTCGGTACGCGCGATCTGCGCCATGCCCCGCGCCCAGCGAATGCGCTGGCCTACGTGGCCGGAAAGGCTCTCGGTGGCCAGGCCCGCAGCCTGAGGCACTTCGAGGTAAGCCGTGTTGTAGCCCAGGCGGCTGAGCTTGAGCGCCGTGTGGGCGTCCTCGGTCACGGTTTCTACCGCAATGCCACCCACTTCCAGCAACTCCTTGCGGCGGATGATGGCGCAGGAACCGCAGAAGAACGACGCGTTCCAGAGGTCGTTGCCGTCCTGGACGATGCCGTAGAACAACTCGCCCTCGTTGGGCATGCGGTGGAACGTGTCCAGGTTGCGCTCAAACGGATCGGGTGAGAAGAACACGTGCGGCGTCTGCAGCATGACCAGGTTGGTGTCCTTGAAGAACCAGCCCATGCAGACCTGCAGGAAGGAACGCGTGGGGATGTGGTCGCAGTCAAAGATGGCGATGTATTCGGAACTCGTGACTTTGAGCGCCGCGTTGATGTTGCCCGCCTTGGCGTGGTGGTTGTTGTCGCGGATCAGGTAGCCGACGCCCAGCTCTTCGCAGAACTCACGGAACTCGGGACGGCGGCCGTCGTCGAGCACATACACGTGCAGGCGATCGGCGGGCCAGTCCAGGCTCATGGCCGAGAACACCGTCTGGCGCACCACTTCAAGCGGCTCGTTGTAGGTCGGAATGAACACATCCACGCTGGGCCAGGTGCTGATGTCCTGGGGCATGGGAACCGGGCGGCGTTGCAGGGGCCACGCCGTCTGGAAGTAGCCAATGAGCAGCACCGCAAAGGCATACAGCTCTGCCAGCACCAGGCCATAGCCGAATGCCGCATCCAGCCAGTTGGTAAAGCCGATGGTGTCGGTAAAACGCCAGTAGATGTAACGCGACGAGGCCGAGATCGACAGCACGATCATCGCCAGCGTGGACAGGCGGCCGGGGGTCCTGCTCAGCAGCAAGGCCGCACCAAAAGAACCCACCGAAAAGAGAATCTGCCCCTGGAGATCCAGCGGTACGCTGATGACCAACCCCATCAGCAAGGCACTGAACACCACAGCCGCGACACGCGCTACGGGGTGCTGCCACAGATCCCACCCGGTGATGGCATGCACCACGGTGCGCCAGTGTGCCTGGGGACTGTGCGAATCGGCGTCAGCTACCTCGTCGGCCTGCGGGCGTTGGTCGATACTCATTGCGCGGCTCCAGCCAGTGGCAGTCGCAGGCGCTGCGCAAGGACGCGCGCGCACTTGCGCAGGTCATCGGCCGCCTGGCCTTGGGGGTCATACTCCAGCACGCTCTGGTCGTAGGCGAGCGCCTCGCGCACCGCCTGGTCTTCATGGACCACGCCCACCAGACGCTCACCCAGGTTGTCCTGCATCACACGCGTGATGTCTTTGGACAACTGGCGCGCGCCGTCCACCTGATTGAGCACGTACAGCGTTTCGGAAAAATCAGGGCGCGGTGTGCAATAGGTGTGCACCAGCCGCTGCATCAGGGCCAGCGCCGCATAAGATGCCGCATCGGGCAGGCTGACCACCACCACCACCTGGGCCGCCGACAGCGCCTGCTGCATATAAACAGAAGGACCGGGCGGCGTGTCGATCAGCACCACGGCATCCTCCGGAAGTTCCAGGCCCTGCAATTGCTGCTCCAGCCAGTTCGGGTGTGCGTCCAGGTGCCGCTCGAAAGCCACGCGGTCAGACTCGTTCACCACGCCATAAGGCAGCACATGCACGCCCGATGGGCTTTGCGCGCAGACCGAGCCCCAGTCTTCGCCTGCCAGGCTGGCGCGGGATACGCCGGCCAGAGAACGGGGATCGGCGCCGAAATGCAAGCCCAGCGCATTCTGGGGGTCCATGTCCACCACCAGCAACGTCGCAACACCTTCGCGCTGCAGTGCGGTGGCCAGGTTGGCAGTCAGGGTCGTCTTGCCCACGCCACCTTTGGCAGAAACGATGGCAATCACTTTCATAGGTGGCCCTTGCGAGGCTGCCAGGCGGGCGCTGGCGCAGCGCCGGCGGCCACGGGAGCACCCGCCAGACGCGCAAAAACCGATGGGAGGTCCACCGGCAAGGACTCCTGGTGCACGGCCTGCTCTTCAGCAACAGTCGGCGCAGCCTGTCCACGCAGGCCCGCAAGACCCGCCAGGGGGGAACGCGAGGCCAGCGCAGCCGCTGGCGGCAGACGGTCTGCCGCTACTGCTGCGGGCGCGGCCACCGGGCGGGGCAACTCGGCGGCGACGGGTGCAGTGCGCTGCACTGCCACAACGGGCTCTGGTCGCGCCGAAACGGAAGCCTGAGCCTGCTGGGGAAGCGGCGCCGCAGCGGTACCGGCGCTTCGGTCTACCGAGGGCACATCATCGGCCACGGCATTGCGCACGGCGGAGACAAGGGGCCAGCGCTCGTTGGAGAGTTGGTGCTCCTGCTTGCGGGCCAGCTCATGGTAGGGGTCTGCCTTGGCCCCAAACTGCTGAAAGAGGTTCACGATGTCGTCTGAGTGTTTCATGGGTCACCGCCAATGCCGCAACATATAGATCCGAAACCCGGTGCTCAGCGCGACAGCTGAAGGTGTACACACCCCCAGGCATCTGCAGGTGCGCACTGCACCACCTTGAGTTGCCCGGCACCCGCTTGGTCGAACCAGCTTTGGTAGACCCCTTCGAGGAAACCACCCGACCAATGCACGTGGTCCGGCCCGAATGCAGCAGATACGGGCGAGAGGCTGTGGTGGATGTTCAACTGCGCAACTTCCTGCGTCAAATCGACCCAGCCCCAGTCGATGCTCGTCCAGACCGCCGTCATGCTGCGCTGCAGGTCTTCCACAGTGGCACACGCTGGCAAAGGATGGTCTGCCGCAAACCGCGCGCCCACCCGGAACATCAGCGCGCGAAGGTCTTCCGGTGGCAGCGCAGCGACAAACTCCGCTGCAAGAGCCTGGAAAAACCCTCGCCATTGCACCGAACACTGCTGCCGGGCCAGGTGCGCGGCGATGTCGGGGCTCGAAGGCATGGAAACAATTTGAGACATGGTGCAAGCACGAGCAAGCTTCGGGCCCGTTTTTGACGGCCGTCAGCAAGATGAACTAAGGGTTTACCACGTGCATTTTTTGATACATGTGGTTTCAAACAGCGGTTTCGGGAATTCTAGAAGCCACGCCGTGACAAATGACGCTTGTGGCGACGAACCAAAGGTCAACTTAGTTCAACTGGCGGTAACTACGTAGAAGTTTGTGGGTGTCACGCCACAAGAATTAATTATTTACTATTTGGATTAGCCAATCCATAGTCTTAATTAATTAGAAAACCCCATTTGTGGGGGCGCACCACAATCGGCTAGAGGGCTAATGTGCCCCAGATGTTTCAGTCTGTCGCACCAAAAATGACCCCGCCCCCGAGGCAGACCTCCCCGTCGTACAAGACCGCACTCTGTCCCGGCGTCACCGCCCACTGCGCCTGTGGGAAACGCAGCTGAAAACCCGCGCCGTCCGCGCTGACGACGGTGCACGCGGCGTCCTGCTGCCGGTAGCGGGTCTTGGCGGCATAGTTCCCCGGCACAGGGGGGTGGCCGGACGTCCAGCTGGCATCTTGCGCCTCCAGGGCGGAGGAGAGCAGCCAGGGGTGGTCGTGCCCCTGCACCACGCGCAGCGTGTTCTTGGCCAGGTCCTTGCGGGCCACAAACCAGGGCGCATGCTCGCCGCCGCCACGTTGTGCGCCCTTCTCCTTGATTCCGCCGATGCCCAGGCCCTGGCGCTGGCCCAAGGTGTAGAACGACAAGCCCACATGCTGGCCCAGCTTGCGGCCCCGGTCGTCCAGGATGGGGCCGGGCTCATGGCTGATGTAACGGTTCAGGAACTCGCGGAACGGCCGCTCGCCAATGAAGCAGATGCCCGTGGAATCCTTCTTCTTGGCATTGGGCAGGCCAATCTCCTCGGCGATCCGGCGCACCTCGGTCTTGTGCAACTCGCCCACCGGGAACAGCGTCTTGGACAGCTGCGCCTGGTTCAGGCGGTGCAGAAAGTAGCTCTGGTCCTTGGAGGGATCCAGCCCCTTGAGCAGCTCGAACAGGCCGGAGGATGGGTTCTGACGCACGCGGGCGTAGTGCCCCGTGGCGATCTTCTCCGCGCCCAGGCGCATGGCATGGTCCAGAAAAGCCTTGAACTTGATCTCGGCGTTGCACAACACGTCTGGGTTGGGCGTGCGGCCCGCCTGGTACTCGCGCAAGAACTCGGCAAAGACGCGGTCCTTGTAGTCGGCTGCGAAGTTGACGTGTTCGATCTCGATGCCGATCACGTCAGCCACGGCGGCGGCGTCCACGAAGTCGATGTTGGACGAGCAGTATTCGCTGTCGTCGTCATCTTCCCAGTTCTTCATGAAGATGCCGACGACTTCGTGGCCCTGTTGCTTGAGCAGGTGGGCGGTCACGGCAGAGTCCACTCCGCCCGAAAGGCCCACGACAACACGTTGTTTGGGCGGTTTGGTATTGGCAGTCATTGCCCCGATTGTATTTTTTGCGCCGTGGCAGCACTGCGTGGGCGCACAGAACGCGTAGCCACCAGCAGGTCATAGAGCTGCTGCGCAGCGGGCGACAGCGATTTGCCCCTGCGTTTGATCAGCCCCATCTGGCGCGTCACCACGGGCTCGATCAGCGGAATACTCACCAGCGTGGGATGGTCCTTGCCCGGCATGGCCAGGCTGGGCACGGCAGCCACGCCCAGGCCCGCCTCCACCAGGCCGAGCAGCGTGGTCACGTGCTTGGCCTCGTACAGGCACTGGGGGCGGTCGGGCACGTTGGCCAGCGCCAGGTCCATCAACAGACGGTTTCCCGAGGTCTTGCCCACCGACATGAAGTCGTGCTGGCCCAGCTCTGCCCAGGTGACCTTCTTGCGCCGCGCCAGCACATGGTCGCGCCGGCAGGCGGCTACGAAGCGCTCGGCAAGCACGGGCTTGAACTCGATCTCGGCCTCCTGGCTGCCGATGAAATTGAGGCCAAAGTCGGCATCGCCCTGCGCCACGGCCACCAGCACCTCGTTGGCGCTGGCGTCGTGCACCTTGACGCGGATTTTCGGAAACCGCTCGTGGTAGCGCTTGACCACCTGCGGCAAAAAGTAATACACGGCCGACGGCACGCAGGCAATCGTCACCTCGCCCATGCGGCGCGCGGCCACGTCGCCCAGGCCCATGAGCATGCCGTCCAGGTCATCCAGCCACACGCGGGTCTTGCGCGCAAAGTCACGGCCCACGGCCGTGAGCGTGACACGGCGGGTGGTGCGGTCAAGCAGGCGCACGCCCAGGGCTTCTTCGAGCTTGTCGATGCGACGGCTGAAGGCAGGCTGCGACAAGTGGATCGCCTCGGCCGCAGCACGAAAGCTCTGCAGCTCAGCCACCGCGGCAAAGGCCTGGATGTCAGCAAGATCGAATTTGTTGTTCATGGGCATGGGCTTTCAAGACGTTTCGCTGTTGCGCAGCACGCATCAAACGATCAGAACATTGCAATTCACGAACGTGATTTCACCATGTACAAGGGCTCATAGCCTATTGCGCTGCGTGCATCAATCATTGTCAACAATGCAATTCACAGAACAGATGAAGCGTCGCACCATGCCGACCCATGAGCTACAACCTTCCTTGCGTTCTGATGCGTGGCGGCACTTCCCGGGGGCCGTTCTTCCTGGCCGACTGGCTGCCGCAAGACCCTGCGGCGCGCGACCGCACCCTGATCGCCGCGCTGGGCTCGCCGCATGAATTGCAGATTGACGGCCTGGGCGGAGGAAACTCGCTGACCAGCAAGGTGGCGATCGTTTCCAGGTCGGTACATGCCGACTGCGATGTGGACTACCTCTTCGCCCAAGTCAGTGTGGAAGAGGCCCGCGTGGACACGCGGCCCAACTGCGGCAACATGCTGGCGGGCGTGGGGCCCTTTGCCATCGAGCAGGGGCTGGTGCCCGCTTCCGGCCATGGAAACACCACCACGGTACGGGTCTACAACGTCAACACCCGTTCACGCATTGATGTGCAGGTGTGTACCGCTGGCGGACGGGTGCACTACGACGGCGATGTGCATATTGACGGCGTGCAGGGCACTGCGGCACCGGTGCTGATGAACTTCCTGGACGCCTGGGGCGCCGTCACGGGCCAGATTTTCCCGACCGGCCAGCGCATCGACACCATCCACGGCCTGCAGGTCACCTGTATCGATGCAGCACAGGTCATGGTGCTGGTGCGCGCAGCCGACCTGGACCTGCGTGGCAACGAGAGCCCTGCAGAGCTGGATGCCAATGCCGAACTGCTTTCCAGGCTGGAAGCCCTGCGATGCGAAGCCGGCCTGCGGATGGGCATGGGCGATGTGTCGAACAGCGTGCTGCCCAAGCCCGTGATCGTGTCTGCAGGCGATCAACCAGGCAGCGTCGTCTCGCGCTATTTCACACCCCACCGCTGCCACCGCTCACACGCCGTGACCGGTGCGATTGGCGTGGCTGCTGCCCACGTGCTGCCAGGCACGGTGATCACCGACTCCCTGCAGCACGCCATTGCAGGCACACGCCGTGTGGAAGTGCTGCACCCCGCCGGCCGCATTCATGTAGACGTGGAACTCACCGAAGTGGACGGCCAATTCAAGCTGGTGCAGGCCGCGCTGGTTCGCACGGCGCGAAAAATTCTGGAGGGCACGCTGTTCGTTTCAGAAAACGCATTCACCCACTGATTTCACACCCCAACCCTTTGGATGACAGGAGACAAAAAATGATTCGCCAACACTTTGTGCCATCGCGCGCACGCCGCACCCTGCTCACCGCGGCGGCCCTCGCCACCGCTGTGCAAATGATCCCCACCCTGGCACATGCGGCCTATCCCGACAAGCCCATCACGCTCGTGGTGCCGACCGCCGCTGGCGGTGGCAACGATGGCATGGCGCGCGTGGTGGCGCTCAAGCTTTCCACCCTGCTGGGGCAACAGGTCATTGTGGAGAACAAGGCGGGCGCCAACGGTGCCATTGCGGCGGAGTTTGTGGCCCGCGCGGCGCCCGATGGCCACACGATTCTTTTTGGCTACATCGGCACCCACGGCATGAGCCCTGCGCTGCAAAAGCTGCGCTACGACCCCATCACGCAGTTCGAGCCCATTGGCATGGTGAGCTACTCGCCCACGCTCATGGTGGTTCACCCCAAGGTGCCAGCCAAGTCGGTGGGCGAGCTGGTGGCGTTGACCAAAGCCAAGCCCCAGGACTTCAACTACGCCTCGGCCGGCAACGGCACAGCCCCGCACTTCTCCGCCGAAATCTTCAAGCTGGAAAGCGGTGCGCAAATGGCCCACGTGCCCTACCGGGGTGCCGCGCCCGCGATGAATGACACCATGGCCGGGCAGACCCAGGTCATGTTCCCCAGCCTGTTCTCAGCCTACCCCCACGTCAAGAACGGCAAGCTGCGCGCCCTGGCGCTGGCAGGCCCCAAGCGTTCATCGCTGTTGCCCGATGTGCCCACGCTGGAAGAGGCGGGCGTGAAAGGCGTCGAGATCACGCAGTGGTACGCCCTGTTTGCGCCCGGCAAAACGCCCAAGCCCGTCGTCGATCAGCTCAACAAAGCGCTCAACACCGCCCTGGCGGACAAGGACGTGGCACGGCGCATTGAAGAACAAGGCGCCGTGGTGGACCCCAGCACGCCCGAGCAATTGGCCCTGACCGTACGCCAGGAGATCGCCAAGTGGAAGGGCGTCGTGCACAAAGCCCAGCTCACCCCCGATTGAGGCCCCAGAAATACCCTCGCACCCGTTTCAGATTTCAATCAGGCAGGAGACATCTATGAGAAAAAGAATAGGCAACATCGGTGCGCTTTGTGCCGCACTGGCCAGCAGCTGCATCGCGGCACAAACCAGCGGCGTCACGCTGTATGGAACCGTGGACCTGGGGCTGCGCCACGGCAGCGGCCTCACGGCGGCCAATGCGGCAGCCCCCGGTTCGTCGCACAGCCTGGGCAGCGGCATACACACCACCAGCCGCTGGGGGCTTCGCGGCAGCGAAGACCTGGGGGGCGGTGCCAAGGCGCTGTTCCAGTTCGAGAGCGGACTGAACGCCGACACCGGCGCTTCTGCCAACGCCAGCAAGACCTTTGATCGCGCATCCTGGGTCGGTCTGGAGGGCGGATGGGGCACGCTGGCCCTGGGCCGCCAGACCACCACACTGGCGGATGCCATCTCGCCCGTGGACCCGCTGGGCATGCGCTTTGCCAGCTTCAACCCCAGCATCGGCGTGGCCGCGCTCAGCCAGCATGGCCTGGGCATCGAGTTCGGCAGTGCGGGGTCCACGTCAGGCTCGTACCGGCTGGACAACGCGATCAAGTACACAGCGCGATTTGGCGGCCTCACCGCACGGGCGATGTTGGGCACGGGTGAAGTGGCTGGAAAGACATCGGCCCTGTCGTCGCGCGGGGTCGGCATGGCCTATGCGGCCAGCGGCGTCACACTGTCGGGCGCATTCCAGACCTTCAAGGACACGAACCAGCGCACCCTGGACGGAGCCACCCTGGGCGCGGCCTACCAATGGAACACCGTGCGCCTGGCGGCCAACGCGGCACGCAGCGAGGCCGAGACAGCGGTCGGCAAACACACGGTGCAGCGCGTGTTCTCGGCAGGCGCGACCTGGTCCGTCACGCCCCTGTTCGATCTGACGGCGGCCTACTACAAGGTGGACCGCTCGCGCACCGGCTCCGCCGACGACGGCTATGGCCGCCTGGTGACGTTTGCCGAATACAAGCTCTCGCGCCGCACAAAGGTGTATGCCGAGCTGGATAACACCCGCTGGCGCAGCGGCTTCCAGGGCGCGGCGAACAAGGCCACGGCCACCGGCATCTCCGCCGGTGTGGTGCATACGTTCTGAACCTGCCTTACACGAACTTGCCGGTGATGCCCCCGTCCACCACCAGCTCGGTGCCGGTCACGTAGGCGGCGGCATCGCTGGCAAGGAAGGCGCAGGCATGCGCCACATCCCACGCCGTGCCCATGCGGCCCATGGGCACCTGCCGGGCGCGCGCGGCGCGGGCCTCGTCGAGGCTGGTGTCAGAGAACATCTTCGCCACCGTGGTGGCAATGCGCGGCGTGTCGATGAGCCCGGGCACCACTGTGTTGGCGCGCACGCCCTGGCCCGCGTACTGCTGCGCCACCATGCGCGTGAAGTGCGTGACGGCCGCCTTGGTCACGCCATAGGCCAGGTGCGGGTAGCCGAGGTAGCGCATGCCCGCGATGGACGAGATCGCAATGATGGAACCCCGCCCGCGCTCCACCATGGCGGGCAGCACCTGCTGGCAGGCCAGCAGCAGGCTGTTCACATTGACGGAATGGATGCGGTCGAAGTCTTCAACGCTCGTCTCCAGCGGGCCGCCGGTCTTGCCGATGCCCACGTTGTGGTGCAGCACGTCGATGGCGCCGCCGAAGCGCTCGCGCGCCTCGGCAAACAGGCGCTGCACATCGGCCGCGTCCGCCACGTCGCCCACCAGGGTGGCGGCCGTGCCGCCCTCGGCGTGGCTGAGCGCCGTGGTCTCCTCAGCCGAGGCCGCGTCGCGGTCTACCACGCACACGCTGGCGCCCAGGCGCGCGTAGGTCACGCAGGCGGCGCGGCCAATACTCCACCCGGGGCCGGCGGACCCGCCACCTGCCACGAAGACCACGCGGCCCGACAGGTCGAGCGGCAGGGCGGGATGATGGCCTGGCTGCGCGCTCATGCGTCCGTGCCCTGGCCGGCACTGCCGCCGACGAAGGGAATGGCGTGCTCCACCGTGTCCCAGATGAAGCGGCCCGAGGGGCTCTGCTGCTCTTCCACGATGTGCGCCACCAGCCCGGCCGCGCGCGAGATCACGGCAAAGCCGCGCATTACGGCCGTGGGCACGCCGATCTCGCCCAGCAGCGCGGCCACCGCGCCTGTGGCGTTGATGGTGATGGAGCGGCCTGCAACCGCGTCCACGGCTTTGGACAGCATCTCCAGCGCGCGGATCTTGTCGCCCTTCAGCTCGGGTTCGGCACGGCCCATTTCCAGCAGCTTGTAGGCGCGCGGGTCCACGGGCTTGTGCAGGTGGTGGCCGAAGCCCGGCACGGGCGATTTGAGCCCTTTGTAGTGGCGTGCAATGGCCAGCGCTTCAGCCTCGGGGTCCTGGGCCGCCGCGATGCGGTCGAGCAGGCCCGAGCAGTTCTCCATGGTGCCCACGAAGGAGCTGCCCACGGCCAGCAGGCCCGCGCTTACGGCGCCCTGCAGGTTCTCGGGCGCGCTCATGTAGATGAGCCGCGTGGCAATGGCGCTGGGCGTGAGGCCGTGCTCCATGAGCACGATGAGCACCACGTCGGTGATGCGCAGGTCCACGCCGCGCGGCGTGCGGCCCAGGATCTGCATCAGCATCACCTCAGTGAAGGTCTTCTTCCCCATCAGGTCCTCGACCAGGTCCGCATCGCGGTAATGCAGGCTGGTGAGGGTGTGGGTGCACAGGCGGGTGACGGGGGTCTTGGAAGCAGGGTGGGTCATGAAATGGGTTCCTTCATTCAGACAGTGGCCGTACCAGCTAGGGCAGCCAGGGCCGCATCGCGTACGGCAGACTTGAGCACCTTGCCCACAGGCGAGCGAGGCAGGCTCTCGTGAAAATGGATGCGCTTGGGCGTCTGCACCGGTCCCAGGCGTTCGCGCACAAAGGCGATCAGCTCGGCCTCGCTCGCCGCTTCGCCGGGGCGCAGCTGCACGGCGGCCTGCACGGTCTCACCCCACTTGTCGTCGGGCAGGCCGAACACGGTGCATTCGTGCACCGCAGGGTGCTGGCCCAACGCGTTCTCCACGTCCACGGGGTAGACGTTGAAACCGCCAGTGATCACCATGTCCTTGAGCCGGTCCTTGAGATAGAGAAACCCCCGCTCGTCGATCAGGCCCCGGTCGCCCGTGTGCAGCCAGCCGTCCACCAGGGTCTCGGCCGTCTTCTCGGGCAGGCGCCAGTAGCCGGTCATCAGCAGGTCGCCGCGCGCCACCACCTCGCCCACCTCGCCCGGGGGCAGCAGGCGGCCATCGGGCGCCATGATGGCCACGTCGCTGAACCAGGTGGTGCGGCCCACCGATGCCAGGTTGCGCTCGTCCTCGAAGTCCTCGGGGCACAGCACGGTCAAGATCTGCGGCGCCTCGGTCTGTCCGTAGGTGGTGCCCAGCACCGGGCCGAAGAACTCGCGCACCTGGCGGATCTTCTCGGGAGGCATGGGCGCGCCGCCGTAGATGAGCTGGCGCAGGCGCGGAAAGTCCTTGCGCGAGGCGCCGGGCAGCGCCATCAGCATGTAGACCAGCGTGGGCGGCATGAAGCACACGGTGCCGCCGCGCTCGCGGAACGCCGTGCGCACCGCCTCGGCGCCCGCGCCCGCCAGCACCACGTGGCAGCCGCCCTGCGCCAGGATGGGCAGGATGTACGTGGAGGTGCCGTGTGTGATGGGTGCGGCCACGATGTAGCGCTCGTGCTCGTCAAAGCCCCAGGCGTGGATCTGGTTGGTTATGTTGGCCATCCACGCGCGGTATGGCTGCATCACGCCCTTGGGTGCGCCCGTGGTGCCGCCAGTGAACTTGATGGCCTGGGTGGCGTCGTCCGGCAGGTCCAGCTGCGGGCGTAGCGCACCAGCGTGCGCAGCGGCCAAGCCGGCCAGCGTGGTGGCCCCCTCGGTGGCCTGCGCGCCGGTCAGCACGCGGGTGCCGGGCGCGCCTTCGAGCAGGTCAGCGCACGCGGCGTCCAGCACCAGCAGGGTGGGCTCGGTCGCGTCGATGATGCGGCGGATCTCGGGCCGCGTGCTCTTGGGGTTAAGCGGCACCCACACCTTGCCGCAGGCCAGCACGGCCAGCAGCGCGGCGATGTGGTCGGCGCTGTTGCCCGCGCAGATGCCCACGCGGCTTTGGGGCGTGGGGTCGATAGCGGTGAAGCCCGCCGCGAGCGCGGCCACGCGGGCGGCCAGCGCGTCGTAGCGGATGGCGCCCTCGGGCGCGTCGATGGCAATGCGGTCAGGCCAGCGCTGGGCAGCCCGCCAGAAGAAGTCGATGGGGAACATGAAGGCAGGTAGGTTGTGTGGGTGATCTGTCACTCGGCCGATGCGCCCGATTCCTTCACCACTTCGCGCCAGCGCTTGATCTCGGCGGCAGCAAACTGGCGCATCTTGTCGGGCGTGCCACCATCGGGCGTGGCGGCCAGCTCCTGCAGGCGCGTGCGCACCTCGGGCTGGGCCAGCACCTTGTTCAGGGCCGTGTTGACCTGCTCGATCACGGCGCGCGGCGTGCCCGCCGGTGCGGCCAGGCCAAACCACGACTGCACGTCAAAGCCCGTGTAGCCCGACTCGGCCAGCGTGGGCACATCCGGCAGCAGGGGCGAGCGCTGGGCGCTGGTGATGGCAATGGCGCGCAGCTTGCCCGCCTGCACATGCGGCAGGGCCGACGGCGTGTTGTCGAACATCGAATCCACCTGGCCGCCCAGCAGGTCGGTGACGGCGGGTGCGCTGCCCCGGTAGGGCACATGCAGCATCTTGAGCTTGGACTGCATCTTGAACATCTCGCCAGAGAGGTGGATGGACGAGCCGCTGCCCGAGGACGCAAACGTGATGCCGTCCTTGGACTCCTTGGCGTAGCGCACGTAGTCGGCCAGGTTCTTGATGGGCAGCTTGGGGTTGACCACCAGGATGTTCGGGATCTTGGCGATCATGCCGATGGGCTCGAAGTCCTTGACCGGGTCGTAGCCCAGCTTGGGGTAGAGCGTGGCGTTGATGGTGTTGGCGATGGTGTAAACGTAGAGCGTGTAGCCATCCGCCGGCGCGCGCGCCACGGCCTCTGCGCCCACGTTGCTGTTGGCACCGGCGCGGTTGTCCACCACCACCGGCTGGCCCAACTGGTCGCTGAGCTTCACGGCCACCAGGCGCGCAATCACGTCTGTGGCGCCGCCCGCCGCATAGCCCACCACCAGCTTGACCGGCTTGGCGGGCCAGCCGGAAGCATTGGGCTGGGCCTGCAGTGGCATGGCAGCGCCGCAGGCAAACGTGGCTGCCAGCGCCAGCAGGGCACGGCGTGGCAGGGATGGCGAAGCTTTGCGCTGACCCAGCGCGGCGGGGGTGTGTGGGCTCATGGTGTCTGTCTCCGGTGGTTCTTGGAAAAATGCCGTCTTGACGCCTGCTGCGTGCCCTACGGCACACTACGCACTGGTTGCGTTGACGAACAAATTCTTTCCCATGCCCTCCCGACCTGCGAATTCAAACGTCCGGCAGCCGGACAAACGTGTGAGTGCGCACACGGCAGACGAACCGGCCGACGACCCTGGCAGCCGCACGCTGCGGCGCGGCCTGCAGGTGCTGGACGCCGTGCTGGCCCACGGCCGCGATGGTGCGCGTGTGGTGGACCTGTGCCGCGCCGCCGCGCTGGAGCGGGCCCCCGTGTACCGGCTGCTCGCCGCGCTGATGGAGAGCGGCTACGTGGCGCAGCGCGGGCGCTTTCGCTATGTGGCGGGCCCGCGCCTGGCCGCCCTGGCCGAGCCCCCGGGTCAGCCCAATCTGGCCGTGCGCCTAGCCCCCGTGCTGGAACGCGTGAGCCGCGCCTGTGGCGACGCCGCCTTTGCCATCGTGCGCGAAGGCCCCACCTCGCACTGCATTGCACGCCATGTGGGAACGCACCCGGTGCAGATCCTGGTGATCCAGGTGGGCACGCGCCAGCCGCTGGGCGTGGGCGCGGCGGGCCTGGCGCTGCTGGCGGCGCTGCCCGATGCCGAGATGCAGGCCTGCATCGCCGCCAACGCGCAGGAGCTACCGCGCTACGGCGGCATGACGCCCGAGCGCCTGCAGATCCTGGTGCGCGCCACGCGCGAGCGCGGCTGGTCGGTGGTGGGCAACCACGCCACGCAGGGCGTGCTGGCGGCCGGCATGGCCGTGCGCAACGCAGCGGGCGAACCGGTGGCGGCGATCAGCGTGGCATCGACCGTGGACCGCATGCCGCGCGAGCGCCAGCAGCTGATTGCACGCTGGATGCGCGAGGCGCTGGCGGCGTTGCTGCCGCATGGGGTTTGAGCGCTTGAAACTATCAAAATGATAGCTACTCAAGCATATTGCAATGGCGCTTCCTGCTGTTTTCACTCCAATGCTGGCGCCAAGCCGTCTTGTGCGACCATCGAGGGACCCCGAGGCCCCCGATGGAACTGAGACAACTGCGCTATTTCGTACGTGTGGTGGAGCAAGGCTCCATGAGCCGCGCTGCGCTGGACCTGGATGTGGTGCAGTCCGCGCTCAGCCAGCAGATCACGCGGCTGGAGAGCGAGCTGGCCACACGCCTGCTGCAGCGCACGCCGCGCGGCGTCACGCCCACCGAGGCAGGGCTGGCGTTCTTTCGCGAGGCGCAGCTCACCCTGCGCCATGCCGACCAGGCCGTGCGCGCGGCGCAGCAGGCGCGCCTTTCGGGCACCGTCACCGTGGGCCTGGCGCCCACCACCTCGGGCGTGCTGGGCCTGCCGCTGATGCAGGCCATGCGCACGCGCTACCCCGATGTGCGGCTGCACATGGTGGAGAGCATGTCGGGACACCTCACGGCCATGCTGCATGCGCGCGAGCTGGACCTGGCCGTGCTGTTCGACACCCGCCTGCACCAGGCGCAGCAGGCCACGGGCGCGCGCCGCTGGGACATGGCGCCGCTGCTGGAGGAAGACCTGTTCCTCATCTGTGCCCGTGACCGAGGGGAGGGTCCCGGCAACCCCCGTGGCCGGCAGCTGCCGGAAACCATCACCGTCGCCGAGCTGGTGCAGGAGCCGCTGATCCTGCCCACCGGCCCACACGGCCTGCGCAGCACCCTGGACACGGCCTTTGCCCGCGACCGCGTGGCACCACACGTGGTGCTGGAGGTGGACTCACTCGCCATGGTGATGGCCGCCGTGGACGCGGGCCTGGGCTCCACCGTGCAGCCCTGGGCCGCCATGGGCCGCTACCCGGATGCGGCCGAGCGTTTTCAGTGCGCACGCCTCACCGACGCGCCCGCGCGCCGCGTCAACCTGCTGTGTAGCCTGCCCGACGAAGAACTCTCGCCCGCCGCGCTGGCCGCGCGTGTGGTGCTGACGGACTGCGTGCGCGAATTGGTGACGAGCGGCCAGTGGTTTGGCACGACATGGATAGGCGGACAAGACACCAGCGCTTGAGCGGCCACCCCGCAGCCATCACGATCCGTGATACCCCCATGACCTGAACCCGCTGCACGGCGGGCCTGTGTCTCCCTACAGTCGCCATCACCCCGATGAACGACACGGCGACCGCGCCAGGAGACACCCCATGGGCCCCACACCCCCTTCTTCATTCCCCCGCACACAGCGCACCGCCTGGAGCCACCGGCCATGAGCGGCGATGCTGTGGCCGATGTTCTGGTCATCGGTGGCGGCAATGCCGCCTTGTGCGCGGCCCTGATGGCGCGCGAGGCGGGCGCCAGCGTGCTGCTGCTCGAATCCGCCCCGCGCGCCTGGCGCGGCGGCAACTCGGCCCACACGCGCAACCTGCGCTGCATGCACGACGCGCCGCAAGACGTGCTGGTCGATACCTACCCTGAGGAAGAGTTCTGGCAGGACCTGCTGAAGGTGACGGGCGGGCTGACCAACGAACACCTGGCGCGCCTTGTCATCCGCGAATCCGCCACCTGCCGCCCCTGGATGCGCCGCCACGGCGTGCACTTCCAACCCGCGCTCGCAGGCACGCTGCATGTGGCGCGCACCAATGCGTTCTTCATGGGCGGTGGCAAGGCGCTGGTCAATGCGTACTACCGCAGCGCCGAGCAGCTGGGCGTGCAGATTCGCTACGAAGCGCCCGTGGAGCGCATCGAGATGGACGGCAGCCGCTTCATCGCCGCGCACCTGGCGAACGGCGAGCGCATTGCCGCCAAGAGCTGCGTGCTGGCCGCAGGGGGGTTTGAATCGAACCGGGAGTGGCTGCGCGAGGCCTGGGGCCAGAACGAGCGCGGCGAGTGGCCTGCGGACAACTTCCTGATCCGCGGCACGGCCTACAACAAGGGCGTGCTGCTCAAGCACCTGCTCGATGACCACGGCGCCGACCGCATTGGCGACCCCACGCAGGCCCACATGGTGGCCATCGACGCGCGCGCGCCGCTGTACGACGGCGGCATCTGCACGCGCATTGACTGCGTGTCGCTGGGCGTCGTGGTCAACCGCGGGGGAGAGCGCTTCTACGACGAGGGCGAGGATTTCTGGCCCAAGCGCTATGCCATCTGGGGCCGCCTGGTGGCGCAGCAGCCGGGGCAGATTGGCTATTCGATCATCGACAGCAAGGCCATTGGCCGCTTCATGCCGCCCGTGTTCCCGGGCGTCAAGGCCGACACCCTGCCCGAGCTGGCGCAAAAGCTCGGCCTGCCCGTGGATACCTTCATGCGTACGCTGAACAGCTACAACGCCGCTTGCCGCATCGGCACGTTCGACCACACCACGCTGGACGACTGCCACACCGAAGGCATGGTGCCCGCCAAGACACACTGGGCCCGGCCCATCGACACCGGGCCGTTCTACGGCTACGCGCTCAAACCCGGTGTCACCTTCACCTACCTGGGCCTGCACACCGACGACACGACGGCCGTGCGCTTCAACAACCAGCCCAGCCCCAACCTGTTTGTGGCGGGCGAAATGATGGCCGGCAACGTGCTGGGCAAGGGCTACACGGCCGGGGTGGGCATGAGCATTGGCACCGCGTTTGGCCGCATTGCGGGCACACAAGCCGCTTTGGCATCCAAACAGGCTCTAGCGCTTGTCCATCAAACGCCAGTAGCTATAAAAACAGGAGTTAACCATGCAAGCGCTTGAAGCCCTGGCGCGCGACGCCCGGGCGCTGGCAAATGGCGAGATCGTGCTGTCTGCCCCCGAAACTGAGGTGGCGCGCCAGCTGCAGATCTGCAATGCCTGCCGCTACTGCGAAGGCTTTTGCGCCGTGTTCCCGGCCATGACACGGCGGCTGGAATTTGGCAAGGCCGATATCCATTTCATTGCCAACCTGTGCCACAACTGCGGCGCCTGCTTGCACGCCTGCCAGTACGCACCGCCGCACGAATTTGCGGTGAACATTCCTCAGGCCATGGCCCAGGTGCGCGGCCAGACCTATGCGGACTACGCCTGGCCGCCCGCGCTGGGCCAGCTGTACCAGCGCAACGGCCTCACGTTGGCCCTGGCGCTGGTGGCCGGGCTCACGCTGTTTCTGCTGCTGGCCGTGGTGCTGCATGGCCAGGGCATCGCCGCGCTGTGGCAGGCCCCGGTGGGCGGCTTCTACGGCATCTTCCCTCACAACCTGCTGGTGGGGCTGTTTGCGCCCGTGTTCCTGTTCGCCGTGCTGGCGCTGGGCCTGGGCGTGCGCCGCTTCTGGCGCGATATCACACCTGCCACCAGCGGCGCGCCGCTGAGCGCGCCCGCCACGGCCGAGGCCACCGATGCCGTGCTGCGCCTCAAGTACCTGGACGGCGGCCATGGCGACGGCTGCCACAACGAGGACGACGCCTACACCCTGTCGCGCAGGCGCATGCACCACCTCACGTTCTACGGTTTCATGCTGTGTTTTGCGGCCACCAGCGTGGCGACGCTGTACCACTACCTGCTGGCCTTGCCTGCACCGTACGACCTGCCCAGCCTGCCCAAGCTGCTGGGCGGGCTGGGTGGCATCAGCCTGGCGATTGGCACGGCCGGCCTGTGGCGGCTGAACCAACGCCGCCACCCGCAACACGGCGATGCCGCGCAAAAGCCCATGGACCGCGCCTTCATCGCCCTGCTGTTCCTCACCGCCACCAGTGGCCTGGCCTTGTGGGCCGCGCGTGGTACCGCAGGCCTGCCGCTGCTGCTGTGCCTGCACCTGGGCGCGGTGATGGCGCTGTTCGCCACCATGCCCTACGGCAAGTTTGCGCACGGCATCTTCCGCACTGCGTCGCTGCTGCGCCACGCGGTGGAAAAGCGCCAGCCCAACCCGATCGGACTTGGCGCCGACTGAGCACCTAGCCATCCCCACCCACAACACCAACAACCCACGATGAAGGAGACACCGATGAAAAAACGCACCCTGCTGCACACCCTTGCGCTTGCAACCGCCGCACTGGCCCTGGCGAGGCCCGGCCATGCCCAGGACTTTCCCCCCAAGAAACCCGTGACCCTGGTGGTGGGGTTTGCCGCCGGCGGGGCGGCCGATGCGGCCGCCCGCCTCATCGCCAAAAAGCTGGGCGAAAACATTGGCCAGTCGGTGGTGGTGGACAACAAGGGCGGTGCAGGCGGCAATATCGCGCACCAGTTTGTGGCCAACGCGGCTCCGGATGGCACGGTGCTGCTGTTCGGCTCCGTAGGGCCGCTGACCATCGCCCCTCACCTGATGAAACTGCCCTATGACCCCTTCAAGGACCTGGCGGCCATTTCAGGCGGCGTGAACTTCCCCAACGTGCTGGTCGTGCACAAGGCTGCAGGCGCAAAGACGCTGGCAGAGTTTGTGCAGCTGTCCAAGAAGAAGCCTGGCAGCGTTGACTTTGCCTCCACGGGCGCGGGCTCGGCATCGCACCTGGCGGGCGAGCTGTTCAACCAGCGGGCGGGCATCGACATGACCCACGTGCCCTACAAAGGTGGGGCACCCGCCTTGCAGGATTTGCTGGGCGAGCGCATCACCTCCTACTTTGCAGCCCCACCCACGGCCCTGCCGCACATCGAAACGGGCAGGCTGATCCCGCTGGCCACCACGGGTCTCACGCGGCCGGCCTATCTGCCCAATATCCCCACCGTGGCGGAATCGGGCTTTCCGGGCTTTGAGGCGCTCAACTGGTATGCGTTTGTGGCGCCGGGCAAAACACCGGTGACGCTGCTGGAGCGCTGGAACCAGGAGATCGTCAAGGTGCTGAACGACCCGGCCGTGAAGGACGCGCTGAACAAGCACGGCCTGACGCCCCAACCCACAACGCGCGCCGAACTCACAGCCTTCATGAAGAAGGAGTCGACCCAGTGGGCTGCCATCATCAAGGAGCGCAAGCTCACCGCGGATTGAGTCGGCCGGTGCTCTTCACCGATCTCATGCGGTGGCGGCGGGCGCATGCTTCGCCCGCACCAACCCCTCGCCCAGCAGCTGCGCCAACCACTGGCTGAGCGCGGCGGCATCGCCCGCCCACAGCCCTTGCTCCAGGAGCGCGGTGCACGCGTCGTGCACTGACAGTCCGACGTGCAGATGGCGCACCAGTGCGGCCTCGGTGGCATCCAGCGTTCGAAAGTGCGGCTGGAATCCCTTGCGCCACACCAGCAAGGCTGCGGGCGCGGGCAGCAACACGGCCTCGGGCACCTCGTCATCGGTATGGATAGCGTTCCACAGGGACACCACATTGGTGGTCACCGTGCGCAGCAAGGCGCTGGGATGCAGCATATCGGCGCGGGTGGTCCAGTCGCCAGAGGCCTGTGCGCTGTCCAAGTCGAGCACCGGCACATCTGCACCGTCAAACCGGGTACGCAGGTCCCAGTCGAGCTGGGCCAATTCATACAGTTCAGGGTTGTCGGGGTACTGCTGGCGCAGCGCATCCACCAGCCCCTCGCCGTAGCGGTTGAGGCTGCGCATGTGCGGCGGTTGGCCCACGGCATAGGCGCGCGCATGTGCGTCGAAGGTGTCCGAGCCCATGTAGAGGCAAGTCTTGGCATAGGTGTCGGCCAGCACATCGGCCAGCCGCGCGCGGTAGGCGTGGTGGTAGATGGGCATGCGGCCGGTGATCAGGTCGTCGGGCCGTTCGGGGGGCGGCGCATCGGCCAGCACGCATTCGGCAAAGTGGCGCTGCACCGCAGCCAACCCGGTCGGGTCCGCCGTGGGGGCCAGGGTGATGGAGGTGATCGCGACAGGCTCGGGTGGGGCCACATGCTCGGCGGCAACGCGCCGGGCGATGGCCATTTCACCCAGCAGCTCGGCCAGCGGCGGGATGTGGTCATCGCGCTCGATCATCGCGGGCACAGCGCCAAAACGCTGGCAGGCCTTGGCATAGAGGTCCCACACTGGCTGCGCCACCGGGTGGTCGTGCGTGTCGATGATGTGGTCGCCGTTGTCGCTGTGCCCAGCCAGGTGAATTTGCTGCACCCGGTGCGCGGGCAGGGCATGCAGATAGGTCAGTGGGTCGAATCCATGGTTCACGCTGCTCACGTAGATGTTGTTCACATCCACCAGCAACAGGCAGTCGGCCTCTTGCGCAATGTGGGCCAAAAACTGCCATTCGCTGGCGCTGTCGTATCGGTAGCGGATATAGCTCGACACGTTCTCCAGCACCAGCCTGCGTCCCAGCACATCCTGTGCGCGACGGATTTGCGCGATCACATGGCATGCAGATTCGTCGGTGTAGGGCAGCGGGTACAGGTCGTGCAACTGCTCGGGGCCAGGGCCCGTCCAGCACAGGTGGTCGGACACCCACAGCGGTTCAATGCGATCAGCCAGCGCCTTCACGCGTTGCAGATACGGCACATCCACGCCCTGCGACGCGCCGATGGACATCGCCACGCCATGCATGGCCACGGGGTAGTCGCGCCGGATGGCATCCAGCACCGCCAAAGGTTTTCCACCGTCGATGAGGTAGTTGTCGGTGATGATTTCCAGCCAGTCCAGTGGCTGCTTGCGCGCCAGGAAATCGGCGTAGTGCTGCGTGCGCAGCCCCAGGCCAAAGCCGGTGCCGCGCGTAGCGATGAGGTCATGTGCCATGGCGAAATCAAGGTATCAAAGTGCGGGCACTGGGCATGATCGCCGAGACTGGCACGCCCTGATGCCAGCACCGCCGCGCAAGGGCCGCCCCGCCGCGCTGGCGGTGTCCCCCTCCCGCGCAGCGAGAGAGGGGCTGAGAGGCGCGGCTCCAAGCCTGCCTGCGCAGGCTTGGACGTCCTCGAAGGGCTGCCCGCTCTGGGGGCCGCACGGAGCGGCAAAGCCGCTCAGGGGGAGTTTCACTGGATATCGCCGATGGTGCCCTTTTCCATCAGGCACTGAGCGGCTGTCTTGGCCTTGAAGCCGTGGCCCTTGCAAGCGTTCTGGCCCTTGCAGCTGTGCTCGGCCGTGGAGCAGTCGCTATTGCCCTTGCAGTCGTGCACGTTGTAGCAGTGCACCTTGTCGTTGGCGGCAATGGCGGCGCCTTTGGAGCCCTTGGGCGCGTCGGCTGCAAAGCTGGTGGATGCCAGTGCCAGCAGCGCGGCAGACAGGGCGAAAGATGCAGTGGTCTTGGTGTTCGTGGACAGCATGGCGGGTAACTCCGTAAGCGTTAAGGGATGAGTAATCAGGTGGTTAGATCGCGCTGCATCGTGCCGCGCTCTCTGCCTGGTAATTCGTCCCCCGCACGCTGCGGGTTACATGCAGTCCAAAAAAACTTTTTTGCGTGGTGCCTCGGCGCTATTGCGCAGAGGGTTCGGTCACCGAAATGTCGGTGTGCACCAGCGTCAGCGGAAACCGCTGGCCCGCCAGGTAGTCCTCCAGGCAGCGCAGCAGCAGGGGGCTGCGATGGCGCTCGGGGCAGGCGCGGATTTCATCGGCCGTGAGCCACAGCGTGCGCACGATGCCGGTATCCAGCGTGCGCCAGTCGTGGTGCGTGCCCAGCGAGCCCGCAAACGCAAAGCGCATGTAGGTGATGTCGTCGCCCGTGCGCGTCTTGGTGAAGCGGTTGAGGTACACGCCGATCAGCGCCGTGGGCTCGAAGTCGTGCGCGGTTTCTTCCAGCACCTCGCGCGCACAGGCCTGGATGGGCGATTCGCCCGGGTCCAGGTGGCCGGCGGGGTTGTTGAGCTTGAGGCCGTCGGTGGTCTCTTCCTCGACCAGCAGAAAGCGGCCATCGCGCTCGATGAGGGCGGCCACGGTGACGTTGGGTTTCCAGCGGTGGGGCATGGCGCGCATTATGACGAGGACAGGTGGCGCCGGGCCTACAGGTTGCGCGCCATGTAGACAGCGCCCTCGCCATAGCTGGCAAGGCGTTCCCGCTGCGCCACATCTGCCAACGGTTGCAGCACATAGCCATGGCGCTCCCAGTACACCTGCGAGCCTTGCACCGAAACCAGCGCGCTGTGCAGCAGGCCTTGCGATGCCGCCTGCGCCCACAGCGGCTGCAGCAGCGCGCGCGCCAGGCCTTGCCCTGCGCGGGCGGGCAACACCGCCATGTCGTGCAGGTACAGCGTGTCGGGCTGGGCCACCGCCTCAAAGTCGCCGTGCAGCGGGGTGACCTTGCCGCGCACGCTGCGGTATGCCGCCAGGTAGGCACACACCGAGCCGCCGCGCTCCAGCACCAGCGAGCAATTGGCCGGGCTGGCCAGGCGGCGCGCAAACACCTCGCCACTCTCCACAAATCCTTCGCCATAACAAGCCAGCTGCACGGCCAGCAGGTCGGCCAGATCGCTCAGCGCCAGCGGGCGCACCACCACAGACATGAGTGAGCTTGGTTCAATCAGTGCGGCAGCACGGGCGCCTGCACAAAGTCTTCGAGCGACAGGCCCTTTTCTTTCAACAACGCCTCCAGCACCGGTTGCAGGCGGCCCAGGCTTTCCTGCACGGCCTCGCGCACCGTGTCCACCACCACCTGTGTGCTGCGCTCGATCTCGATGTTCAGGCGGTCGCCTACCTGCTTGGCTTCAAACACGGTGGCGCGGCGGGTCTCGGGGATCATCCAGATCTCGAACCAGCCCTCTTGCCGGTTCACCTCGGCCACCGTGAGGCTGGCGCCGTGGATGGCGATGTAGCCCTTGGCAAAGATGTAGCGGCGAAACGCCTCCGGCACGGCCACGCGCCACACCAGGTTGTTGTCGAACTCGCGCCGCTCGATGAGCGTGCCGGTGAAGTCCACATGGCCCGACAGCGGGTGGCCGCCGATCTCGGCACCGTCCTTGGCAGCGCGCTCCACGTTCACGCGGTCGCCCTGGCCGTAGCTGCCCAGCGTGGTGATGTTCAGGCTCTGCAGCATCACGTCGAAGTTGGCTTGCGTGGGCGACAGGATCTCGGTGACCGTGAGGCACACGCCGTCGGTGGCCACGCTGGCACCGATGGCGAGGTCCTGGCAGAAGCCCTCAGGAAAATCGAGAGTGAAGGTGCGCAGGCCTGCGCGGTCTTGGATGGCGGCAATGCCTGCCGTGGCTTGGACGATGCCTGTGAACATGGTGGCGCGGCTTGTGGAGCGTTGGGAGGGGAACCGGGAATTTTGCCACCCGGCCCCCACCGCGCGCTGGCGCCGGGTTACTTCGCTCGCAGCAACTCGCCCACTTCCAGCAGCACCAGCTCGTTGTCATCCGCCTTGTTGGGGTCGCGGCTGCTGCTGAAGGGCAAGTTGTTGTCGTTGCCCACCACGATGTGCGTGCTGTCCACAATGTCCACGTTCTCGATGGTGAAGAACGGGAAGGTGAGCACGCCGTTGTTCAGCGACTTCTTGGCCAGACGCTGCGGGTCCTGGATGTTCATGAGGTCGATGTAGCCCACCTTGCGGATCTCTCCGCCCACGTTGGCATCGCTCATCTCGACCTTGTAGACACGCTTGAACTTGGCCAGGTCGTGGAAGCAGTCCGTGCGCTTTTGGTCTGCGGGGCAGGCCTTGTCGGTCGTGCCTTCGCCGTTGTCGCGTTCGATGATCAGGCCCGTGGTGTTGTCGATCATGTTGAAGTCGCCAATCGCGTGGTGGTTGGCTTCCATCACGTACTTCCAGTGGCGGCCGGTCCATTGCTCGGTCTTCACGTCGAACTCCAGCACGCGCAGATACTGCTTGCCGCCCACGTTTTCATACGCCTTGGCATCGTCGTTCCACAGCGCGCCTTCGAGCAGGGCGTAGAGCTTGCTGCCGTCCTGGCTGGCGGCCATGCCTTCGTAGCCCTTGGAGCGCTTGACCACAAACGCAGTGGGCTTGGCATCAGGCGCGCCGGGCATGAGCACGCCGGGCGCATCGGGCGAGCGCACGGTCTTGCCGTCCACCTGGGTCTCGAAAACGCCGAGCACCTTGCCATTCAGGTCGGCCTTGATAAGGAAAGGGCCGAACTCATCGCCAATCCACAGCGCGCCACCGGCGAACTGGAAGCTCTCGGGGTCGAAGTCGGCACCGGTCAGGTAGCGCTTGTCGGTGCCTTCGTGGGTGATGCGAAACGGGATCTTCTTGTCCGGGTCGTGCAGGAAGATGGTCTTGAGGCGATTGAACTGGCCGCTTTTGAAGTCCACGGTGTAGTGGCTCAGGTGCAGCATGAAGTCGGGCGAGTTGGCCTTGGAGCCGGCACCGTTGTCGGTCAGGATCCAGAACGATCCGTCAGCCATGCGCTTGATGCCCGAGTGGCCCTGGATGGGCTGCCCCTGGAACGGCAGCGACACGCCGGTGTCGCGGCCGCCCGACTGGCCCATCACGCTGCCCACGGCGTCCACCCGGCGGGGTGTGGTGAACTTGCCCGCCACCTGCAGGTCGTGTGGCGCGTCCTTGGGGGCGGCAATCATCGTCAGGGCGGGCAGCACCGCGTGGCCGGTCAGCGTGGCGGGGTAGGCCTGCTGGGCCAGGGCTGCAGAAGAGGCGGCGCACAGCAGGGCTGCACTGGCGGCGATGAAGGAAAGTTGGGACATGTTCATGGGGAATAAAGCCAAAACCCGCACGATGCCGCGCCCTTGTGACGCCACCATGAAAGGCAGGCACCAGGATATGCCCTGGCATGCAGCCGATGGACACGGACCTTTTGCCAGGTTCGAGAGTCACACGCGCCTTGCGCTCCCCCACCATTCCCCACCCACAACGCTGGACAGCCCCTATTCCCCATGGACACCCTTTCTGCATTGCAATCCCTCGGACTGGAACTGCCCAGCCCCGCCTACATCGCGGGCGCCATCGTGTTTGGCCTGATCGGCATGGCGGCTTTCTGGCACGGCAAAAGAGCGCAGCAGCCACGCACCCGCTGGTGGGGCGTGGCGCTCATGTTCTACCCCTACGCGGTTTCGCGGACCTGGATGCTGTTTGCGGTGGGCGTGGCGCTGTGCGCGGGTCTGTGGCTGGACATGCGGCGCGGCTGAAACGCAGGCGAGGGCAGCGCGCAAAAAGCTATGATTTTCATAGCTTTTTGTGCTTGATGGATAAGCGACAGGGCCATTTTTAGTGCATATTGCCGGCGCATCACACCAGCCGCTGCAATGCCTGGCGCCGCCATACCCCGTGGAAGTACAGCCCCTGCAGCACCAGGGCGCACAGGTACGTGGCGGGGTAGGCCACCCAGGTGGCCACCAACCCAAACTGGCGCCCCAGCAGCCAGCCCAGCGGCACGATGAGGCAGGCCAGGCACCCCAGTGAAATGAGCGTGGGTGCCAGCACCGTGCCGCTGGCACGCATCACGCCGGAATACACGCTGGCCCATCCAAAAAACACCGCGCCCCACACCGTGATGGGCAGCACGCGTGCGGCGATGTCGATCACGCGGGCGTCGGCCACAAACAGGCCCACCACCCAGGGCGCAGCGCCAAACATCAGCAGGGCCAGGCCGCCGGTGAGGAGCAGGTTCATGCGCATGCCGGTGCGCGTGACGGCCGCCAACTGCTGCCCGTGGCCCGCACCAATGGCCTGCGCCGCAAACACCGACGACGCAATGGCCACGGCCATCGCCGGGAACAGCACATACGACATCACCTGGCTGACTGCCCCCCACGCCGCCGTGGCTGCCGAGCCGTGCGCGTTGACCAGGCTGAGCAGGCCCAGGTCGGCCAGCGAGCCGGTGATGAAGAACAGGCCCGTGGGCACGCCCAGCCGCACCAGGGTGCGCAGCAAGGCAGCGTCCAGCCGCAGATGCGCGGCCAGCGCCCGCGTGGGGGCCAGCACATGGGCGCGGCGCCGCAGGTGCCAGGCCGTGTAGCCCAGCGAGCACAGCGTGGCCAGCAGCAGCGCGGCCACGCCACCCAGGATGCCCAGCGCAGGCAGCCCGAGGGCAGGCACGCCCCGGATGAACAGCGGCGCGCACACCAGCGTGACCGACAGCGACACCACCAGCGCGCGCAGCGGCGTGACGGTGTCGCCCGTGCCACGCAGCAGCGCCGCCGTGAGCATGGAGGTGAACAGCACGGGGAACAGCACCATCATCCCCCGCGCATAGGCCACCGCCTGGGGCAGCACGTCGGCCGGCGTGCCCAGCAGCAGCATCAGAGGCCGCACGGCCAACAGCCCCAGGGCGGCCAGCACCAGGCCCAGCAGCACCCCGGCGCACAGCGTGGTGCCCGCCACGGCATGCAGCCGCGCGTGGTTGCGCGCGCCAAAGGCCTGGCCCACCAGGATGGACGCCCCATTGCCCAGCCCGAAGATGAAGGCACTGAGCAGCAGGAACAGCGGCATGAACGAGGCCACCGCCGCCAGCGAGCCCGCACCCAGCAGCCGCCCCACGTAGATGTGGTTCACCGTGCCGGTGAGCGCCTGCAGGATGTTGGTGAGCACCAAGGGGCCCAGGAACACGAGAAAGCGCCGGTCGAGCGAAGGCAGCGGGCTACCGGGGTGGGCCTTGTCCGTCATGGTGCTGCGCCCTCCATGAGCCTGGGGGTCTGGGTGCTGTGGATGCACACCCGCGTGCCCACGGCCACCCGGTCAAACAGGTCGATCACATCGGCGTTGGTCATGCGCACGCAGCCGTGCGACCGCGGCACGCCCATGGGGCAGTCGTCCGGGCAGCCGTGGAAGTAGATGTAGCGGCGCAGCGTGTCCACCGCGCCGCCCCGGTTCACGCCAGGCTCGCAGCCCGTCAGCCACAGGATGCGGCTCAGGATCCAGTCGCGCCCTGGGTGCTCAGCGGCCAGCGCGGGTGAATAGATCTCGCCTGTGGCACGGCGCCCCACAAACACCGTGCCCGGCGCACAGCCCGCGCCCACCTTGGCGCGCACGCGGTGCAGACCGCGGGGAGTGCAGCCGCTGCCGTTGTGTTCGCCCACGCCATTCAGGGCGGTGGATACCGGGTAGGTGCGCAGAGTGGCCCCGTCCAGCATCAGGTGGAGCTGCTGCAGCGCCACGTCGATGTGCACTTCGGGGCCGGCCATCGGCATTCAGCCCGCCGCCACCAGCCCGGCACCGTGCCCGCGCGTGAAGGCCTCTTCAAACACCGAATAGCCCGACCAGTCGCTGTGCGCAAACGCGAGCCGCGCCGTGGTGGGGGTGGGAATCCAGGGCGATTGCTCACCATTTGATAGCTGCTTGCGCTTACCTGATAAGCGCTGGAGGCCAATTTGGCTTAAAAAGCCCTGCATGCCAGGTACCGGGATGGCCATGGCGTGGCCGTAGCGGGTGATGTCCACGCGTGTGGCGCGCTGGCGCAGGTCGGGGTGGGGCACGGCCAGGGTGGCCAGCGCGGCCTCAGCCCATGGTTGCCAGGGCTGGGTGGCCAGCTGCTGGCGGCCGCCCTGCACATCGCCCAGCGCCTGGTAGTAGGTGAGCACGGTGGGCCCGGCCAGCGCGGCCCCTGTGTCCAGCCGCTGGTGCCCGGCGTTCACGTAGCCCAGGCCGCCGGCGGTGGGGTCGGCGTAGAGCACGTTGTCCCACGCGGGGGCAGCGCCGGGGCGGTCGGTGAGCGGGCTGTCGATGTGGATGTTGGCCACCAGCCAGGGGGCCGACTGCAGGCGCTGCGCAGCGCCGGTCAAAAAAGCGGGCGGGTTGTGCACCACCCGCGCCGCCACGAACACGGGCAGCGCCACGACGCAGCGCGGCGCCTGCCAGCGCTCCACGCTGTCAGTGGCATGGTTGAAGGCGTCCACCTCCACGCCGTGGCGGGTTTCGGCAATGCGCAGCACGCTGGTGGCGGTGCGCAGCTGGCCGCCCCCATTCACAGTGTTGGCAAGCGGCTCGGCCAGGCGCTGGGTGATCCAGCCGTTGCCTTCAGGCCAGGTGAGCACGCTTTCGCGCGCCTCATCCACCGCCTCGCCCGGCGCGTGAAAACCGTGGCGGCTGGCAAAGTAGTGGATGCCCGCCCAGGCCGACACGCGCGCCACGCCCGCGCCGTAGTCGTCGCGGCAGCAGTAGTTCAGGTACCAGAGCAGGTGCTCGTCATCCAGGCCCTCTTGCGCCAGCCAAACACTGAAAGTCATGGCATCCAGCGCTTGATGGGCGGGCGCTAGCGGCTTTTTTGGCCCCAACAGCTTGAGCGCAGGCATGGCAAATCGCGCGGCCTTCGCCTCTCGCTCCACTGCCTGTGCAAAGCGGCGGTATTGGGCCAGCGTGGCTTCGCTAACACCGTGCACGGGCAGCAGGCCTTCTTGCCACTCGCCGTCAAAAAACAGGCGCTCCTGCGGGCTGTGGCACAGGTGGCGTTCGTCGTACTGCCAGCGGCCAGCCACGCGGCGGCGCAGGCCCAGCTCTTCCAGCAGATCCTGCACCTCGCGCGCATCGTCGCCGGGCACGGGCAGGTAGTGCGCGCCCAGCGGGCAGGCAATGCCGCTCACGGCCCCGCCCCGGCTGTTGCCGCCAGCACTGTCTTCCAGCTCCAGCAGCGCAAAGTCCTCCACCCCCGCCAGCCGCAGCGACCGCGCCGCAGCGAGCCCCGCCACGCCACCGCCCGCGATGATGACCTGCGCACGGCGGACTACGCTGGGAGCGGGCAGGGTGCCGGTCTTGAGCAGGTCGCGCAGCTGGTGGCCCCGTGCCATGTCGATGCCGGTGAAGCCGCCTTCCAGCGCGCGTGGTGCACGGTCGCAACCCGGCAGCAGCATGCCCGTGGCGGCCGAGGCTGCAGCGGTGGCAAGGAAGTGGCGGCGTTGCATGGGAGGCTGATTCTGATTCAGCGTTGAAGGGCGCAGCGCTCGCAACCGGCACGCTCCGATGCCAGCGCACCCGTGGAACTGGCTCTGCCAGGCCACCGGGTGCGTCCCCCTCCGGGGGAAGCGGCGCAGCCGCTCAGGGGGGGCATCAGTGTTTTCCCCACTCGCGTTCGTACGTGTGCACCAGCGCCTGGTTCGATAGCCGGTTCACCTCGGCAGGCACGCGCGCCATGTCGAGCGGAAAGTCGAACAACAGCGGCAGCGTGTCGGCACCCAAGAACCGCAAATCGGCTGGCAGTGCCTCCGGCAGGCGCCAGGGCCTGCGGCTGGCGATGATGAAACCCCATTCTCCAAAGCTGGGCACGTGCGCGTGGTACGGCGCCGTTTGCAGGCCGATGGATTCGATGGTCTGCGCCACCGTCCAGTAGCTTTTGCGCGCCACCAGCGGGGAGGTGGTCTGCACCACCGCGTAGCCGCTGGCGGCCAGGCGCTTGTCCAGCAGCGCGTAAAAGCTGTTGGTGTAAAGCTTGCCGATGGAGAAATTGGTAGGGTCGGGAAAGTCCACCACGATGACATCAAACGTGTCCGATCCATCCTGCAGCCAGCCAAATGCATCGGTGTTGACGATCTTCACCTTGGGGTTCTGCAGCGCGTGGCCGTTGAGCTGCGCGAGGCGTGGGTTCTCGCTGAAGATCTTCGTCATGGCCGGGTCCAGCTCCACCAGCGTCACGGATTCCACCGAGGGGTACTTGAGGATCTCGCGCACGGCCATGCCGTCGCCGCCGCCCAGCACCGCCACCTTCTTGGGCGCGCCGTGGGCGGCCATGGCGGGGTGCACCAGGGCCTCGTGGTAGCGGTACTCGTCGGCCTGCGCAAACTGCAGGTTGCCGTTGAGGTACAGCCGGTGGCCCGCGCGCCCCTGCGTGACCACAATGCGCTGGTAGGGCGACGCAGTGCTGAAGACGATGCGGTCCTGGTAGAACTTGTCTTCGGCCACGCTGGTGATCTGCTCGGCCCCCGCCAGCGCGGCCAGCAAGATGCCCAGCACCATCACGCAGGCTGCCAGGTGCGCCTTCAGGCGCCGCAACTCGTGCCGAAACAGCCACACCGCCCACAGCGCCACGGCCGCATTCATCACGCCAAACAGCAGCCCCGTGCGGATAAGCCCCAGGTGCGGCACCAAGAGCAGCGGAAACGCCATCGACACCGCCAGCGCGCCCAGGTAGTCAAACGTGAGCACCTGCGAGACCAGGTCCTTGAGCGCCACGTTGCGCTTCAAGATGCGCATCACCAGGGGAATCTCCAGCCCCACCAGCGTGCCCACCATCAACACCATGCCGTACAGCAGAAACCGGAAAGCTCCAGGCGTGTACGCATTGGCCAGGAACAGCGTGGCTGGCAAGGCTCCGCCAATGAGCGCCACCAGCAATTCGATGCGCAAGAAGTGCGCGGGCAGTTGCCGCTCGAAGTACCGCGACAGCCACGAGCCCACGCCCATGGCAAACAGGTAGGTGCCGATGATTGTGGAAAACTGCAGCACCGAATCGCCCAGCACATACGACGCCAGCGCGCCCGCAGCCAGCTCGTACAGCAGGCCGCAGGCGGCCACCACGAACACGCTGATGAGCAGGGCGATTTCGATGGGGCGGGGGCCGGCGGTGGCGCCCGGGGCCTCGGACGGCGAGGCAGGAGAAGTCAGGTCGGATTGCAAGGCAGGTACCGGCGCGCCGCAAGGGCGCGCGCCGTTTCAGGCAAGGTGCGTCAGTGAATGGCCGCCGCCACGATGATGCTGATCCCCAGGCACATCGCCGCCACCACTAGGGCCAGGGCCTGGTTCTGCTTTTCGACGATTTCGCGCCACAGGTCGTAAGGCGTGATCTTGTCCACGATGACAAAACACAGCCAGAAAATGACCACGCCAATCAGCGCGTACAGCATGGACCCGAGGAAGGCTGCGGGCCGGAGCCATTCGATTCCCATCATGGTGTGAACTCCTTGAAACGGTGGTATGTAGGTGGTGGTGGGGTGGTGAAGACGGGGCTCATGGATCTGTCTGCAGGCAGGCGCCTTGGAGCGCCCGCCTACTTGTGGCTTCCGCCGGACGAGTATCCGCCGAACGAGCCGCCCGAGCTGCGGTAGCCGCTGCCCGACGACCCCGAACAATTGCTCAGGATGATCAGCAGGATGATGATGATGATCGCAATCAGGATGATGGTGCCGCAGCCCAGGCCCGACTTGGCGGTGAAGGGGCCGGGGTCGTCGCGCTGCAGTACATCGGCCTTGTCTTCGAGCTTGAAGGCCTTGGCCACGGTGTCGCTGGCCAGCTTGTCACCGGCGGACCAGGTCACTTCATTGGGCGTTTGCTCCAGCGACAGCAGGCCCTTGGCGCTTGCAAAGTCGCGGTTGCTGGTTTTCTGGCCCCGCGTGACCTGCCAGTAGAACTCGCCCAGCACGTAGGTCGTTTCGGCCTCGTAGGTGTACTTGAGCTCGTACTTGGTGCCCATGTACGTGGCGCTGCGGCCGTTGGAAGAGAGCTGCGGCGCGCCGGTGGTGGGGCGCACCATGCTCCAGCCTTCTTCGGAATCGACCAAAAAGGCAAAGCCGCGCTTCTGGTTGTAGAGCAGGTATTCGCTCCAGCCGAAGTGTTCATCGTCGCCGGGCTCCACGCCCATGCGGTGCTGAAATCCCACCACCTGCCAGTGCACGCCCTGGAGCTGGCCTTTGCTGCCCAGCGGAATGATGGGCTGCACGGGCTCGTCCTGCTCGGCCGAGCGCAGCTCGCCGCCCACGCCGCTGCTCAGGTCGATGACGCTGGCGCACGAGCCGCAGGTGATGCTTTTGGTGCCCGCCAGCTTGACCTGCACGGGTGCGCCGCAGTGGGGGCAGTTGAACTGGCGGCCTTTTTCGTCTTTGGCCGATTCGTCTTTGAGGCCCTGGAGCTGCAGGTCTTCGAGCAGCACGGACTTGCCGCGCTCAACATTGGGCGGGGTGTGGCCGTAGTCGATGCTGACCACTTCGCCTTCGGCACTGCGCAGCTCGACCATGCCAAAGGGCTGGCCCAGCGGCGGGAGTTTGGGCAGCTCGCCCTGGGCCGATATCAGCTGTGCCTGGCCGGTGTAGGCCACGCTGTAGGGCTTGCCGTTGATGGCGGTGGTGGTGCCGATGCGAAAGCGCTCGGGCGCGGGCATTTCGCGGCCGGGGTCGATGGGGCGGGTGAAGACGTAGGCACCGTTGTCCTCGCCCAGCGTGGCCAGGGTGCCGTCGTTGAGGAAGGCGGTCCATTCGGTCCAGACCCCCGCGTCGCCTTTGTATTGCAGGCGGCCGATGAGGGTAAAGGGCACATCCTTGCCGTCGAGCTGGATGCGCCCGCTGGCCATGAGCTGCAGCGGGCTGTGGTCGTCGAACAGCTCGGCCATCTTGCCCAGGCGCGTGAGCACGTCGCCGCTGCGCACGACGGTGCTCTGGCAGTAGCCGCAGACGGCGTGGGTGGACTGCGCGCTGCGGAATTCAACCGGCGCGCCGCAGCCCGGGCAGGGCGCGCGGTAGTAACGCTGTGTGGGGTCGGTGGCCATCGTGGGGCTGCTGCCTGCGCCGCGCTACACGGCTTTGAGGCCTTTTTGGCCTCTAGCGCTTATCCCTCCAGCGCAAACAGCTATATTTATGATAGCAACCGGGTTCAGACCAGCTTCTTGAGCAGCTCAGCCTTCTTGGCGTCAAACTCTTCCTGGGTCAGGATGCCCTTGGACTTGAGTTCGCCCAGCTTCTCCAGCGTTGCCATGACCTCTTCGGGCTTGACGCCCACCGGTGCAGCGGCGGCCTGCGCCGCTGCGGCCGCCGCAGGGGCCACCGGAGTCTGCAGGCCCTGCTGCAGGTTTTGCGCCAGCACCTGGCCCAGCGCCACGCCCGCGCCCAGGCCCATCGCATCGCCCGCAATGCCGCCACCACCGCCACTGGCTTCGGCGAACTTGGGAATGGCCTGCGCGGTCTGGTACTGCATGAACTTGGCCATGTCGTTGCCGACCATGCCCATGCCGATCTTCTGGTCGAGGATCTTTTGCAGCTCTTCGGGCAGCGAGACGTTCTGCACCGTGAGAGATTCGATCAAGATGCCCAGCTTGGCAAAGATGGGTGCCAGTTCCTTGACCATCGCCTCCGCAAACATCACCTGGTTGGCCGCCAGGTCGAGGAACGGCAGGCCGCTGCCCGCAATGGCGTTGCTGATGTTCTGCAGCACCAAGCCGCGCAGCTGGCCTTCCAGGTCGGCCACGGGGTAGGACTCGCGCGTGCCCGAGATTTCGGTGTGGAAGGCCTTGGGGTCGGCAATGCGGAAGGCGTAGTTGCCGAACGCGCGCAGGCGCACGGCGCCGAAGTCCTTGTCGCGGATGGTGATGGGCTGGGGCGTGCCCCACTTCTGGTCGATCTGCTGGCGTGTGCTGAAGAAGTACACATCGCTCTTGAAGGGGGACTCAAAGAGCTTGTCCCAGTTCTTCAGGTACGTGAGCACCGGCAGCGTCTGCGTGGTGAGCTTGTAGGTGCCGGGGCCGAACACGTCGGCCACCTGGCCTTCGTTCACGAAGATGGCCATCTGCGACTCGCGCACCACCAGCGTGCCGCCGTTCTGGATTTCCATGCCCGCCATGGGGAAGCGCCAGGCCAGCGTGCCGTCCCCCTCTTCGGTCCATTGAATGATGTCAATGAACTGTTTCTTGATGAAGTCCATGAGGGCCATGTGTGCTCCCAAAGCAAAAGAGGGGGTTGAAAAGAGCGGCCATCATAGCAACGGGGGCATGGCGCGGAGCGGCTTTTTTTGAGCCCCATCGGTGAACTGGTTCACGCGCCGGACCAGTTTGGTTGGCATGGCGCCGCCCGACCGGGATGCATGGCCGCTTGATAGTGGCTATCTCCGGCTTAGTCATGATCAATTAGCCAACGCTATTGAGAACTACTACCATTTCAACATCCCTGCTCACCACGGCAGGCCCTGATGACGAAGTGAAAAGGAGTCCGCCATGTCCCACATCCGCCGCGCTGCCCGCCAGAACAAAACCATGCTGATGAAAACAGGCAGCTACTACGTGATCCACATTTGCGTGGCGGCCCTGGTGGCCTATGCCGTCACGGGCAACCTGTGGGCCTCGCTCACGCTGAGCCTGCTGGAGCCCACGGTGCAGGCGGTGGCCTTCTTCTTCCATGAAAAGGCCTGGGACCGGGCTGCGCGGCGCGGCGCTAACGACGCCACACAGGCACCCAGACCAGCCGCCTTGCAGGCCGTTTGAACCACCGTCTGAACCACCCGTACGAAGGAGCCCCCATGTACAGCATTCCCTTGCGCAGCCGCACCGCTACCGGCTTGGCCTTTCAACGCTGGCTCGTTCACCGGCTGGCCGGGCTGGTTGTAGCCAGCTGAGGTCGCCCGAGGCCACTCCAGCGCTGGCGCTGAAAACAACAATGCCCCGGCTGGCGGGGCATTGTCGGGAGCGCGGGAGAAACGACTCAGGCCTTTACGTCCAGCAGCGAGCCCATCATTTCGTCTTGTGCCTTGATGGTCTGCAGATTGGCTTTGAAGGCGTAGGTGGCCGACATCTGCTCGACCGCCTCCTTCTCCAGCGCCACGCCCTCGGCCTCTTGCTGGCGCTGCACGGTGGCGCGCACGCCAGCGCTGTCGGCGGCCTCTTCCTGCGCCACCACCTGGCGGCGGTAGTTGGGGGTGTTCATGTTGGCCACGTTGTTGGCCGAGGCATCCAGCCGCAACTGCGCGGCCTGCAGGCCGGAACTGCCAATCGAAGAAATGGTTGCCATGGTGTGCCCCGCTCAAAAGCGCCAAAGAGCTGGCATTGTCTGCCTGCGCCGCGCTGCGGGCAAGTCATCAACCATGGGCCTCCAGTAGGCATTGTGCAAACGCCTGTGCCGCCCTCGGCGGTTGCGGCGACTTGCGCAGCACGCTCACAAACTGGCAGCGGTAGTGGAATTGCGCGGGCAGAACGGCCTGCATGAGCCCCTGGCGCTCGAAGCCTTCGGCATAGTGGTCGGGCAAAAAGCCCAGGTAGCGGCCTGAGAGGATCAGCGTGGCAATCGACTCCTGGTCGAACCCGGTGGCCTTGCGCGGCAGGCGGGTGCTGTGGCTCAGCTCCATGTTGGGCGAGTGGTAGCCCAGACCCGCAAACTGGTAGGCGCGCAGGGATTCCCAGGTGAGCGCGGCATGGTCGGTGCCGTACAGCGGGTGGCGCGCACCGCAGTACAGCAGCATGGTTTCGGCAAACAGGTCTGCATAGACCAGGCTTTGCGACGTGCGGTGCGCCGGGATGATGCCCACATGGAAGCTGCCGTCGATCAGCCCACGCTCGATGGCCGGGATGGACGCCACATGCATCTGCAGGCTGACTTCGGGCGCTTGGCTGGCAAACAGCGCAATCGCATCGCCAATGTGCGCGGCCGGGTTGCTGGCCGTCTTGTCGAACACCGCCACCTCCAGCCGCCCGCCCATGCGGCGGTGAATGTCGTCGATGCTGCTGCGAAAGGCGTCCACGGCCGACAGCAGGCGCAGGGTTTCGTCGTACACGCGCTGCCCCTCGGCCGTGAGGGCAAAACCGGCCCGGCCCCGGCGGCACAAGGTGAGGCCCAGGCGGGTTTCCAGGTCCTTCATGTGGCGGCTGACGGTGCTGGTGCCGATGTTCAGCTCCAGCTCGGCGGCCGACATGCCGCCGCACTCGACCACGCTCTTGAAGACCTGCAAGAGGCGCAGGTCCATGTCGCTGAGCTGGCCCAGTACGGCGCGGTGCTTGGGGGAAGGGTGGGGTGGAGGTGTTTTTACTTGCATAAACCGTCAAGTAAACATTGATATTGGAGTATTGGAGAGATTAACAGGCAGCGCAACAATGCCCTACGTCAAGCCCCAGACCGCTGGGGTTGCCCGCTTTTTGTCGCCGCCTTTGCACTGGAGAACCCCATGAGCTTCGTCAACATCGAAAAACCCGCCGCTGGCGCCGAAGGCCCCCGCATGGACGCCGAATGGCTGGACGCACACTGGATGCCCTACACGGCCAACCGCCAGTTCAAGGCCAACCCGCGCATGATCGTGGAGGGCAGCGGCGCCTACTACACCGACGCGGACGGTCGCAAGATTTTTGATGGCCTCTCGGGCCTGTGGTGTGCGGGCCTGGGCCATGGCCGCCGCGAGATCGCTGAGGCCATTGGCAAGCAGGCGATGAAGCTGGACTATGCGCCCGCCTTCCAGTTCGGCCACCCCCTGTCGTTCGAGCTGGCCAACCGGGTCAAGGAGCTGACGCCTGCGGGCCTGGACTATGTGTTCTTCACCGGCTCGGGCTCCGAGTCGGCCGACACCTCGCTGAAGATGGCACGCGCTTACTGGCGCAACAAGGGCCAGGCGAGCAAAACCCGCCTGATCGGCCGCGAAAAGGGCTACCACGGCGTGAACTTCGGCGGCATCTCGGTGGGCGGCATTGTTGCCAACCGCAAGATGTTCGGCCAAGGCATCGAAGCCGACCACCTGCCCCACACCCAGCCGCCCGCTGGCTCGTTCCACAAAGGCATGCCGCCCACGGGCAAAGAGCTGGCCGACCGCCTGCTGGACGTGATTGCACTGCACGACGCATCGAACATTGCCGCCGTGATCGTGGAACCTTTCTCGGGCTCGGCCGGTGTGGTGATCCCGCCCGTGGGCTACCTGCAGCGCCTGCGCGAGATCTGCACGCAGAACAACATCCTGCTGATTTTTGATGAAGTGATCAGCGGCTTTGGCCGCAGCGGCGCGTGGACCGGGGCCGAAGCCTTTGGCGTGACGCCCGACATCCTGAACTTTGCCAAGCAGGTGACCAACGGCGCGCAACCGCTGGGCGGCGTGGTGGCCACCAAGGAGATCTACGACACCTTCATGGCGGCGGGCGGCCCGGAGTACATGCTGGAGTTCGCGCACGGCTATACATACTCGGCCCACCCCGTGGCCTGCGCGGCGGGCATTGCGGCGCTCGACATCCTGCAGAAGGAAGACATGATCGGCCGCGTGAACGCGCTGGCGCCGTACTTCGAGCAAGCCGTGCACAGCTTGAAGGGCGCCAAGCATGTGGCTGACATCCGCAACTTTGGCCTAGCTGCTGGCTTCACCATTGCCGCGCTGCCGGGCGAGCCGGCCCGCCGCCCCTATGAAATTGCGATGAACTGCTGGAAGAAGGGCTTTTACGTGCGCTACGGTGGCGACACCATCCAGCTGGCGCCGCCCTTCATCAGCGAGAAGGCCGAAATCGACCGCCTGATCAACGCACTGGGCGATGCCCTGGCTGAAACGGCGTGATGACACACCCCCGGCCCTTGCGCGGTGGCCGCTGGCCTGGCGCGCGCCGTTTCATCCGCCAGCGGGAATACTCCTGATTCAATAGCTGCTAGCGCTTTCTAGATAAGCGCTAGCGGCACTTTTTACCCATATTTTTGCCATGAACCACGACAAGAACGTCACCACCACCGTCGGCCACCTGATCGACGGCCAGATCGTTGCGGACACGGCGCGCACGCAGCCAGTGTTCAACCCCGCCACGGGCCAGTCGACCACCAGCGTGGCGCTGGCCAGCAAGGCTACTGTGGAGGCCGCCATTGCTTCGGCCGAAGCCGCCTTCCCGGCCTGGCGCAACACGCCGCCCCTGAAACGCGCCCGCGTGATGAGCAAGCTGAAAGTCCTGCTCGAAGAAAACGCCGACAAGATCGCCGCCCTGATCACGGCCGAACACGGCAAGGTGCTGGCCGATGCACACGGTGAGCTGCAGCGTGGCATTGAAAACGTCGAATACGCGAGCTACGCGCCCGAGCTGCTCAAGGGCGAGCACAGCCGCAACGTGGGCCCCAGCATCGACTCGTGGAGTGAGTTCCAGGCGCTGGGCGTCACCGCAGGCATCACGCCGTTCAACTTCCCGGCCATGGTGCCGCTGTGGATGTGGCCCATGGCCGTGGCCTGCGGCAACACCTTTGTGCTCAAGCCCTCGGAGCGTGATCCGAGCAGCACGCTGTTCATCGCCCAGCTCGCGCTGGAAGCGGGCCTGCCGCCCGGCGTGCTCAACGTGGTCAACGGCGACAAGCTGGCCGTCGATACGCTGCTGCAAGACCCGCGCGTGAAAGCCGTGAGCTTTGTGGGTTCGACCCCGATCGCTGAATACATCTACGCCGAAGGCTGCAAACACGGCAAGCGCGTGCAGGCCCTGGGCGGCGCCAAGAACCACGCGGTGCTCATGCCCGACGCGGACGTGGACAACGCCGTGAGCGCCTTGATGGGCGCGGCCTACGGATCGTGCGGCGAGCGCTGCATGGCCATCCCGCTGCTGGTGGCCGTGGGCGACGCGGTGGGTGACGCCGTGATCGCGGGCCTGAAGACCGAGATCGCCAAGATGAAGGTCGGCCCCGGCACCGACAACAGCAACGACATGGGCCCGCTGGTGACCAAGCCGCACTTCGAGAAGGTGAAGGCCTATGTGGACAGCGGCGTGGCCGAAGGCGCCACGCTGGTGGTGGATGGCCGTGGCGTGAAGGTGGCGGGCCATGAGGAAGGCTACTTCCTGGGCGCGTGCCTGTTCGACAACGTCAAGCCCGGCATGAAGATCTACCAGGAAGAGATCTTCGGCCCCGTGCTCGGTGTGGTGCGCGTGAAGACCCTGCAGGAAGCCATGCAGCTCATCAACGACCACGAGTACGGCAACGGCACCTGCATCTTCACGCGCGACGGCGAGGCTGCCCGTTACTTCACCGACCACATCCAGGTGGGCATGGTGGGCGTGAACGTGCCCCTGCCCGTGCCGGTGGCTTACCACTCGTTCGGCGGCTGGAAGCGCAGCCTGTTCGGTGATCTGCACGCCTATGGCCCGGACGCCGTGCGCTTCTACACCAAGCGCAAGACCATCACCCAGCGCTGGCCCAGCGCCGGTGTGCGCGAGGGCGCGGTGTTCAGCTTTCCGAGCAGCCGATAGAGCGCAGCGCGCGCTCAGGGCCTGTTCAAAGTCCCTCCGAGGGGGTGAGAGGCCCGGGGAGTGCGTTCGCGTGTGTGAAATGCCTCTTGCAGCATATTCGTTGACCGCTCCCGTGTTGCCGTCATAGTATTCCTGGGCCTATCACTCACTAATGGAGGAGAACTCATGGACGCATTTATGGGGATGATCATGCCGGTCGGTTTCAACTACGCGCCGCGCGGCTGGGCGTTCTGCAACGGGCAGACGGTTCCTATTCAGCAAAACTCAGCCATGTTTGCCTTGCTGGGAACCACGTACGGGGGGGATGGCGTGAACACCTTCGGCCTGCCGGATTTGCGGGGCAGGGTCCCCGTCGGATCACAAGCCGCTGGACCAGGATTGACCCCCATTGCACAAGGCGAGAAGGCGGGTACCAACACCAACACTGTGATTGGCACAGGCTCGGCGACGGTGACACTCAATGCCTCGAATCTGCCACCGCACACGCACCCGGCCACCTTCGACCCCGCAGGGCTCACGGGCACAACGCATTTGCAGGCGTCCACGGGCACCACGGGCACCAGCACGGCTCCCGCCAATGGCTCTTTCCTCAGCGCATCGCCGAGTGGCCCGAGCAGCGCGTCCATCTACTCACCGACCGCAACGGGGCCGGTCAACCTGGGTGGTGTCAGCACCACCATTGGTGGCACAGGCGCGGTGACGGTGGGCGCCAATACCGGCGGCCAGCCGTTGGCCGCCCCCGTGACGACCACAGCCATGGTGTCCAACATGCAGCCGTATCTGGGCCTTAACTACATCATTTGCATG
Source organism: Acidovorax sp. JMULE5 (assembly GCF_013376875.1). Classification (GTDB taxonomy): domain Bacteria; phylum Pseudomonadota; class Gammaproteobacteria; order Burkholderiales; family Burkholderiaceae_C; genus Acidovorax; species Acidovorax facilis. Next base: position 3,511,808 of record NZ_CP035951.1, read on the forward strand.
GAAGGCATCTTCCCGTCGCGCAACTGAGATCGTTGGACGGTCTCGCGCAATCAGTGCGGCCGTCGCTGCGAGCCGCGTGCGGCGTGGGCAGCTATGCGGTTGCCGCATAGCTGCACTGGGGCACCTGGTCTGGGGCATGGATTGTCTGCAGCCAGGTGGCCAGCAAGCGCCGCAGCTTGTTCTGCGGCCCCGGCGCACAGCGATCTACTTCCAGTGTGTCCCCGTTGTCGATGCAGGATTCGCCCCACGGATGGCCTTGCCTGCAAGCGCTACGCAGTCAGGCACATTTCCCCCGTCGAAGATGGCTTCAACAACGGAGCGATTGTGCTGGCAGGTCTCACAACGAAGCGCTTCTCCAGATCATCTGCACGAAAAGATCGTCTTCGGTCACGGAAGTGAATCCGCATTTTTGATACAGGCACTGCGCTGGACCGTTGTATCGCCCTACCGCCAGACACAGTGGCAGGCCCTGCGCTGCTGCATGGCGCTGCAGCGCAGCCAACGCAGCCATTGCAGCGCCGCTGCGGCGAGCTGGCGGCGCAATGGCGATATCCACCAGACGCAATTGTTCGGGTGAGGCGTCTACCACCATGCGCCCTATTGGATGGCCGGAACGCAGCAGTACCAACTGGCGGGCCAAGGGGAACTGGTGACGGTAGCCGGTCTCCTGTGCATTGAACTGCATGGCTATCAACTGCTGGAGCAGCGCGAGGTCGGGGATGGCCTGCCGGAGGTCATCGCGGGTGGATAGATAGAGTTCCAGCAGAAAAGGCTGATCGTCGTCGGCCCTCTCACGCAGGGCAAATGGTTCAGATAGCAAATACACAGTGGATTCTCGGCTGTAGGATGTTGAGTGGGTCGTGGATACCAGCCCATTCTGGCAACTCAATGGCCTGTATCCAACCCTTTTGTGATCCCTCAACACACGCCATCGATGAGCACCACTTTTGAATCCGTCAACACCCTGGTGGGCAGTCCCTTCGTCGCACTGACACAGCATGGCCCTGTGGAGCTGGTTTTGGTAGAAGCTACCGAACGGGCGCGCGGCCATTTGCCAGAGCAATTTCGGACACCGTTCACACTGCTATTTCATGGACCAGATGCTCCAAGGCTTTCTCAGGCAACGTACACCCTGAGCCACCCGCAATTGGGAAGTGTGCAGTGGATGCTGGTGCCCAGCATGCCGGATACGCGCTCGCCGAACATCGCCCGCTATGAGGCGCTGTTTGGCTAACAGCTTGCCCCATGGGAAGCACCGCTAACGATAGCGCCCGCTTCGATCTGTTGCCCGCAGGATCTGGAAACGAACTGAAAACCGTCGATGACAGAAGGACCGCTGCAGTCCATTTCTGCGGTCTTTTTTCCGTATCTCGGCCATGGACTGCGCTGACCGCAAAACAGCCCTGGTTGGGAACGATTGTGGTGAAGCCCACGGTTTAGCAGCTTGAAGCCCAGGCTGGACGGGCTTGAAGCGGAGGTCCAGACCACTTCGGCAGCGGTTGCGTAAACGTTGCACCTCGCGCTGGAGCGATCCGCCGCATTCCAACCCAGACGGCAAAGCTGAATTTCCCATGTAAGCAGATTCGCTTACTAGGGTTTTTACCGAACGCGGCCTACAATCGCCCACCCTTACGAAAGCTGACAACCTGCGCCGGACCTGCTTGAACCGGCGTGGCATTGACACCCCAAGCTGGAGACAATTGAATGCCCGAAAACACCACGGCCCAGAACAACAACGATTCCGACAAGCGCGCCCAGTTGCGCCGTGCCGCTCTCGAGTACCACGAGTTTCCCAAGCCCGGCAAGATCGCCATTGCCGCCACCAAGCAGATGGTCAACCAGCATGACCTGGCGCTGGCCTACTCGCCCGGTGTGGCCGCACCTTGCGAAGAAATCGTCAAGGATCCGGCCAATGCCTTCCGCTACACCTCGCGCGGCAACCTGGTGGCCGTCATCACCAACGGCACTGCCGTGCTGGGCCTGGGCGACATCGGCGCGCTGGCCTCCAAGCCTGTGATGGAAGGCAAGGGCGTTCTGTTCAAGAAATTCGCCGGCGTGGATGTGTTCGACATCGAGATCGATGAAAAAGACCCCCAGAAGCTGGTGGAAGTGATCGCCGCGCTGGAGCCGACCTTCGGCGCCATCAACCTCGAAGACATCAAGGCCCCCGACTGCTTCTACGTGGAGCGTGAGTTGCGCAAGCGCATGAAGATCCCGGTCTTCCACGACGACCAGCACGGCACGGCCATCACGGTGGCAGCAGCCATCGTGAATGCGCTGAAGGTGGCGGGCAAGAAGATCGAGGAGGTGAAGCTGGTCACCAGCGGCGCGGGTGCAGCGGCGCTGGCCTGCCTGAACCTGTTGCTCAAGGTGGGTGTGCAGCGCAAGAATGTGTTTGTCACCGACCTGGCTGGCGTGGTCTACGAGGGCCGCGAAGAGCTGATGGACGACGACAAGCGCCAGTTCATGCAAAAGACCGACTCGCGCAAGCTGGCCGAGGTGATGGTGGGCGCGGACGTGTTCCTGGGCCTGTCGGCGGGCAACGTGCTCAAGCCCGAGATGGTGGCCACCATGGCCGAGCGCCCGGTGATCTTCGCCCTGGCCAACCCCAACCCCGAAATCACGCCCGAGCTGGCGCACAGCGTGCGCAGCGACATCATCATGGCCACGGGGCGTTCGGACTACCCGAACCAGGTCAACAACGTCCTGTGCTTCCCGTACATCTTCCGTGGCGCGCTGGACTGCGGCGCCACCACCATCACCGATGAGATGGAGATTGCCGCCGTCCACGCGATTGCCGAGCTGGCCCAGGCTGAGCAGAGCGAAGTGGTGGCTGCAGCTTATGTGGGCGAGAAGCTGTCGTTCGGCCCCGAATACCTGATCCCCAAGCCGTTCGACCCGCGCCTGATGATGAAGATTGCGCCGGCCGTGGCCCAGGCCGCCATGGACAGCGGCGTGGCCCAGCGCCCCATCACCGACATGGACGCGTACCGCGATCGGCTGCAGACCTTTGTCTACGCCTCCGGCACGACGATGAAACCCATCTTCGACGCAGCACGCACCGCCGCCAAAAAGCGCGTGGCCTACGCCGAGGGTGAGGAAGAACGCGTGCTGCGCGCCGCGCAGATCGTGGTGGACGAGAAGGTGGCCCGCCCCACGCTGATCGGCCGCCCCGCCATCATTGCCCAGCGCATCGAAAAGTTTGGCCTGCGCCTGAAAGAAGGCGTGGACTACGACGTGGTCAACACCGACTTCGACCACCGCTACCGCGACTTCTGGCAGACCTACCACCGCATGACCGAGCGCAAGGGCATCACCCAGCAGGTCGCCAAGATCGAAATGCGTCGGCGCCTCACGCTCATCGGCGCCATGATGCTGCACAAGGGCGAGGTGGACGGCCTGATCTGCGGCACCTGGGGCACCACGGCCAACCACCTGCTCTACATCGATCAGGTGATCGGCAAACACGCGGGCGGCGCCGACAGCACTGCGCAGGATGTGCCGGTATACGCCTGCATGAACGGCCTCATGCTGCCCGGGCGCCAGGTGTTCCTGGTGGACACGCACGTCAACTACGACCCGACCCCCCAGGAGCTGGCCGAGATCACCGCCCTGGCTGCCGAGGAAATGATGCGCTTTGGCGTCAAGCCCAAGGCCGCGCTGCTGTCTCACTCCAACTTCGGCACCAGCAACCACCCCAGCGCCGTCAAAATGCGCCAGACGCTCGAACTGCTGCGCCAGCAAGCCCCCTGGCTGGAAGTGGACGGTGAAATGCATGGCGACGTGGCGCTGGACGGCAAGGCCCGTGCGGCCCTCATGCCCAGCAGCGAACTGACGGGTGACGCCAACCTGCTGGTGTTCCCCAACATCGACGCAGCCAACATCGCCTACAACCTGCTCAAGACCGCCGCAGGCGGCGGCATCGCCATCGGCCCCGTGCTGCTGGGCGCGGCCAAGCCGGTCCATATCCTGACGCCCAGCGCCACCGTGCGCCGCATTGTGAACATGACAGCACTTACCGTGGCCGATGCCAACGTGTCAAGATAAGCCAAAAATTGATAGCAAGCGCTAACTTAAAGAGCTTGTTTTTCCCTTCAGCGTCTGCCCAATCTTTGTGCAGACGCTTGCTTTTTGGGGGCCGTTGAGCGACACTAGCGGCTCGAAATTTCGGGTTAACCCGTAGTTTCTGAAAGGTTCGTTGATGCTGAAGGCTGTAGCCACCCGGGCGCGCAAAGCAGGGTTTTTGTGTGTTTTGGGTGTTGCGTTCGTGTTGTCCCCGGTAGCGGGGCATGCCCGGAACTCCCCGTCCACCGACGGCTCCATCCCCCCTATCGCATTGGCCGAGTTGCCGCCCCAAGGGCGGGCGACGTATGCGCTGATCCGTGAAGGAGGGCCCTTTCCGTATGACAAGGACGGAACAGTTTTTGGCAATCGCGAGCGGCTGTTGCCCGCCCACAAGCGGGGCTACTACCGTGAGTACACCGTCAGAACACCAGGATCGCGCAACCGGGGAGCCCGGCGCATTGTGTGTGGCGGCAAGCCCCGGGTTCCGGACGCCTGCTACTACACCAGCGATCACTACGCCAGTTTTCGCGAGATCGTCGAGTGACCCCCGTTGCGCTGCACGCAGGCCAGAGATACGCTGGCAGCGGTAAGCGCACCCCCTTGAATCCCCCACCCGCAGGCTGCATCCCGCAGCCCTGCGAAATGCCAGAAGTTTGTGGACTTTAAAAAGAAAGAGTAGCGGAGATGCAGACGCCACTTCGTAAAGACCTGGAAACGCCACTGCGTGGCGTGCGCACCAACATCGTGCAGTCCATTCGCGCTTTCCGCGTGCAGGACCTGCAGGATGCGGCCACCTCCATGGGTCACCATTTCTTGTACGCCAACCTGGCCCACGCGCAGTCCAAGCAGGATGTGCTGGACCTGATTGCCGGGCAATTCACCTTCCCGTCGCACTTCGGCAAGAACTTTGATGCGTTGTACGACTGCATGACGGATCCCTTGCATAAATCGGGCCCGCAGCCTGGTTTCATCGTGGTGCTGGAGCAGATCCCCGCCACGGGCAAGTTCGACAAGGAAGCGCGTGAACAACTGCTCGATATCTTCCGCGACGCCGCCGACTACTGGGGCGACCGCAAGATACCGTTCCGGTGTTTCTATTCTTTTCTGTAGCCCGTTCTGCATCCACCAGCCAAGCAGAACGGGCGAACGAGGCTACCGGCACCCAACAAGGTGTCGAGGGCATTGAAATCGGCACGGATTCCGCCGAAAAAATGCCGACCGACAAGCTTGTCGATGTCTCCCCGATGGCGCTGCGCATGAGCAGCCCTTTCAACGCGGGTTACTGGCTGAGCGCTGCATAGGGTTCATCCCCCTGAGGCGCTGCGCGCCTTCCCCCTTCTCTCGAATTGCTGAGCAATTCGGGAAGGGGGACACCGCCAGCGCGGCGGGGCGGCCCTTGCGCGGCGGTCGCTGGTATGGGGCGCGCCAGTTACGAGCGCTTTCTAGGCAAATTAGGCTCTAGCGCTTATCCGGCAAGCGCTGGCAGCTATTGATTTATGAGCACGCCTGCGCCAGTGCCACAAACTCGGCCACAGGCACTTCCTCGGCGCGGCGCTGGGTGTCGAAGGTGCCGGCGAACTGGCGCGCTTCGAGCCAGCGGCCCAGGGTGTGGCGCAGCAGCTTGCGGCGCTGGCTGAAGGCGACCTGCACCAGTTCTTCCAGCAGGGGCACCGACAAACGCGCAGGCTCTGCGTGCGGCACCATGCGGACCACGGCGCTGTCCACGCGTGGGGGTGGGTCAAAGCTCTCAGGCGGCACGAACAGCACGTTTTCCATGGCGTAGCGCCACTGCAGCATGACTGACAGGCGCCCATAGTCGCTGGTGGCGGGCTTGGCCACCATGCGGTCGATTACTTCCTTTTGCAGCATGAAGTGCTGGTCTTCAATCACCTGCACATGGTCCAGCAGGTGAAACAGGATGGGCGTGGAGATGTTGTAGGGCAGGTTGCCCACCACGCGCAGCTTGAGGTCGGGCAACGCGGCTTTCTCGCGCATGGCCAGTGCCAGCGCGGTGAAGTCCACCTTGAGCACGTCGGACTCGATCACTTCCAGCTGGCCGTGCAGACGCAGGCGCAAGGCCAGATCGCGGTCCAGCTCGATGACCGTGAGGCGCCCCAAGCGCTCGACCAGGGGCTGGGTCAGCGCCGCGAGGCCCGGCCCGATCTCAACCATGGGCTGGCCCGGCTGGGGTGCAATGGCCTGCACGATATCTTCGATGATGCCCTTGTCGGACAGAAAATGCTGCCCGAAGCGCTTGCGGGGGATGTGTTTCAACGCGTGCTTACCTGTCTGATCATCGATCGGTCACTGCGGTGGGTCGCGGTATTCGACATACGCGCGTCCGCGCAGCTCCTGCGCCCAGGTGGCGTAGGCCTCGTCCAGTTTCTTCTCGCGCACGGTGTCGCGCGCCATGTCGCGCTGCTCGCGCTGGGTGAGCTTGGCCTCGCGGCGCTCCAGCAGCTGGATCAGGTGCACGCCGAAACGCGAAACCACGGGTTCGCTGATGTCGCCGGGCTTGAGGGCGTTCAGGGCCTGCTCGAACTCGGGCACATAGCGGCCGGGGGTGGCCCAGCCCAAGTCGCCACCTTCCTTGGAGCTACCGTCCTGCGAGTGCTCGCGGGCCAGCGCCGCAAAATCGGCCTGCCCCATCTGCACACGGCGGCGGTAGTCGGCCAGGCGAGCGGCGGCGGCGCTTTCGGAAAGTTGCGGCCCCGTGCGCAGCAGGATGTGGCGGGCATGGTTTTGCACCACCGTGGTGGGCACACCAGCCGTGACTCGCTCGATCACCTTGAGCACGTGGAAGCCCGCTGGCGAGCGCACGGGTCCGACGATGCTGCCCACGGGCAGACCCAGCGTGGAGTTCACAAACAGCTCGGGATACCGGTCGGCCGGGCGCATGCCCAGTTGGCCGCCCGCGCGCTGTCCCTCGGGTGCATCCGAAAACTCGCGGGCCACGGCCGCAAAGTCTTCCCCCGCGCGCACCTTGTCGGCCGCGCGCTGGGCGCGTGCCTGGCGCTCGGCCACCTGCACGGGGCTCGCGTTCTCGGGCACCAGCACCAGCACATGGCCCAGGTTGATCTCCATCGAAGCGACGTCGTTGCCCTTTTGCTGCTCGCGCAGGTACTGGTCGATGTCCAGGTCGGTGACTTTCACGCGCGCCTCCACCTCGCGCTCGCGCAGGCGCTGCAGCAGCAACTGGTTGCGCAATTCCTCGCGGAAGCGCTCCTTGCCCATGCCGTCCCGCGCCAGGCGGCGGTAGAGGTCATCGACCGACATGTTGTTCTGGCGGGCCACGCCCTGCTCGGCCTGCGACACGGCGTAGTCATCCACCTTGAGGCCCGATTCCTTGGCTTGCTGCAGCTGTGCGCGCTCCAGGATGATGCGCTCCAGCACCTCGCGCGCCAGCAGCTCCCGGGGCGGCATGGCACCCCCTTGCTGGGCCAGCTGGGCTTCGGCGCGGGCCAGGCGCGCGCGGACCTCGTTGTTGGTCACGGGCTCGGAATTGACCACGGCGACAATGAAATCCGCCTGCCGGGGTGCCGAGCTGCTGCTACCACTCGCCGTTTCTGCAGGCAGCGTGGTCGATGGTGCGGCCGCCGGGCGCGCCGTCAGCCCTTTGCCCGACGGTGCGCCGGAAGGGCGCAGCCCTTGGGCCAGGGCGCCCTGGGAGAGCAGGGAAGCCAGGGTGGCAATGGCCAGTGCAATGACACGGTGATTCATGGCGTTAAGCGTAGGAGCGTTGGGCGTTAGTCGTAGTTGCTGAAACGGCTGGGCGTTGTGACCTGCTCGCGCAGGTTCTGGTAACGCGGCACATTCTGCTTGAAGGTGTCCAGGGGGCTGGAGCCCAGGCTCAGGCGCGAGAAGCCGACGAACTCGATCTGGAACAGCAGGCGGGTGTTGGAGGTGGTCACGCTGCTTTGCAGGCGCTCCAGCACCACACGGCCAATCCAGCAGCAGCTGTCGTACTCCAGGCCGACCACGGTGTCCACCAGCTTGCGGTCCTGCAGGCTGTAGTTCAGGCGGCCTACGCTGTACCAGCGCCCGCCGCCCTGGCCACGGCCTGCGCCCAGGTCTTTGCCCTTGTCGCCCCACAGGTCGTTCAGCGGCCACTGCCAGCCGATGTCGATCTGCTCGCTGGTGCCACGCTGCAGGCGGTAGGCCGCGCTCACGGTGCGGTAATTGCCGGGGCTGTAGCGCGCGCCGATGGTCGAGCGGATGGAGCGCCCCGTCTTGGGGTTGTACT